>DATGJB010000169.1:0-13137 GCA_035295425.1 Chloroflexota bacterium | reverse complement strand
CGGAAGCGGTTCCGACCGACGTCAAGGTGCGATTCGTCGACCTGCTGTCGGACGCCGGCCTGCGGAAGATCGAGGTGACGTCGTTCGTGCGTACGGGAGCGATTCCTCAGCTAGCGGACGCCGAGGCGGTAATGGACGGCATCTCCCGCCGAGCAGGTACGATGTACACCGCGCTCGTTCCCAATATTCGCGGCATGGAGCGCGCCCAGGAACACAGCCCCGGAGGGATCGCCCTCTTCACGGCGGCGTCTGAGACGTTCAGCCGTAGGAACACAAACGCGAGCATCGCCGAGACGCTCGATCGCTTCGTCCCGGTCATCGCCGCGGCAAAGGCACGCGGCCTCTGGGTCCGCGCCTACGTTTCGACCGCCTTCGGCTGCCCGTTCGAGGGCGAGGTACCGGTCGCCTCGGTGGTCGACGTCGTGCGGCGGCTGGACCGGCTGGGGGCGGACGAGCTGGCCATCAGCGACACCATCGGCCTGGCGACCCCGCGCCAGGTGGGGGATGTGGTTTCAGCCGTGCTCGATGCAGTCGAGCTCTCGCGCATCGCGCTTCACTTTCACGACACCCGGGGCACCGCGCTGGCCAACGTACTGGCCGGGCTGCTCCTCGGAGTGACGACCTACGACTCGTCGGCCGGAGGGCTGGGCGGCTGTCCCTACGCCCCGGGCGCGACCGGCAATCTGGCCACCGAGGATCTGTTGTACATGCTAGACGGGCTCGGCATCGAGTCTGGCGTCTCCCTGGCCGGCGTGGTGCATGCTTCCAGCTATCTGGCCGGTGCGATCGGACGGCGACCGGCGAGCCGCTACTACCAGGCGGCGACGGCATGAGCCGTCTCTCGCCCCGCGGCCGGGCGCGCAAGACTCTGGAACGGCTCGATCCCCTCTATGACGGCATGACGACCGGACTGAGCTTCGAATCGCCCGAGCAACTGCTCTTCGCGACCATCCTGTCGGCGCAATGCACCGACGAGCGAGTGAACATGGTCACGCCGGAGCTGTTTGCACGGTACCCTCGGGTGGCCGACCTGGCTCAGGCGGATCGCGCCGAGGTCGAAGCGATCATCCACTCCTGCGGCTTCTTCCGCAACAAGGCCAGAAACATCCAGGCCGCGGCGATCGAGCTCGAGCAACGGTTTGACGGCAGGGTCCCGGCGACCATGACGGAGCTCGTGACGCTGCCCGGTGTGGCCCGCAAGACGGCCAACGTGGTCATTGCCCACGCCTTCGGTCGGAACGAAGGCATCGCCGTGGACACGCACGTCCACCGGCTGGCGCGGCGTCTTGGCCTGACCGTCGAGGATGATCCGGTGAAGATCGAACGGGCCCTGATGCAGCTTGTTCCCCGGCGGCACTGGGGACGGCTGTCCGACGTTCTCATCTGGCACGGACGGCGCGTCTGCGATGCCCGCAAACCGCAGTGCGGCCGGTGCGTACTGGCCGACATCTGCCCCTCCGCGGCCGTGTAGCCACCGCCGTCCCATAAGGGTGAGAGCCGCAGCGGCTCAGTACTGTCCGGCTCCCGGAGGCAGCTGACCACCCTTCTCGCATGACCAGCTGCGGGATTGACCGGTGGCGTAGAGGTACCCGGCGACATACGCGGAGTCGAGCGGATTCCAGTACGATCGGGCCACCACGCCGACGGCGGCATGCAGCTGTCCTGCCCCGCGGTGGAACGTATCAGGGACGAACTGGTAGAGGCCGTAGTGCCCGAGATATGCCGCGTGCGGGTCCAGGCCGCTCTCGCAGACGGCGATCTTGTACAGCACATCGTACGGGATGCCGAAGATGAGGGCGCCGTCGTAGATAGCGCGCTCGACGGCGGTCGTGACCGCGGCCGGGTAGTGCCTGGCGCGCGGCCGGCAGGTGTGCGCCCTGCTTTTCAACATCATGTGGTCGAAAACGCAGGGATGCGGCTTGCGTGCCCGGGCCGCGGCGCGAGCGTTGCCCACCATTGGAGCGAACAACGAGCAAATGCCCAGGCTTAATACAAGCGCAACCAGCGCGAATCTGGCACGTCTTTCCATCCGTATTCCGCGCCGCATTATACCGGGTGGAGGCGCGAAGTCCGGCAGGGGCTAGGTGACGGGCTGGCCTCGTCGCTGTTGGGCCGCCCGCAGCATCGCCTCGATCTCGCGCTTGTGGTACACGGTATGGCACTTCTCGAAGGACAGCGGATTCTCCGGGGAGGGCCGCATGTACGAGACGCCGACGCCCTCCGGCACCTCGTCGACGCTCAGGCTGGTCGCCTCTTCGCTGTCGAGGGTGAAGCCGAGAGCGCGGAAAAAATCTTCGTGGCCGGATGGGAAATTGGCCCAGATGCCCTGATGGCGATAGCGCCGCCGCGCGCAGTCGCGTCCGGCGGTGTGGAAGATCACCAGGTCCTGCAACCGGTCCCACTTGAAGTGAACGATGCGCCCATCGGTTCGATGGCGCGCCGGGTGCGAGCGGACGGTGAACCCGTCCGCCACTTCGAGAATGCTGACATGGTAGGCGGGCTCGGCGTCCAGATGCCGCCCTATGACGCGCAGGGCACGCTGGTAGGGAATGCGCTCGTCGTGCTCCTCTGCGACCATCCACTATCCTCCTGGGTCCCTCGATCGGTATGAGGGAAAGTCTAGCCGGGCCGGGCGACGACGTCGAGTGCCGCCGGTCCCGCGTGCCCTGGTACTTTGGTCCAGAGGCGTATTGTACCAGGGTGAGTCGCGCGCTGCGCGGCGGCCGCCTCGGCCTCCCGACTTCATGACGTATCGACGATTCCTCGTTCTCTCGTTGTTCGCCCTCCCCGCTGCCCTGCCCTCCGCCGCGACCCACTCCGGGCCGGTCGAGGTCTTGCTGGCGCGTGGCCGCACCGAGCCCACCGTGGCGATCAGCCCGCTTCGCCCCGGCGTCGTCGTGGCCAGTGCCAACACCAACTATTCGGCCCCGGTGGACGGGACGTTCCCGACCGCGTACTTCTACAGCGCGGACGGCGGCCGGAGCTTCAACGCCGGTACGATGCCCATGATCCCGCCATTCACCACCGGAGCCGACACGTCCGTCGTCGTGGCGCGTGACGGCACCGTCTTCTACAGCTACCTGGGCGAAGCGCCCGCGTTCTGCGGCGGGGGCGGCGCTGCCGTGGTCCTGTCGCACTCCATCGATAACGGCAAGAGCTACCGTCGCCCGGTGGCGGTCGACATCAATCCCGACGACGATAAGCCGAATCTGGCGGTCGAAAGCATTCGAGGCAAGGCATCTCACATCTTCGTGACCTGGACGCGCTGGCACGACGCCAGCAAGACGAGCGACGTGTGGATATCCCGCTCGCTCGACGGAGGCGTGACCTTCAGCCGGCCGGCGCGACTGTGGTCGTCCCGCCTGGCGAACTTCGGAACCGTTCCGGTGGTTGGCCCGCGAGGCCGCATCTACGTCTTCTGGTCGGTGTCCCCCAACGAAGAGCAGGTTGGGCCGTCTCCGACCGGCCTGTTTGCCGTCGTCTCCGGCGACGATGGAGCGCATTTTGGGAGGCGATTTGCCGTCACCCGCACCTTCCGGTCGGTGCCGGACATTGTCAAGCCGGGCAATCTGCGCGTTCTCACCATGCCGTCGGTCGTGCTCGACGGTCGAGGTACTCTGTACGTCGCGTGGGCGCAGGTCGAGCGCGTGCGCTCCGGTGGTGCCGTCGATGCCGATATCGTGCTCAGTCGGTCGGTGGATGGAGGGCGAAGCTGGTCGACGCCGCGGCGCGTCAACGACGCCAGAAACGGAGCGCGCTTCATGCCATCAGTCGTACTCCTAGCCGGTGGCTCGCTCGCCGTCGTGTTTTACGACCAGCGCCGCGGCGGCATGGTTCTCGATACGTACGCGGCGCGGGCCCGCTTTGGCAGCCGTTTCCGCGCCTACCCGAACCTGAGGCTCGACTCCGGAACGTCTCCGGTCGTCGACATGATGTACGTCGCGCCCGGCAGCACCTGCCTGGCGCCCGGCCGGTTTTTCGGCGACTACATCGGCGCCGTGGCGATGGGGAGGGATCTCGGCGCGGTGTGGGCGGACACCCAGCTTCACCAGCCCGATGAGACCGACGTCTGGTTCGCGCGTGTCACGCTGCCCGGGAGCTAGCCTTCGGCCCGATAGACTGTGACGTGAGTGCGCCCGTTCGTCATCGATCCACTCCCGTGCCATGGCGCCGGCCGGTGCTACCCGTCCTCACCGTGATGTTTGCGCTCTTCCTTGCCGGATGCGGCTCGGCGACCGCCACTCCCACCGTGGAGGTGGGCAAGTTGAGCGCCAAGGCCGCCGCGCCGCGACCGGTGCTCCTGCGGATCGCCGGTGTCCTGCAGGAGATGGCGTCCGATTACGAGCGCGGCGATATCGGGAAGATCGCGGGCGCCTTCACCGACCGGCGGTTGGCGTCGTCAGTGCAGTCGCAGTTCGAGCAATGGGACTCGGCGGGCGCTCACCCGCTCCACGTGATGATCGTCTTTGCCCGGCAGCTGGGGCCGCGTCACGTCGTCGCGACCGTTCAATTCTCATCCGATCCGCGCGCGATCCCGGCATACCAGATCTTCGACTTCCGGGGGAACGCCTCGCACGTCGTCATCGACGCGCTGCCGAGCGGCATCAGCGGAACCAGGTACCTCAACGCCAGCTGGCAGGTGACCCGCAGCCCGCACTTCGCCATCTATCACAGTCCATACGAGCTTCAGGGTAGCGATCGCGCCGCACTCGGACGGCTGGAGCATCAGCGCGCGCTCTTCGAGCAGCGGTTCGGAGTAAAGGTTGCGCCGTTTGCCCGCTACTATCTGTATCCGGAGCAGACCATGATGGGCCCGCTGACAGACGGGCTCTGCGGCTCGTCCTCCCAGGAGGTGGGCTGCGCGCTGGCGCTCGATAACCCTCCGACCATCCACACCAGCGAGTGGCCCTCGTACCACGAGCCGATCCACGTCTACGAGCATGCGCTGGAGCCGACGAAACGCGCGCCGAACGGCGACTACTACCTCGAGCCACTATTCATCGCGGAGGGGACGGCGGTGGCGCTGGAAGATCGATGGCTGGATCCCCGGCTCTCCGATTACTGCTCGTCCGATCTCGCCTACATTCCCCTCGACGCGTGCGCCGATGCAGTTATCAGTCACGTCCAGCCGCTGCGAATCCTGTCCGATAGCGGATTCCAGCGGGGTGATGTGGCCAACTCGTATCTCATCGGCGGCTCATTCGTCAAGTATCTCATTCTGCATTACGGCTATCACCGCTTCGGTCGCTTCTACTACGTGCTGGCGGCCCAGCCAAGCGATACGGTGAAGGACTACGACGTGGCGACGAAGGCTGAGTACGGCCGCACCATTCAGCAGCTGCTGGACGGCTGGAGGGCGCAGCTGTGCTCGAGCGGTTGTTGAGGGAGGCCGCGACGTCCGGCCCGCGCCAGAAGCGACCGGGACGGGCGTGAGATACCTGCTAGGCGAGCTGCCGAATGGCCTGCGCGTTGTGCAGGTGCCGATGCCGGGGGTCCAGTCGTGCAGTGTCGTCGCTTACATCGGTCTCGGCTCGCGGTACGAGGGCGCCGGCGAGGCGGGCGTCAGTCACCTCATCGAGCACATGCTGTTCAAAGGAACCACTCTCCGGCCGCGTTCGCGGGACATCTCCGAGGCGGTCGAAGGCGTGGGCGGAATGCTGAATGCCAGCACCGACAAGGAGCTGACCGTCTACTGGACAAAGACGGCGAGCGAGCACGTGGAACTCTGCATCGATCTCCTCGCCGACATGCTCCGGAACAGCCTGCTGCGCCGCGGTGACCTCGCGCGCGAGAAACAGGTGATCCTCGAAGAGCTCGCGATGCTGGCCGACGATCCCCAGGATTGGGTGCACGTGCTGGCTGACGAGACGCTCTGGCCTGGGCAGCCGATCGGACGGGAGATCGCGGGAACCCCCGAGAGTGTAGGCGCGCTTAACCGCCGTGACGTGATCCGGACCATGGGCCGGTACTATGGGCCCAATAACGCGCTTATCGCCGTGGCCGGCGGAATCCGCGACGACGCGATCATCCCGGCCGTACAGCGCGCCTTCGGCGACTGGGAGCCGGTTTCCGTCGCTCACCCAACCGCGGCGCATATCCCGGAGGCGGGACCGCGGATCCGCCTGGAGCGGAAGCCGCTGGAACAGACAAACATCTGTATCGTGTTTCCCGGCATGTCGCGGCGGCACCCGGGGCGATGGGCCCTGCACGTGCTGTGCACCATCCTGGGAGGTGGGACCAGCTCCCGCCTGTTTCTCAGGCTGCGCGAGAAGCTCGGTCTGGTCTACGACGTCCAGATGTCGACCGCGCACTACTCGGACACCGGGTCGATCGTGATATCGGCCGGGATGGACGGCGGCAACGCGGAACGCGCGCTCGACGTGATCTTCGAGGAGCTGCGCCGCGTGGAGCGGCGGGGAATCCCGGCTGCCGAGCTGCAGAAGGCCAAGCGCTTCTTTCGCGGCCGCCTCCTGCTCGGCCTCGAGGACACTCATTCGGTCGCGAGCTGGTTTGGCGGACAGTTGATGCTGGAAGATGAACTGGTCGGGCCGGAGGAGGCGGCGGACGCCGTGGACGGCATTACCTCGCGCGATCTCCTGCGGGTGGCGCGCGAGCTGCTGCGTCCGGAGTCGGCACGCGTCGTGGCCGTGGGACCGACCTTCGAGATCGGAGCGCGCGAGCGCGTCGCCGGCGCTTGACGTGAGCGGCCCCGCGTACTGCCAGGAATGGAGAGTGAGATGCCTGAATCGCAACACACCCTGATCATCATCAAGCCCGACGCGGTGCAGCGCGGCCTGATTGGAGAGATTCTCGGAACCTTTGAGCGCAAGGGTCTGCAGACTGCCGGGCTCCGGCTGATCCACATCGATCGTGAGCTTGCCGAGCGCCACTATGCGGTGCACCGCGGCAAACCGTTCTACGACGGGCTGGTGGAGTTCATCACCTCGGGCCCGGTGGTCGTCGGCGTGCTCAAGGGACCGAATGCGATCGAGGCAACCAGGAATCTGATGGGCGCCACCAATCCGGTGTCGGCCGCTCCGGGTAGTATCCGCGGAAGGCTCGCCCTCGAAATCGGCCAGAATCTCATCCATGGGTCCGACTCCCCGGAAACGGCCCGGTACGAGATCGATTTGTTCTTCAAGCCGGAGGAGATACTCGATTACAGGCGAGACGTCGATCGCTGGGTCGGCTACTAGCCCTTCGGTAGGCGTCCCGGTGGGTCGTGGCGGCGCCGGTCCCGGCGCCGAGACCTGGAGGCAGGACGCACCGGTTGCCGCGGCCATGGTCCTCGCGGCAGGCGTGTTCTATCTCGCGCCCTGGGCTCCGGTCTACGGGCCGGCCCTGATCGCGGTCGCGGTCATCGGCTGGCGGCGGCTCGACCTGGCGCTTGCCCTTCCGGTCTTCTTCGCGCCTGCCTTCATGCTGCCCAAGCACGTCGGCCACGAACAGTTCGCTCCGAGCGAGATCTTCATCATCCTGGGCGTTCTGATCGCGGCCGGTTGGGCGCTGGCTCCAGCGGCCGGGCGCCGCCTGGACGCGGCTCGGGTTCGCCACTCGCCGTTTCTCGCCCCGGCGGCGCTCTTTCTCCTCGCCGGGGCGCTGAGCACGCTGGCCGCCGCCGACCAGCACCTTGCTTTGCGGGAGTATCGAGAGGTGATTCTCGAGCCGGTCGTCTGGTTCGGGCTGCTGCTGGCCGTGCAGACGCGCGCGAGTCGCTGGGTCGCATCCTTCGCGGCGCTTCTTGGCGCCGGCCTCGCCGCATCGGTCCTCGCCGTCGCGCAGCTCGTCACGGGCCAGGACCTGACGAGGGTGAGCGGCAGCTCCCTGCCGCGGGTGAAGGCGCTTTACGGCAGCGCCGACAATCTCGGACTTCTGCTCGACCGAGTGGTGCCGGTGTGGCTCTCGGTCGCGCTGTTCGCGCGGCGCCGCGCCGAGCTCCTTCTGGCGGGAATCGCCGGAGCCTTGCTGCTGGTCACGCTGTTCTTCACCTTCTCGCGCGGCGCGTGGTTCGCCACGGCCCTCGCCGCCGGCGCACTCCTCTGGCGTCTCAGCTGGGGACGTCGCCTGGCAGTCGCGGTACTGCTACTGGCGGCGCTGGCACTGGCATTCGAGGCGCGCAGCGTGGCTCTGACCCTGCGCAACGGCCACTCGCACACCGTACAGCAGCGGCTGTATGTGTGGCAATCCTCGCTGCGGATGATCCGCGACCATCCTGTGTTTGGCGTGGGCCCCGACAATTTCCTGACTTACTACGCTCCAACCCGCTCGCAAGACCGGTGGCAGCGGGAGTGTGCCCCGGGTAAAGGCTACATGGTCGCCGCCGCCGGGGATGAGCCCTGCCTCTCGCATCCCCACAATGTCGTGCTGGACTTCTGGCTCAGTACCGGTGTGCTGGGGCTGACCTCCTTTCTGTGGTTGCAGGCGGTGTTCTGGCGTGAGTCCGTTCGCGCCTACCGCCGGCTCGGTGGGGTGATGCAGCTGCTGCTGGCCGGTGCGATGGCCGCCATGCTCGCCTCCCTCGCGCACGGCCTGGTGGACAACTCCTACTTCCTGGAGGACCTCGCTATCTTCTTCTGGCTACTGTGCGGCTTCGTTTCGTTCGCGTCGGCGGAGACCGGGCCGCGTTCCGCGCCGGCCGGCGCCGGATGATCGCGACGCGGGGCGAGATCCTCACGACCCCGGCGGGACGCTGGACGGCCAGGCGTGCCGTGCTGCTGCTCGCCGCTCTCGCCGCGCTGGCGTCGATCTGGGTGCTTCCGCCCACCTATCTCGCGGCAGCGCTTGTCGGTCTGGGCCTGATGGCCCTGACTCTGATCGTGCCGGTCGCCGGATTGTGCATTCTTGCCTTCGCGGTTCCCTGGGGAAGCACCGTGACGGTCACGGCGGGCTCGTTTCCAATCTCCCCGGTCGAGATCGTATCCGCCGGGCTGGCCGGCGCCCTCGCCTTCCAGCTGGCGGAGGATCGTGAGAACGTTCTGCGCGAGGCGCCCTGGACGCCGTACGTTGCGTTGTTTCTGATCGCGATCTCGCTCTCGGCGAGTCAGGCGATCGACCTCCATGCCTCAGAGCGCGAGCTCGTGAAGTGGCTGGAGATGCTGGTGGTGTACCTGGCGGCAGTGCGGTTTCTCCGCGGCGACCGCAATCTCCAGATCGTCGTCGCAGCGATCGTCCTCGCCGGGGTCAGCCAGGCCCTGCTCGGCTACGTGCAATTCGCTCTGAATCTGGGCCCGGCGGCGTTCGCCGCCCAACGCGCGTTTCTACGGGCCTACGGCACCTTCGACCAGCCCAACCCGTACGCCGGGTATCTCAATATCGTGGCGCCATTCGCGCTTGCCATGGCGCTGCGCGCTCCGTCCGCCGCCGTCCGGAGGTGGTACTGGCTTGCCTTCCTCGCACTGGCCGGAGCGGTGCTCGCCAGCGAATCGCGCGGTGCGTTGCTGGCCGGTACGGCGGGGCTACTGCTCATGCTGGCGATCCTGTACCGGCGCGTGGCCGTCGCGCTTGCGCTCGGCGCGCTGGCCGGCATCGGCGGAGCGCTCTGCATCGCGTACGGGGTCGTCCCGCTGGGACCGCTCGATCGACTGCTCACCGCGGTGGGCCTTGGCCAGGTGTCGTTTCAATCCGTCAACGACGCCAACTTCTCAGCGGTCGAGCGCGCCGCGCACTGGCTGGCAGGCGTCCGCATGTTCGCCGCGCACCCACTCCTCGGCGTGGGGATCGGGAACTACGCGGCCGCTTACCCCGCCTTCCACCCACGTGGCTGGTATGCCTCGCTCGAGCACGCGCACAACTATTACATCAACATCGCGGCCGAAGCGGGGATCTTCGGCCTGGCCGCTTATGTATTGTTGGTTGGTTCGGCCCTGTGGTACAGTTATGCGTCTGCGCGGGGCGTGCCTTCGCGCGTCAAAAGCGCCGCGAGTCTAGGGGTAATCGGGGCCCTGGCAGCAACAAGCCTTCACAACGTTTTCGACGTTCTCTACGTCCATGGGACCGCTGCACTCCTGGGGTTGATCGTCGCCTTCGTGGCCGCAGGCAATTCAGGTCAGATTCGAACGAGGAACACTCGGCCGGATGGAATGGGTCAACCGGCAGGTGTCGCGAGTGGGGCGTAGGACGGTAGTGGCTGCACCCGAGGAACAGATCGAGCGCGAGCTGGACGACTGGTCGGAGCCTTCCGAACAGCAGGCCGAAGACGATCTCTCGATCAGCCACCGTCTGGCGAACTGGAAGACGCTGGTGTCCTTCGGGCTCGCGCTGCTGGTCCTTGCGATTGCGATCGTCAAGGGAGGTATCGATCCCAAGGCACTCTGGCATCACATCCGCACGCTGAATTTCGGGCTCTTCTTCGGCGCGTTCGTGGTCTACTACGCCACGTTCCCGCTGCGAGGCTTTCGCTGGAAAGCGCTGCTCCAGAACGCGTACAGGGACACACATTCCGACGCAGTAAACAGTATGAGCGTGCGCGGACTGAGCGAGATTCTGTACATCTCATGGTTCGTGAACTGCGTCGTGCCGGCCAAGCTTGGCGATCTCTACCGCGCCTACCTGGCGAAACTCTGGGCGCGGATCTCCTGGACGAAGACCGTCGGCACCATCATGGCAGAGCGCATTATCGATATTCTCGTGCTCGGTCTCCTGCTGGCGGCTACCGCCTTGATCGTCTTCCGGTCACGGTTGGGACACATTGGCATCGTGCTGATACTCGGTCTCGGTCTCGCCGTGGTCGGAATCGTGGCGCTGATCGCGATGAAGACCTTCAGCGAGCACATTCGCAAGCGCATACCGGCGCGTTTCCACGAGCGCTACGTTGCGTTCGAAGAGGGAACGCTGGGGAGCTTCCGGCGGCTGCCCCTCATCCTGGGTGTCAC
The DNA here is from genome assembly GCA_035295425.1 of Chloroflexota bacterium. Taxonomy (GTDB): domain Bacteria; phylum Chloroflexota; class UBA5177; order UBA5177; family UBA5177; genus DATGJB01. The sequence goes on along the minus strand of DATGJB010000169.1, from coordinate 2,266 downwards.
GACGCTGATCTGGCTGATGGAAGGGGCGCGCCTGCAGATGGTTTTCAGCGCGCTTGGTCTCCACACCCACATCTCGAACATTCCGTTCGTGCCGATGCTCTTCTTCGCGCTTACCATGGCAGTGCTCACGACGGTGCCGTTCACGCCGGGCGGTCTTGGTCTGGTGGAAGTCGTTCTCGGGTCGCTCATGATCTACCTCGGGATCAGCAAGCAGGACGCCGCGGCGGTCGTAGTGGTGGATCGATTGTTGAGCTACTACAGCGTCGCGTTCTTCGGTTTCCTCGTGTACTTGCTGAGCAAGAGGTCGCACTTCCGCCACCCCGTGTGAGAGCCGCCGCTTCCGGGCACAGCGTGACCGAACCGCGAGGAATTGGGCCACCTTGACCGTCACCATCGGCTACGACGCCACGGCGGCGGTGCATCAGGGAGCCGGGATCGGACGCTACGCGCGGCAGCTTCTCGAAGCGCTGGCGCGCCGCGACGATGATTTCAGGTACCGCGTGGTCTACTGCGGGCCGGGAGCCCGCGCCGGCGGCCTGCCGGCGCTCGACCGGCGCTTCCGCCGGCGTGCCATACCGGCGTCGGATCGGGTAATGAATGCGATCTGGCACCGACTGCGGCTTCCCTTACCCGTCCAGCTGTTCGCCGGGAGATTCGATCTGTTTCACTCGCCGGACTTCACGCTGCCGCCCGATCTGGGAAAGCCGACGGTTCTCACCGTCCACGACCTGGCATTTCTCACCGTGCCGGAGTGCTCCTATCCCACGCTGCAGGCCTACCTGGCAGCGACGGTTCCGCGCAGCGTCGAGTCGGCGACGCACGTCATCGCCGTTTCCGAGAGCACCCGGTGCGATCTCATCAGCCACCTGGGCGTGGCGCCGGAACGGGTCACGACCGTGCTGGAAGGAGTCAGCCCCGGTTTCCGGCCGGTCGAAGATCGGGCCGCGGCGGAGCGGGCCCTTGCCGCCGCCGGCGTTCGCCTGCCGTACATCCTGTCGGTGGGCACGCTCGAGCCGCGCAAGAACTACGTCCGGCTGCTCGAGGCGTACGCAGCGGCGCGCCGGGAAGGCCTGAGCTCGGGCCTGGTCATCGCCGGGCGGCCGGGCTGGCTGTATGAGCCGATTCTGCGCCGTATCGACGAACTCGGACTGAGCTCGGCAGTGACCGTGCTTCAGCCGCCCGACGGCCTGTTGCCGGCCCTCTACAGTTTCGCCGAACTGTTCGTCTATCCGTCGCTCTACGAGGGCTTTGGACTGCCGCCGCTGGAGGCGCTGGCCTGCGGCGCGCCTGTCGCCTGCAGTGAGGCGAGCTCGATGCCGGAAGTCGTAGGCGATGCCGCGCTCCTGTTCGATCCCACCGACACCATGGCTATCACCGCGGCGATGCTCCGCCTGACAACTGACCAGGATCTGCGCCGCCGAATGGCGAGCCGCGGGCCCGCCCGCGCCGCCGCTCTGACCTGGGAGGCGGCAGCGGCACGGACCGTCGCCCTGTATCGCAGCGTGGTCGCCCGTGCCTGAGATCGGGCTCGCCGGGTTGCAGCTCGATCACCCTCATTCGGGATCGGCGGTGTACGCGCAGAACCTGGTGGAGCGGTTGCCCGGCGCCGCCCCCGATCTCAACTTCCGCCTGTTCCTGTGCGACGCTCAGGCACCCGGGAGCATGCCGAGCCAGTGCCTCATTTCGCCGTTGCATCGGGTGGCGGGACGCGGCGCGACGTGGGCCCGGGCCGACAAGCTGTGGTGGGAGATCGTCGCGCTGCCCGCCGCCGCCGCACGGCGCAGAGTAGCTCTGGTGCACTATCTCTACTGGGCGGCGCCGTTGGTCGCCACCGCCCGCGTGGTGGTGACGGTTCACGATGTGATCCCGCTGGCGCTCGGAGATTACCACCGAGGTCCGGCCTCCGCTGCATACGCGCGGCTGATGGCCGCCACGGTACGCCGCGCGGACGCGGTCATCACGGTGTCGGAGCATGCCAGGCGTGACGTTCGGCGGCTGCTCCGCATCCCTGACCACCGGATCCATGTGACCTACGAGGCCGCCGATGCGCGCTTCAACCCGCGTGCCGAACCGGGTGAGAGTGAGCGGCTGCGCGCTCGTTATGGGCTTCCAGAGCGCTTCGTGCTGTATCTCGGAGGGGCCGAGCGCCGCAAGAACCTCGAGACCCTGGTACGAGCCTGGCGAGATGTCCCGATGGATCCGGGCGAGAAGCCGGCCGAGCTCGTGATCGTTGCGGACTTTCCGCCGCCCGATGCGCTGTACCCAG
>DATGJB010000168.1:0-6744 GCA_035295425.1 Chloroflexota bacterium | reverse complement strand
TTCTGGACGACCTTTCCGAGCGAGAGTCCCTCACCGACCACCTGCGGCGCTGCGAGCGCCAGATCCTCGCCCAGCAGACCATCATCCGGTTGCTGGCCGAGGCCGAATCGCTCGACGACGCTACTCCGGATTTCCTGGAGGCGATGGCTCGCCATGGTGAGTGGGACATCGCCGCGTTCTGGGGGGTCGATACGTCCCGGCCGGGCATGAGCCGCACCTGCTGCTGGTGCGCGGAAGGCGCCGCCTCGGCCGGCCTGGGAACCGACTCGGCGCAGGGAACCGTGAGGTGCGGCGAAGGCATCGTGGACGACGTGTGGAGATCAGCTGCGCCGCACTGGATAGAGGACGTGGCGACGGACTTCCGCTCCTGGCCGCGCCCGGACGCGGCGCAGGCGCAAGCGCCTGCACTCCGGTCTGCGTGCTACGTTCCGGTCGTCTTCGACGGCCGGGTTCGAAGCGTGATCGAGCTGGCGAGTCGCAACCCACGGACACGCGACGAGGAGCAGATTGCTTCACTCGTCGCGCTGGCCACGCTGGTGGGACGCTTTTTCGAACGGGAACGCGCCGACGAGGCGATCCGCGCAAGCGAGGAGCGCTACCGCACCATCACCGAGATCGCGCACGACGCGGTCATCACGATCGACGAAACAAGCCGGATCCTGTCGGCGAACCCCGCCGCCGAGCGAGTCTTCGGCTACAGCCTTGACGAGCTGATCGGGCGCTCGCTCACGATGCTGATGCCCGACGGCATGAGGGAGGCCCATCGCGCCGGCATGCGACGGTACCTGACAGGCGGGCGCCGGCATTTGCACTGGGAGTCGCTCGAGTTGCCGGCCATTCACCAGAGCGGCCGTGAGATTCTCATCGAAATCTCGCTGGGTGAGTTCTCGGAGGGTGCTAGGCGCACCTTCACCGGATTCATTCGCGACATCACCGAGCGGAAGCAGGCACAGACCGCCCTTGCTTATCAGGCGATGCACGACTCCCTCACCGACCTGCCGAATCGCACCTTGCTCCAGGACCGGCTCCATCAGGCGGTGCTGGTCGCCCACCGGCACGCAACTCCGGTCGCCCTCCTCCTGCTCGACCTCGACCGCTTCAAAGAGGTCAACGATACCTTCGGCCACGACAGCGGAGATGCGCTGCTGACCCAGGTGGCGAGCCGGCTGGCCGGCGCCATGCGCGAGTCGGACACCGTCGCCCGGCTGGGTGGTGATGAGTTCGCCGTGCTTCTCCCGGCGACCGATACCGGCGGAGCTGTGACTGCCGCCGAACGGGTGGGCGACGCTCTGCGGCGGCCGTTCACCGTCGAGGGGCATGAGCTCGAAGTGGGCGCCAGCATCGGGATCGCCGTCTATCCCGAGCACGGCAATGACTCCGCCATGCTCCTGCGGCGCGCCGACGTCGCCATGTACGCCGCGAAGCGCACGGCGCGCGGCTATACCGTCTACTCTCCTGACCGTGACGAGCGGAGCTCTCTCCGGCTGCTCGTAACGGCCGAGCTACGCCAGGCCATCGACGGGAATCAGCTCCTGCTCCGCTATCAACCCAAGGTGAGCCTGCGTGGGGACGCCACCAACAATGTCGAGGCTTTGGTGCGCTGGAACCACCCCGAGAAGGGACCGACCTCTCCGGACCAGTTCATCCCGCTCGCCGAGGAAACCGGCCTGATCAAGCCGCTCACCGCGTGGGTGCTCAACGAGTCGCTGCGGCAGCAGCGAGCCTGGCGCGAGGCGGGCCACGACGTGCGCATCTCCGTCAACTTCTCGGCCCGAACGTTGCATGATCCCGACCTCCTGACGACGGTCACTCGCTTGCTCGAGGTCTGGGACACTGACCCGTCGCGGCTCATCGTGGAGATCACCGAGAGCGCCCTCATGCTCGACCCAGATCGCGCGCTCAAGACGCTCTCCGACCTGCACGATGCCGGCGTGTGGACGTCCATCGACGACTTTGGCACCGGCTATTCCTCGCTCGGGTACCTCCGGAGGCTTCCGGTGGACGAGATCAAGATCGACAAGTCGTTTGTCATCGACATGGCGACGAATCGAGACGACGCGTCAATTGTGCGCTCCGTCATCTCGCTCGGCCACAATCTGGGCCTTCACGTGGTGGCGGAGGGTGTCGAGAACCGCCGCGCCCTCGACATGCTGGTGGAGATGGAGTGCGATCTCGCCCAGGGCTTCTTCCTGAGCAAGCCGCTCGCCGCCGGCGACCTCATCGAGTGGTTCGGCACACCTCGCCCCCGTCTCGCCGTCGTCTCTTGACACCGCTGCGTCCGACAATTTCCTGGACCAGCCGGCCGCCGGACCCCGTCTGGAATGCATCTTGCCCGGCGTCAACCAGATGGGAGGTCAGAAGCATGAATCAAAACGAGAGCGGAATCGAGAATCCCGAGGGGTACGGCATTCAGGATGCCGAAGCGCCGGGAGAGCCCGACTACTGGAGTCATGACGTGAGCAACCCGGTACCGGGAATCCACAAGGAAACGCGTGACGAGCAGCAAGGGCTGAGATCGGGCCATCACGAGCAGACCGAGGGCCAGGGCCACACCAGCAGCCGCGGCGGACGTGGCGGACACCGCGGCAACAACTGAACCCGAAGGCCCCAGCCCCTGCCGAGGCGCCGGCGCGCTCCGACGGCTGAGGCGCCAGCGCAGCCCCCGCTGGAACCCCTGCGCACCCCTGCTGCGCCCCGGACGGCCCTGCCCCGCTTACTGAAGGCCCGGACGGCCCTGTCCGCATCGCCCCGCAGGGCGACATGTCGGACATCACGCACCCCACCACCAAACCGACCCCAACGCCGTCATCCCCAGACGCCGCCTTCACCATTCGCGCGGTCCGAATGTTGCGCGTTCGTGACGGGCTTTCCGCGGCTTGCGCCATATCCGACATGCCGGGCTGCGGCCCGGCCCGGACAGGGCCGTCCGGGGCTTCAGTGGGTGGTGGCATTGCCGTCCGGAGGGGGAAGCCATGGTTCGCCGTCTACCGATACGGATGAAGCCTCGGTCCGCCGTGACCGAGTCGCCCCGCAGGGCGACATGTCGGACGATGCCCATGCCGCTATCGAACCGATTCCAACGCCGGCATGCCCGATCCACCATTCCCGCGGTTCGGGCACTATGCGTTCACGGCGGGTTGCCCGCGGCGCATGGCACATCCGACATGCCGGGCTGCGGCCCACACCCGGAGGGTACCCGGGTCACGGCGGACCGAGGCTTCAGGGTATGGCACCCACCGCGACGTGGGGAGACACAGCATTGTGCCCACGGCGGCGTAGGGATACACGGTGTGGCCGCCATTTATCTCCTCCTCCTCCCCCCGGCTCATCTGTAACCGAATCGCAACTGCAACCCGTAGACGTCACGCCCCGATGCGCGTAGAGTTGTCGGTGTAAGGAAGACGGACCGGCCCGGAGAGGGCAGGGGGAGGGCACAAATGAAGGAATGGACATCGCTGGGTCTGCTGGCGACACCACGTCAGAAGAAGGACACACGGGCGAAGGCAACCAAGAAATAGTCATTCGACAATAGCGGCATTTCACCTGGGAGGTGGGGGCGAGACCCCGGGACTGCAGGCGCAGTACCCGGGGTCTCAGGTTTGGTCCGTACTATGGAGGCTGAATCCGCCGCACACTGGGGTTTCCGCAATGCGGTCCATTCTCATCGGGCTCGTCGTCGTGTTAGTGGCGCTGGGCGCATTTGTCTTCATCGCGCGTGCCACCAGCAAGCCTGTCGACGGCATCCCATGCGACCTCTCCGAACAGGTCACCTACCACGTTCACGCCCACCTCACTATCGTCCTCGCGGGCAGCCGGAAGCTCGTGTACCCGCCCGCCGGCGTGGGAATCCACCCGGAGCATCTCTGTCTCTACTGGCTGCACACGCACGATGCCACGGGTGTCATCCATATCGAGGCCGGACACCGGATCTCGCCAACGCTTGGACAGTTCTTCGACATCTGGGGTCAGCCACTCTCGCGAACCACGGTCGGGCGGTACACGGCCGCGTCGGGCGCGGAGCGAGTCTACCTCGGTCAGGCTCTCTACCACGGCAACCCTCGCGAGATCGTGCTGCGCAATCACACACAGATCACCATCGAGCTGGGCCCTCCTTATATGAAGCCGCCCTACTTCGACTTCTCGGTATACGGTCTGTAGAAGCACGTCCCTGCCGCGGCGGGCCGGGAAGCTGCCAGGAGAACGGGCGCGGCCGACCTGACCGTGGTGGGGCCGGCCACCTCCCCGGAGCGCGCGCCCGCTCGGGTTCGGAGCTCCGCATCGTTGCGACGCGCCGCTCTCTCGGTAATCGGGTGGACTAAAGTCCTTCCGGCGGCGGGACTTCGGTCAGTTGCAAAACTTGACGGAATGCACCAAACTTGGGCCGGATCCCGTTGAGCGCCTCCCCGATTGTGAGTTGGCGAGTGTCCAGAGGGAACAGCACCTCGCTCCGGTCGCGATCCGAACTGGCACTGCCGCTCGGCGAAGTTGAGATGCCGGAGACCCTGGAACTGGCAGTCGATCCGCTGGCCGAGGAGCTCCCCGCCGATGCACGCGCATGGACGCTCCTGCTGGAGGGCGCGTACGCCGCCGGCGGGCCGGAGAGCTATTTGCTCCACGCCCTGCGTGCCCTTCGGTTGGCGGGAGCACGGATCGAGGCGAGGGCAGGTGGAGCGCGCCTCGTGCCGGGCAAGGCTCTGGGTGATGAGTGGCCCACCGTGCGCCGGGAGTGGCTCATCCCGCACGCCGGGTTGTTGAAGCGATTGCTCGCCGAGGTTACGGAAGCCGCAGAGAGCCCCGACTCGGTTGCCTCTCTCTGAAGACGTCGCTACAATTCGTACGGCGGCTCGGTCGGCAAGATCCGGTCTCAGGTGGCTGATTCGGTCCGCCGAAGTTCCGCGCAGGGAGAGGGAAAGATGCAGTCCGTACTTCGCGCTTCGCTCGCAGCGTCACTCCTGGTCGGAGTTGCCTCGCTCACAATCCAGACGCCGGCCGGCGCGGCGTATCAGGGCATTGGTCTGGGCAGCCTCATGCACGCCGGGCCGCACGCGTCGCCTCCTAACGTCAACATCGTCGGAACCGATCCGAAGGCGAAGTACCAGCCGGGTCATGTGAAGGTGGTGGCCGTTCCGCTGAGTCAGTGCAGCCCGTCGAACTATTCCGGCACGCTCACCAACACGACGCTGAACCCGGAAACGGTGACCTATCACGGGCAGCAGGTAGGGACGATCCAGCCCGGCCAGACGGTGTACGCCTGCGTACCAGCCGCCGGCAGATACGTCTTCGGTCTGCAGAGCTCGCCGAAAGCGAAGCTGGTAATCGTCGCGCACTGACCTCGCGCCCCTCCCCGGAGCGGCTACCAGCGTGACTCGTCGTCGGGGGTGGGCTGGGCGCGGACGATGCCGGAGGCGATGGGCGGCAGGGTGAGATTGGCGGCGTGGGCACAGAGGGCCAGCGAGACGATGAAGTCGTCGTGTCCCTCCGCGTCGGGCACGCTCCACGCCATGATCTCGCCGGCGCGCAGATGGTACCTGGCGTGCGCGACTTCCCACCACAACTGCCGGCACTCCGCCGACTGGTCCCGCTGGTACACCGACACCCGCCCGGTGTTGAGCATGGCCAGGAGCTCGTAGCCCAGCCGGGATTTGGCCGGCGCACTGAACACAAACTCCTCGACCCGCTCACCCAATCGCGCCGTGAGGAATGAGGCGAACGCCGCCCCAATCCCCGAGGCGTCCACACACAGCCGCACCGGCTGCCACCGCTCACAGAGCTGGAGCAGGTCCGCGTACTGCCGCTCCAGGTCGCGGCCGGTCCACCAGACATGCTCGACCACCCGGCACACCCCGTTGCCGTGCTCGTCCCGCAGCAGCTGGGCAATGGTGATGACCGTACTGTCTCGCTTGGGCACCAGCGCCCTCGCCACCGCGTCTTCCGCGTTCTCGTCCTCGCCGGCAAGATCGATCCCCATGACGTAGGTGCTGAACTCCGCCGGCTCGATCTGCCGCTGGTGTGACCCCTGCAGCGCGACCCGCTGCGCCTCGCTGAACAGCTTGCCGGCATCCGCCAGGCACTCCAGGAAGTACTGCGTGCGAATTGACGGATGCTCCGTGCCGAGCCTGGCGATCTCCGCCGACACGAACCGGTCGTACGACTGATTGATCGCCGCCAGCACCGACCAGTCGTACTCGAAGTGCAGCTGCTCTCCCGTCTTCGCCTGCATCTCGAGGTTGATCAGCTTCTGCCGCTGCAGGATGGAGTCCTCCGACCATGCCGTGCCGTACAGCACCGTCGTGGCGTTGGTTGAGCTGGCCATGGGACGCAGATCCCGGTCGTACTTGTCGGGATCCACGTCCTGCGCCTCGTCGATCTCGAGCAACAGGCTGGCAGTGGCTCCCACGATATTGCTCTTCGGATCGGCTGACAGGAACGTGCAGCTGGCTCGGCCAACACCCAGCATGTAGCCGAAGGTACTGCGCCAGCGGGTCATGGTGAGCGGGTGGCGTTCGAGCACGCTTCTCAATCGCAGAAGCGAGTTGATGATCTGCGGCTTGAACGATGGCGCTGCCTTGACGATCATGCCGCCACGTGCCGCGAACAGTGCCAGCAGATACGCCTCGAGCTGGGCTGATGTCTCGTTCTTGCCCATCTGACGCGCGAACATCACCGTGAACACCTTGCCCTCACGCCGTACCACCGACCTGGCGATGGCTCTGCCGCACTCCGCCTGATACCACCGCAAGCGGT
>DATGJB010000167.1:0-3954 GCA_035295425.1 Chloroflexota bacterium | reverse complement strand
CGTCGTGTTCTGATTCATCGCGTTGTAGCCGTCGGCGGTGTTGTAGTCGCCCGTCGTCTCACTCGCGAGGGCGCCGGTACCGGTGGCCGTGTCGTGAGCGCCCAGCGCGGCGAACACCTGGGCCGGCGACAGCGCCATCGTGACGGCCAGCAGGGCGCCGCCGGCGATCGCCGCGGCACTCTTGCGAGAGTGCCGAACACCAAGCCTGTGTCGAACTCTCTGCACCGATGGTGATGCTCCCAACCCCTGACTCACTTCCTGCTTCCTGCTCATCGCTGACTGTCCCTCCAGGAACTCCAAATGCGTCGATCCCGAGCGGATCGACGTGAACACTCGGGGTGCTCAGCGCCGGGAACGCACAAAGGTAATGCGTATACCCAAATGCATAATTTCCGGCGACTGGCGCCCTTCCCCAAAATCCCTCTCGCGACGACTTGGACGATGCGTCGCTTACGTAACTCTAAAGGAAACGGGTGGCATCGTCAAGCAAAGTGCCCGCGCTGTGACGTGCCGAAAGTAACCGTGACCTCCTACAGCTCGCGCAGCGCCGCATCGACCTGGGCTCCTGTCTTCTGCCAGCTGTACCGACCGGAAACCGTCTGGGCAGCGGCCTCTCCCAATGACCGACGGAGCTCCGGATCATGGATGAGTCGCCTGATTGCCACGGCCAGGTCGTCCGGCGAGGCAGAGCGCACCAGCAGGCCGGTCCGGCCGTCCTCCACCATCTCGCCGAGGGCACCCCCACTACTGGCGATCACGGGCAGACCGTGCGCCATTGCTTCGCCCACTGCCAGTCCAAACCCTTCCTGGAGCGACGGATGCACGAAGATGTCCGCGCGGGCCATCAGCTCTTCCAGATGCTCGTCGGTCACGCGGCCGAGCAGCTGGATCCGATCTGCCAGGGCAAGCCGACCAATCAACTGGGTGAGCCGGCCCAGATAGCGCCCGTCCGCCCCGCCCGCGATCTCGAGCTCCCACGGCTCATCGCGGAGGAGGGCAAGCGCCTGGACGAGGAAGTGAAGTCCCTTACGCGGTTCGACCGTTCCCACGCTCAGCAGTCGAGTCGTCTTCCCGGTGGCGTATGCCGGCGAGACTGGAGCCCGCTCGGGTGCCCGAACGCCGAGCGAAATCAGACGCACCCGATGATCCTCGACCCCCAGGGCGCGCAGCTCCTTCCAGGTGTGCCGGCTGGAGACCAGCAGCCGATCGGCTCGCCGTGCTTCGCGCGCTTCAACTACCCTGTGAAGCTCACGACGGAACGGGTGCTTCCACAACAGGTACGACAGGTGATACACGATCATCACGACGCGGGCTCCCCGGAAGCGACGCGCGTACCAGTTGCCGAGCGCGACGGCCAGCGAGAGCGCGTGATCCTCCAGGAGGATGGCGCCGGCTGGTAGGCGGCGCAGCTGCCAGGCGAGCCGCAGGCCCGCGAGGAGCTGCGTCCACCACCGCGCGGACATCGCTCGCGCCGAGGTACGAGCAAAATAGAGCGTCTCCACCGTCCAGCCCCGATCGCGCAGCTCCGCGAGAATGGCGTGATCGGCCTGGACGCCTCCCGTCACCGGTTCGGCGCAGGGCAGAATGGCCACGATCCGCGGTGCGACCGCCGTCCTCCCCGGGAATGGCTCTTCCAGCGTCCCGGGGGTCACCTCAAGACCTCAGGCTGAGCTGTCGGGAAGTCTTGATCGGCACGTCGGAAGCGCCGGCTCGCGGGCGCCGTCGAACCCGCCAGGCACGCCGCCCCTCTGCCCGCGGAGGCCGTCATAGGCGCCGGGCAATCAGCAGGAGCGCGATTCCGGCATTGATACCGGTCAGGCGTCGTAGGAGCCGGTAGGCGCCAACCTGCGCCGTCGTTCGCGGGCTCGGGCACGCATAGTGGTCGTCTACAGTCGCCAGCCGCGTCTCGAAGCCTTCGCTCGCCAGGAGGCGGCGCAGCACGCCCTCCGTAAAGTAGCTGAGATGGACTTCACGTCCGGGCTGGAGCAAAGGATAGCGGACCGCCGTGGGGGGCGCGCCCTTACCCATCATCCGTCCTCTCACCGAGCTCACGCGGGCCCGAACCGTGGAGTCGTTGGGCACCGCGACCACCAGCGTGCCGCCGGGCACAAGCACGTCGTGGCAGGTCCGGAGCAGCGTCCGCGGAGATGGCACGTGCTCGAGCACGTGCCAAAGGGTCACGAGATCGAATGTCCCGGCGGAGAACCCTATCTCTTCCACCTGCCCGACTCGGAGACTCAATCCATACCGCTCTCGAGCCTCCTGAACCGCGCTCAGCGACACTTCCGTCCCGCAGACAGACCAGTGGGCACGGTCCCGCGCCAGGGCAAGGAAGGTACCGATCCCGGCGCCGATGTCGAGGAGGTGGTGCGCGGCGACATGCATCCTGATGAAGTCCAACCGTTTCGACCACATCTGTATCCTGCCACTCTCGTCGTCGATCCAGCCGTCGTAGAAATGGGGGTCGGAGTATGCGCCGGCGATCTGCGACTGTGAGGGACGTGGTGTGACAAATCGGTACCCGCACTCTTCACACTCGACCACGTTCGCGCGGGGAGCAACCGGGGAAAACGCCGTGCCACCACACACATCACAGACCGAAACGCACTCGTCAAAGCTGAAGCCGTCGCCGGTGGCCACCGCTGCTCGATCCGCCTCCATGCGTCGCCTCCGCCCGGTCTATCGACACGCATTGTACTACCGCCTTGTCTCCCCCAATTCGCGCCGATTCCTGCCTCGGGACGCGCACCCGTCTCCGAAAGGCACAGTGAGCTATCCGGCTCGCCGGTGCCTCGGTGGCCCGTCGCCATGCTGCGGTGGTCGCGACGTTGGCATCGAATGGAGCGTTGTATAGTGCGTCAGGCCAGAAGATGAAGATCGTGCACGTATCTCCCACCTACTTCGCCGACGCGTCTGTCGTCGGCGGCGGCGAAAGGTACGCGCAGGAGCTCGCTCGCGCCATGGCCGGCCTGGCACCGACAACCTTCATCAGCCTCGGCGCCAAACGCATGAGCCGCCGAGACGGCAGTCTGCAGATCGAGATCCTTCCGGCCAGGGATCGAGCCGGCCGTCGCGCGCCGCCCGTATCAGCCGACTTCCTCCGCCTTGTAACCCGGGCCGACGTCGTTCACTGTCACCAGCTGGGCACGCCGGTCAACGTGCTCGCCATGGTGGTGGCCCGCCTGCGCGGTACACGCTGCTTCGTGACACCACTCGGGGCGTCGCCCACTCGGGCCGAGCACCGAATCATGCGACTGGTGGGCTTTACTGGCTTCCTGTGCATTTCCGCCTTCTCCGCACGAACGATCCCCTACCTGCTTCCCAGCTGCGTTATCGGAGGGGGAGTCGATGCCGAGCGATTTCGGGCCACCGGGCAGAAGGAGCGCAAGATTGTCTCTGTGGCGCGGCTGCTGCCGCACAAAGGGCTCAACTACCTGATCGAGGCGGTAGAGAGCGACATGCCGCTCGAGATTTACGGGCGGCCATACGATCGGCGGCATCTCGACGACTTGCTCCGACTCGCCGCGGGAAAACCCGTGCGGATCGTCACCGACGCGTCGGACGAGGACATAGCCACGGCCTATTCCAGCGCGTTGGTCACGGTTCTCCCCTCGGTCTATCGCGACATGTACGGGACATCGTGGGCCGAGCCGGAGCTCCTTGGTCTCACCTTACTCGAGTCCATGGCCTGCGGCACAGCGGTGATCGGGACCCGAGTCGGCGCGATCCCCGAGCACGTCCGCGAGGGAGAAACCGGCTACCTCGTTCCCCCAAACGATCCAGCCGCCCTCCGCCAGGCGCTGCACCGGCTGCTCGACAACCCGGCGCTCGCAGTCCGGCTTGGCGCCCGCGGCCGCGAGGTCGCCTGCCGGGACTTCAGCTGGGTGACGGTCGCCCGGAGGTGCCTCGATGCCTACGATACGGTGCGAGCGAAGCGCCGCCTGGTCCTGGGGG
>DATGJB010000166.1:0-25490 GCA_035295425.1 Chloroflexota bacterium | reverse complement strand
GGACAAAATTCCGGGCATAGGCCCAGTAGTTGGGGATGTCGCTGCCGTCGTGATAGCCCATCACGTCGACCGATGGCCCGTTCGTCCCGTTCGTGCAGACCGGATTGGTTGGATCGGCACAGGACCGCTTGCCACCCTCGGCCGCCTTCACGAAACCGTTCATTGCGCCGCCGCTGATGTCGGTCGTTGCCGCGCCGGCGTCGTGGGGACCACCGCCGTTCAAATCGCGGTGATCGAGATACGGCCTGACACATGCGCCCGTTACCGGATCGGGCACGCAGCTGGTCGGCACCCCGTTCTGCATCGGAATCCCGTCCGCTCCCGGATAGGTCCCGAAGTACGAGTCGAACGACCGGTTTTCCTGCATGATGATGATCACATGCTGAATCTTGTGGATCCCGGTGACCTCGGCGCCGGCCGACGGTGTAACCATCGGCACTATTGCCACTCCGGCGAGCATGGCGCCGAGAGCCCCCAGAACCAGAGCGAATCGTTTCACAGCTTCCTCCCAAATGACATATCCGTCGCGGTGTGACGTCTTCGTACCCGATCGTAGGGCCGTCCGTGCTGCCATTCGCTTGCCGCCGGCTTACAAATCGGTGAATCTTTGCACCGGGAGCACCGACATGTGGCCCGCGACACCGGCCCGGCTGCAGCCGGTGATCCACGTGATCACCGCGCCATTCAGGACAGTGCGCGCAGTTCCACAAGCACGGAAGGGACGGAATGGAGGTCAGCGCCTGGTAGTAGCGGTCGCGAACGTCAGGGCGCCCTCTGGGTCTCACTGCCCCCGCTGTATGCGGTGGCCAGCCACTCCTGCCAGCATCTCTCGCCGTGCGGAGCACCGGAATCGGTGAGCGCGCCGGCCCGCAGGGCTCTCCCAATGCGCCCCGGCAGCGGGACGTTGACCGCTCGCTTCCTCGTGCCGCTCGCCCGCCGCCACCCTTCTGCCACGGCACCCAGCGTGAGAATCTGCGGTCCGGCGAAGCTGGAGATGTCTCCCGTGGGGCCGGCCGCTATCTGCTCGACCAGCCGCGCCGCCACCTCGCCCACGTCGACCGGCTGCAGGAGGGCCCGTGCATACAGAACCATGACCGGTAGCCGCGCCAGCCGCCTCAACACCATGTCGACGAAGCCGTGAAACTGGGTGGCACGTACGATGCTCCACGGTACCCGGGTCGCGGCGACCAGTCCTTCCGCTTCGACCTTGTGCTTGTAGTACGCGTACGGTACCGCCTCGATCCCGACGATCGATGGATAGAGGAGATGGCGCACCCCGGCACGTTCCGCCGCCTCCAACAGCCGGGCAAGACCGGCGACATTGACCTGCCGGCTATCGCGCCCCGCGCTGTTGACCGCATGGATCACGACGTCCACGCCATCCAGCGCTTCAACCAGCCCCGCCCCCGTGACCCAGTCCACGCCGATCCACTCGATGGCGCCTTCACCGTCGCGCCCGGCGGAGCTCCGCGTCGTGGCGCGTACCCTATAGCCTGCGCCCGCCAATCGCGGCAGGAGCGCACTCCCCAGCATCCCCGAGCCGCCAGTCACCAGTACGAGCGCCACATCGACACCCCCGGCTTCACGTACCTTACGGTATCCCGCGAAGACAGCGGGGGCGAACTTTACCGTGCGTTGGGAGGCAGGTTCCACGCTCCCATTTCCCTGCAACGATGTGTAAACTGCGTCCGTGAGCGCGACGACGACGCGATCGAATAACCCTATCGCCCGAAGCAGCTACATCGGTGAGGCGGTTGCTGGACGAGCGTCGCCGTTCTGCCGCGTCGTACAGGCCGTTCCATCGCCCGATCCGCGTGTGACAACTCGACCGGGACGGATCCAATATCTGTGTCGATTGCTCGTCATGCTAGCGGTCTCACTGCTGCTTGCCGGCGCCGGCTGGCCGACCTATCAGCATGACCCGGGACGCAGCGGCAGCACCACCGATCCGGCTCTGTCGCCGGCGAGCGCCGGCCGGCTGACGCTCGCCTGGACGTTTCAAACCGGCGGCGCCATCGCCGCCCAGCCGGTGATCGTGGGGAATATCGTCTACATCGGCTCCTGGGACGGGTATGAGTACGCGCTCGATGCCACCAGCGGTGCGCTCAGGTGGAAGGCCGACCTGGGGCGGAGCCTCGGCACCACCGGCTTCTGCGCCCCGATGGGTGTCAGCGCCACACCGACTGTCACCGGCGGCATCCTCTACGTGGGCGGCGGCAAGCCGTTCTTCTACGCACTTCGGGTTTCCGACGGCCACGTTCTCTGGAAGATCCGCACCGGCGACGAGCGGCAGAACGGCCGCTACTACAACTGGGCGAGCCCGCTCATCTACCGGGGCTCCGCCTACCTGGGCGTCGCCAGCCGGTGTGATGAGCCGCTGGTACCCGGCGCTCTGCTGCAGGCGGACCTGGGCGGCAAGCACCGAGTTCTGCACACCTTTGCGGTGGTCCCGAAGGGACAGCTCGGCGGCGCGATCTGGACGACGCCGGCCCTCGACCGCAAGGCCGGCACGATCTTCGTGTCCACCGGCAACGAGGGCCGGTTGCCGGCGTCGTCGCAACGGTATGCCCGCGCCGTGATCGCGCTCAGCACCACGCTCCGGGTCCGCTCCGTGTGGCAGCTGCCCGACAGCCAGGTCTCTACCCCCGACTCCGACTGGAGCGGCACGCCCACCCTCTTTACCGGGTCCGGCGGCACGGCGATGCTTGCCACCGTCAACAAGAATGGCTACGTCTACGTCTTCGATCGGCGACACCTCGTTCGCGGCCCGACCTGGCGCAGCCAGATCGCCAATCCCGACCTCAACGTCTCCTCCACCAGCTTCGGCGGCGGGCTGCTCTACGCCGCCGGAAGCAAGGGAAGCCGGCAGGGCCACGTCTACGCCGGAAGCGTGCGCGCTCTCGATCCCGCCACCGGCGCGGTCGTGTGGCTGGCGACAACCTCGGCCCCGGTCTGGCCTGCGCTTACCTACGCCAACGGCCTTGTGATCGACGGGGCGGGTTCGGTGCTGCAGGTCCGCGACGCCCGAACCGGCGGACTGCTCTTCCACTACCGGACCGGCGGCAGGTTGTACGGCCCGGCCAGCGCGGGGGATGGACGCCTCTTTACCGGATCGTCCGATGGACGGATCTACGCGTTCACACCGCCGCCGGCAAGTACTGCGCGCGGCAATACGAGGTCAGAAGGTCAAGCCATTTGAGAAGCCGAGGATGTCGGACAGGGTCGCGTAGACATTACAGTTCGTCGCACCCGATCCTCCAATCGAGCATGCTTCGATCGAGCCGATGTAATCGACGTCGACAAACAGCGTCTTGCCAACCAGCGCGAGCGGTGTCGCCTGTGAACCGGCGCTGCCGGGCAGCACCGTATCTAGCGAGAAAGCTAGACTCGGCGAGGTCGTGTAGCTGCCGATGCTCGCCGGCAGCGACGGGTTGTCGGCGTAGTTGTTGTTCGCCACGAAGAGCCAGCCATTCGTGGCGACCGCGCCGGTCGAATGGTCGCCACTCGGATCGTAGGTTGGGCTTCCCGACAAAAACGAAATGCTGCCCGAATGCGAAAGCACGCCGCCTTCCACCGATTGGTTCGACGGACCGTAATAGTTCGACGAGCCGCTGAAGACGTCCGACCTGTACGAGGCCATGCCATCGACGTACGTCGCCACCTCTGACGGCAACGACTTGAGGAAGGAGAGCTTTCCGCTTTTGCTCAGCGAGTATGTGTCAATGGTGTTGAAGTTGGCATCCCCGGTCACGACATCGTTTCCCACCAGAGCCGAATTGATGTAAAACTCATTCCCAGCTCCGCCGCTTGAGCTGCCGATGAAGGTCAGCGCGCATCCGGTGGCGATCGAGTACGACTGGAGGTACGGGCCGAGGAACGTTGATGAATTGGGGTCGTTTATCACGGCGACCGTGCCGGCCTTGTTCAGCAGCACACTCTCCGGCTGCCCTCCATACGGATCGGGCAGGTGGCTGACCTCTGCTGCTACCGTGCCGTCGTGATTGAGACTGAAGCTGTCTATGTACCCGCTCGAGTCCGTCAGGACCAGGCACCCCAGCCGTTTGGAGTGTGCTAAGGTGTTCGATCCCCAGTATTCGAATACCTGGTTGGCGTCTTCACTGAACGATTGAATCAGCTTGCTGCCCTTGAACACGTCAATGGCATCGGCAGTCTTCCCTGGACCTCCCGGTCCGTCTCCGGTGTCGGCGTACCAGACCTTTCCCGCGACGTCAGGCACATTCCCGGCCGCCGGCGTGACGTGCGTGGCGGGATGTGGTCGAGCTACTCTGCCCAGATCTGCCAGGTTGAGGTGCCGGCCGGTCGCCAAGGGTCGGGATGCCGATGAAGTAGTCGATTGTGTGCCAACCGCCAGCACGCTCACGACCACGGTAACTGCCAGCAACCGAGTCAGGGGTTTATGCATGGGCTTCACGTCCGTTCCCTCTCCTCTACCCCGTCGCCCCTGCATGCCCTCCATACAGGCGACATCCGAGATGAGCTCATGCTATACCCGGATCGCGACTCAGTCAAGAGCGAATCCGATCGACGGTCGATGCGATCAGATGTCGCCACCCTGCGATAAGAGCTACGCCGGTAGGCTCTCGGCCCGCAGTTTGTCGCGGAAGCCGGCGATGTCGCCGGTGACGATGAAGGCGATCCGCTCGGTGATGTTCGTCACGCGGTCGGCGATACGCTCCAGGTTGTGCGCCACCCAGAGCAAGTAGGTGCTGCGCCGAACTGTCGCCTTGTTCGTGGTCATGTCGACCAGCATGCGGCGGAACACGCTCTCGTACAGCTCGTCGACGTCGTCGTCCTGCCTCCATACCTCACCGGCCGCCTCGACATCCCGGTTCTTGAGTGCCTGGAGCGCCTGGCGGAGCAGCTGCTCGGTCACGTCGGCCATGGTTCGTATGTCGGACAGCGTCCCCGGCACCGGCTCGGCCGCCATGCGCAGCGTGATCTTGGCGATTCCCTCACAGTAGTCGGCGATGCGCTCAAGCTCCGAGGCGATGATAAGAGTCGCTGTGATCGTGCGTAGATCGCTGGCCGCCGGCTGCTGCGTCGCCATCAGGACGAGCGCCTTGTTCTCTACATCGTAGCGCTCGCGATCGATACGGCTGTCGGCCACGATCAGGCTCTGGGCCCGCTCCACGTCGAGACGCTCCAGCGCGTCGACCGACTCTGCGATCGTTCCAGCCACCAGATCGCCGAGCGCCAGCACCTCGTCGTCGAGCTGCTGGAGCAACGCGCGGTAGTGCTCTCGCGTCATTGTTTTCTCCCCGGACGGCCGTCGAAGGTGTAACCCACGCCGTAGTGGGTGTGGATGAAGCACGGTTTGGACGGATCGGGCTCGATCTTCATCCGCAGTCGCCGCACGTGGACGTCCACCGTGCGCTCGTCGCCGAAGTAATCGATCCCCCATACCTTCTCGAGCAGCTGCCGGCGTGACAGCACGATACCCCGGTTCTGCATCAGATAGACCAGCAGATCGAACTCCTTGGGCAACAGGTGGATTTGGTCCTCGCCCAGCGCCACGCTGCGCGAGCCGGGCCAGACATGCAGCTCGCCGGCGATGAGCGGTTCCTGCGCTCCCTGGCCGTCGAGCTGCATGTCGACGCGGCGGAGTGTGGCTCGAATGCGCGCCAGGAGCTCCCGCAGCGAGAACGGCTTGACCACGTAGTCATCGGCGCCGAGCTCCAGCCCAAGCACGCGGTCCACTTCTTCATCTTTCGCCGTCAGCATGATTATCGGCACCCTCGACGAGGCACGAATGGTACGGCAGACCTCGAATCCGTCGATCTCCGGCAACATTACGTCGAGTAGCAGCAGATCGGGCTGCTCGCTGCGGGTCAGTGCGATCGCTTCCAGTCCGGTGCGCGCGATTCCGGCCCGGTATCCCTCCTGCTTGAGGTTATAGACGATCGTCTCCGCCAGATTGCGATCGTCCTCGACGACCAGGATGTTGTGTTGTTCCATGGATCATCCGAAGCGTCCCGTGATGTAGTCCTCGGTCCGCTTGTCCTTGGGTGTGTTGAAGATCTGGCTGGTCTCGCCATACTCGATGAGCTCGCCGACGTAGTCATCTCCGGCGAGCATGAAGGCGGTGAAATCGGCGACCCGCGCCGCCTGCTGCATGTTGTGGGTGACGATAACCACCGTGTACTCGTCTTTGAGATCGCTCAGCAGCTCCTCGATCTTGTACGACGCGATTGGATCGAGCGCCGACGTCGGCTCGTCGAGCAGTATCACGCCCGGCTCCATGGCCAGTGCCCGCGCGATGCAGAGGCGCTGCTGCTGGCCACCGGAGAGGCCGGTGGCGGGCTCCTTCAGCCGGTCCTTCACCTCATCCCAGAGGGCGCCACGCCGCAGGCTGGTCTCAACCAGGGCGTCGAGATCCACCTTCTTCTTTACGCGTCCGTTCAGCCGCGGGCCGGCCGCCACGTTGTCGTAGATCGACATCGTGGGGAAGGGATTGGGACGCTGAAAGACCATCCCGATCTGGGCACGCACTTTCACCGGGTCAATGCCGCGATCGTACACGTTTCGCTCGCCGACCCACATGTCTCCACCGACCCGGGCGCCAGGAATGACCTCGTGCATGCGATTGATGCACCGAATGAACGTTGACTTTCCGCAGCCCGACGGACCGATCAGGGCCGTGACCTTATTTGGTTTCATCTCGAGGCTCACATCTCGCACGGCCAGCTTCTTGCTGTACCAGGCGGACACCTCATCGGACTTGACAGCTTCTCCCATTGCTTTCTTTCTACCCGGCGCTCACCCGATTGCTGAGCCGGAACGTCAGCACCCGAGCGGCGAGGTTCAGGATGACGATGATGCTGAAGAGAACAAAGGCGCCGGCCCACGCCTGGCGGTGCAGATCCGGATAGGGCGACTGCGCGTAGTGCCAGATCTCCACCGGCAGCGCCCCGATCGGACCGTTGAGCGTGTTGGGGAACGTGCTGCTGCCCAGCACGGTGAGGTAGAGAGGGGCCGTCTCTCCCGCGACCCGAGCGATGCCCAGCATGATCGCGGTCACAATGCCGTTGGTGGCTGCCGGCAGGATCACCCGCACCATCGCCTTCCACTCCGGCACTCCCAACGCCAGGGCCGCTTCTCGGATGCTGGGCGGCACCAGCTTGATCGTCTCCTCGGTTGCCCGGGTCACGGTAGGAAACATCAGGATGCCAAGCGCCACAGCGCCCGCCTTGGCCGAGAACGTACCGGTCGGAATCACCACCAGCGCGTAGGCAACCACTCCGGCCACGATCGAAGGTGTCCCGGCGATCACATCGGTGACGAAGCGGACCATGCGCGAGAACCCGAGGTTCGACGAGCGCGCCAGATAGATCCCACCGAGAATGCCGATCGGCAGCCCAATGCAGGAGGCCAGCCCGATGAGAAGGAGGGTCCCCAGAATATCACCGGCCATCCCACCGCCCGTCTCGCCTTCCGGCTTCGGCAGCTGGGTGAAGAAGTTGAGATCGAGCGACGAGCCACCCTGCTGCAGCACGTAGAAGAGCATGGCGCCGAGCGGAATAATGGCCGCGATGACGCACAGTAGTGCCAGACCGTTCCCGATCAGATTGGTCCACTTGCGCGCCAGGTAGCCTTTCAGCATCACGCCACCGCCTTGGTCGTCATGCGCCATACCAGGAGGCGAGCCACGGCATTGAGGATGAGGGTCACAACCATGAGGATAAGCGCGAGCTCAATGAGCGACGCCTCGTGGAGCGGCGTCGTCGCCTCGGGGAACTGTGTGACGATTGTCGCCGGTAGCGTCGTGCCGGTGTTGAACACCGACCAGTTAGCGGCATACGTGTTGCCGATAACCATCTGCACAGCCATCGTCTCGCCGACGGCCCGTCCCAGTGCCAGTACCACCGCGCCGACGATGCCCGAGCGCGCGTACGGAATCACCGCCTTCCAGGTCGTCTCCCAGCGTGTCGCACCGAGCGCCAGCATGGCGTCCCGCTGGCTGTTCGGGACCGCCAGCATCACGTCGCGGCTGATCGACGCTACTGTCGGCAGGATCATGATGGAAAGGATCAGGGCCGCCGTGAACACGCCCAGCCCCAGGGGATATCCCGAGAAGAAGGGCGTGGCACCAAAGTGGTCGAGCAGCGGGGGTTGGATGTAATCACGCACCAGCGGCACCAGAACGATCAGCGCCCAGAGACCGTAGACAATACTCGGTACCGCTGCCAGCAGCTCGACGACGAAGCCCAGCGACGCACGAATACTCCGCGGCGCCATCTCGGTGAGAAACATGGAAACCATGAGCCCGACCGGAGTAGCGAGGAGCAGCGCCAGGAGCGAGGTGTAGAGCGTGCCCTCGATGGCCGGAGCAGCGCCGAACAGATTCGTGTTCACATCCCAGGTCTGACCGGTGAGGAATCCGAGTCCGAAGTGCTGGATCGCTTCGCGCGCCTGGAGAACCAGAATCAGCAGCAGCCCGGCCAGGATGACCAGGATCAGCCCGGCAAAAGCCGCCGTGACGGTATCGAACAGCCTATCACCCAATCCGGAGCCGCTCGCCGGTGGACGCGGTTCCCGCCTGGCCGGTCGCGCCTCGGCGCGCCGCTCACGCGCCACCGCCTCACGATGTTCCGGCGCCGCCAGCGGACGCAATCCCGGGGTAACGGTGATGCCCGTCAGAGCCGCTGCCTCGATGGGCGAGTCACCGCGCTCGGCGGGGTCAAGATCCGCTCGGTCCTCAGGCGCAGGCGCTGCGTCGATTCTCTCTGTCTCCATGTGCTCCTAAGTGAAGCTTTCAAAACCCTCCGGAGCCGGGCACGGAGGCGCCGGCCTACGGGACTTGAAAGCACTCCAAATACACCAGGCAGACGTCTCCCCGAGTCTAACCAGAGAATTGTTACCAGATTGTTACGGCAATGTCACCAGATTGTTACTGGATAGGCGCTTAGTCGCTTTCACCAATGCACTCGCTCGTGGTGGGCGCCGTAACACGTCGTTAAAGGCCCTGTAACAATCCTGTAACGACTTCTCTGGAGAATGAGATGCAAAGCAACGTACTGGCCAAACCATGCAAGAGGAGAGAAAGGAGCTAGCTTTGCTCAAACCGGTGGTATCGTTCCTGTGTGGCGCTTCAGCGCTGGTGCTGACTGCGCTCACACCCGTCCAGGCATCGTCGCCTCGCGCCAGCACCTCGTTCAACGCGGCGGGATCGACCTTCGCTCAGCCGTTCCTGCAGAAGGCGTTCGCTGCCTATCAGAGCAAGTACGGTGTCAGCGTCAACTACCAGGGCATCGGCAGCGGTGGCGGCATCAAGGCCCTGACTGCCAAGACCGTGGATTTTGCCGTCAGCGATGTCCCGATGAACCCGACCACGGAGCTGCCAGCCGCAGAGAAGGCAGGCGGCACCGTCGAGCAGATTCCGGTAACACTTGGTGGCGTTGCGATCGCCTACAACCTTTCCGGTGTTAAGAGCGGGCAACTCCATCTGACCGGCGCCGTCCTCGCCCAGATCTACCTCGGTACGATCAAGAAGTGGAACGACAAGCAGATCAAGGCGCTGAACAAGCGCGTCAAGCTGCCCAATCAGGCGATAGTCGTGGTCCATCGTTCGGATGGAAGCGGCACCAGCTATATCTTCACCGACTATCTGAGCCGCGTCAGCGACCAGTGGCGTGGAGTCGTCGGTGTGAACAAGCTCCCGAACTGGCCCACGGGGGTTGGTGGGCCCGGCAACCCGGGCGTCGCCCAGCTGGTCCAGTCCACGCCCGGGGCTATTGGCTACGTCGAGCTCGCCTACGTCCTGCAGAACCACATGAAGTACGCGATGGTCGAGAACAGGTCACACGTCTACCTTCAACCGAGCCTGAGGACCGTGGCCGCGGACGCAGCGCAGTTCAAAAAAGTCAGCGCCACGAGCTTCAGCATCGTTAACGGTCCAGGAAAGGATTCCTACCCGATCTGCGGATATAGCTGGCTGATGGTGTTCAAGGACCAGACCGCCGATTCGGCCAAGGGGAAGGCTCTCGTCAAGCTTCTGAACTGGACGGTGACAACCGGCCAGAAATACGCAGCGAAAATTAGCTACGTCCCACTCCCGTCGAACGTCCAAAAGGTTGGGGCCTCGGCTATCAAGAAGATCGCGACCTAAGCCAGCCATCCTGCCGAGGACAGGGGATCAAGCAGAATAGCTTGGTCCCCTGTCCCATTTCTGGCAATGCCTTACACGAACTTCTCCTGGATCCTCGAGCGGCTGGCGGTCGGTGGCATCGTCTCCGACGCCCGCGGCCTTCCTTTCGAGTACATCGTCTCGCTGGAGACCTGGGCGCCGCTTGCCCTTCGTGACGCCGTCGTGTCCGGCAGCGTCGAGTACTACTGGTGTCCCATTGGCGACGACTATTGTTGGGAGGACCAGGAGGCGATCGTTCGGCGCTTCGACGAGGCCGCAGCGCATATCGATCGCGGCCTGGAAACCGGCGGAAGCGTCCTTGTCCACTGCGCATCCGGTGTCTCGCGCTCCGTGACCGCCGTCGCCTGGTATCTGATGCGCTACCGCGGTCACACGTGGGACCAGGCCCTTGCGATCATCCGGGCGCGTCGCCCGCAGGCGTATCCCAACGTTCGCTTCGAGATCGCCCTCCGCCTGGCTGCCGGCGAGCGTCTGGATCGCGGAAAGCTCGAGGAGCGGCTGGCCGCCGCCTGCCGGGAGCTCGCCGAGCGCGGCATCGCGGAGACTCCCGAGGCGATCCGGCACGATCTGGAACGCCAGGGCACGATGCAGCTCCTCGTACAGCTCTCCTCCTGACGCAGCCACACCGGGCGGCGCCTCGTTCCCCCGTACCGTCCGTGGGATGAGCAACGTCGATCGGAGTACACTCTAGCGGGCTTTTATGGAGCGGACACTCGGGCAGCGGCGAGACAGTCGCGTTGCCGGCCGGGATCAGTATGGCCATGGTGCGCGACTCTGTCGTCCTGCCCTGCGCCGGATGGCGCTGGCATTGTGCGCCGCGGTCTCATTGCTCCTGTCGTCCTCCACGGTCGGAGCGGCGCCCAACATCACCGGGCAGGGAGGCGACCCGCCAACCGTGGACCTGGCTGCTGCCCGCTACGTCGTCCTGATCGTGCTCGACGGCGCGCGGCCAGACTACTTGAAGGTTGCTCCGCTACCGCACCTCGATGCGCTCATCGCCCAGGGCACCGAATACACCGGCGCCTTGACCGGCATCCTGGAAAGCGAGACGCCGTCCGGCCACACCACGATCTCAACCGGATCGACACCCCGCAGGAACGGCATCCTCGGCTTCAACTGGGGCCGCGGCGAAGGCGATTACTCCCTGTTCTCTCCCGCCGTGGTTCGCTCCGGGGCAATTGAGCAGATCATGCAGGCCGCCCACATACCGACGATCGCAAGCCTCTACAAGGCGCGCTACCCACACGGCCGGGTGGTTGCACTCTCCGGATACAAGTACTACGCGGCCGATCCGCTCGGTGGTCCTCAAGCCGACGCCATCATCTACTTTCGCAATGACGCCCAGAACAAGTACTACTCACCCACTGCCATCCCCGGCCATGTTCCGCCCTACGGCGTCCTGGAGAATCCCAGTCTCACCGTGTCCGCCACCGGCGGCTGGTACGGGCGCGACGACCACCTCGCCACGGCTCTGGCACTCTCGGCGTTCGCACACATGCACCAGCAGGTGACGCTCATCAACTATCCCGATACCGATTGGCCGCTCGGTCACGTCGACGGTGGCGACCTGAGCAAGCCCAAGGTCGTTCAGCTGATGCGGACGTTTGACCAGGATCTCGCCTGGATCGAGGACACGTACCGCCGGGCCCGGATCCTCGACAAGACCCTGTTCGTAATCACCGCCGACCATGGCATGACTCCGGTCAGGCGGTTCGTGCCGTGGACGGTGTTCTCGACCGCGGTGACCAACGCCGGCACCAGACTCTCGGCGGCCACCTACAGCACCGCTGCCTATCTCTGGCTGCACGACGTGCACAAGGCCTCCCGCGTCGCGGCAAATATCGTCGCCTCGAAGGATCCGGGGATCGATACCGTGTACTACTGGTCGGCAGCGAGGCAGCAGTATGTGCGGTCGCCGGGAGCGCCCGTGTCGGCAGCGCTGGAGGCCGCCAATCAGTACCTCCTCGCTACCCTCGTCAACGGTCACCAGCCGTCCGTGGTGGCCTTCTGCCATCGCTACAACTCAGCTCAGAGCCCGACGACCCACTGGAAGGCCGATCACGGCGGCGCCGACTGGCAGTCCCAGCACATCCCGCTGGTGCTCTCCGGTCCAGGAATCCGCCGTGGCGCGGTGGTCACCGCACCGGCACAGCTCGAGGACATCGCGCCAACCGTGCTGCGCGAGCTGGGCGTCAGCCCGGTCGGCATGGAAGGCCAGGTTCTGTCCGATGCCCTCACCTCGCCGGCCAGTGCCGACGCCTCCGTCCGGGCCACCGAGATTGCGAGGCTGCAGCCGGTTGTCAAGGCGCTGGCTACTCAGGACCGAAGCGAGCGCCATCGCTGAGGTGGGCGACTCGCTTCGGCGTCAGGAGCTCTACTACAGCTTCGGGCAGTTTGCCAACGGCGTGTACAACGGCGTCAACAACGCCATCCTCGGGCTCTATGTCAGCGCCTTTACCGGCAACCCCTTCATCATCGGCTACGTCTCGAACACCCGTACCGTCGAGGGCGCGATCTTGCAGCCAATCGTCGGACGGTGGAGCGATCGGACCACCAGTCCGCTGGGGCGACGCCGGCCGTTCATCCTGGCCGGCATCCCGCTTGCCGTCTTCTTTCTCGCGCTGGTTCCACTCTTCGGGCACTCCGATCGTCACGTAGCGCTCCCGCTGATCATCGGCAGCATCGTTCTATTCTCGATCTGCTGGAATGTCGCCGGCGACCCATACCAGGCGCTCATGGTCGACATTATCCCGCCGGCCAGGCGCTCGGTGTACAACGGCATCCTCTCCGTCATTGCCCTCTTTGGTCAGGTGGCGATTGGTCTCTACGCCAGCCTGGCGTCGGTCAATAAGAGCAATATCCCGGACGGCGTCTTCTACCTGTGCGTGCTCGTTCTCTTTGTCTGCTACGCCGCCGTCTTCTTCGGCGTGCGGGAGCCAGAGGAGGCAGGGGCGCAAGCGTCCCGGGAGGATCGCATCCCGCTCCACCTCTACCTGGGAGAGATGCGCGGCTTCGGAGAAGCCAACAAGCTCCTGATCAGCATCTTCTTTCTCTGGACCGGCCTCAATGCCATCATTCCCTTCCTCACCGTCTTCACCAAGAAGGTCATGCACGTCGGCGACTCGAAGGCAATCCTGGTTTATCTCACCGTCATCGCCGCGAGCGGCGCATGCGCCTACCCCTTCGGCCGCCTTGGCTCGCGCTACGGCAACCGGCGTTTCATCCTGCTGGGGACGGCGCTGATGGTCGTTGCGGCAATCGGTGGAATCATCGCCCCGACCTACAGCTCGCTATTCCCCGTCGCTATCCTCGCCGGCTGCGGCTTCGCCGCCACCACCGCGCTGACTTATCCCTACCTGGCGGAGCTGGTGCCCGGCAGCAAGATCGGCGTCTTCACCGGTCTGCAGGCCTCGTTCTCGTCGATAGCGGTCCCACTCAGTACCGGGATCACTGCCGGGCTCATTCACTTCTACGGCTACCGCAGCATCTTCGCCATGCAGGCCGTCATGATGGTCCTCGACATCGCCGTTCTCCTCACCGTGGACGACCAGGCGGCACGCAAGCAGGTCCGCGCCGCCGAGCTGGCAGAAGCCGCGCTGCTCGCGGCCGCGCCGTCCCCCGGCTCCGCGTGACATGCACACGCCCCTTCCCAAATATGTCAGGAAGTAAATACTCGGCACGTATCTTGCGCTTAGTCGAACGCATTAGAGTCGTGTGCTGGAGAGGAACACCGCCAGTGTCCGAAGAGCGTTGTCCGAACTGTGGACACTCACTTGCCCCCTACCGGACCGAGCGTCAGCGGGCGGGCAATCGGCACGTCACTCTGGTCTGGTCGAGGTGCGAAGAGTGCAGTCACGTGGCGTTGTGGAGCTGGCAGTTTGCGGACGGGACGATTCCGGGTGGGCGTCCACACCGTGAAAGCAGTCGTCCTCGGCACCGGCACCAGCCCGGTGCTCAGAAGTGCGGGGTAGGGACCCAGGCATGATTCAGTCGCCACCGCGGTCGCTAATCCCCACCTAGCTCGAAGGTCTGCCCTTTCTGGCCAGCCGCGAACGACGATCGAGCGCCATCTGATACTCGTCCGCCAGATCGGTCTCGCCTGATTCGCGATACACCTCGAGCTGCTCGCGCGACCATTCCCGCGGTATGGACCGCAGGATCGGCAGGCCTCGATGGCGACGATACAAGTAGTAGAAGCCGAGCCCCGCCACCACCCAGAGCGGGCCGGCAACCCTCCCGATCGGGTTGGTCAACACGACCATGATCAGCACCCCGAACAGGCTAAGCAGGCCCAGGACTCCAACGATCGGGACTTCAAAGGTCTGCGCCGGCCGGCGGATCGGGACATTCCATGGCACGCGGAAGGTACGCGGTGTGTCGGGGTCGAGGAACCGCAGACGCAGCAACGCGACGAACACTAACAGGTAATTGACCGCCGCCGAGAACGCGTACATCTCGGCCAGCGACTGGAGCGCATTGGCGGTCAGCCCGGCGGCGATGAGCTCGCCGATGGCAATGATGCAGAAGATTCCGAGCGCGACCAGCGGCGTCTGGAATGTCGGATGCACGTATGTAAAGAACCGTGGCATCAGGTCCCGTCGCGCCATCGAGTAAACGATGCGCGACGACCCGTACACTCCGGAGTTCGAGGAGATGAGCAGCAGCGTCGCACCCAGCACCGCGATGATCGGCGCCATGAACGGTCCGAGTGCCGGCAGGTTCGAAGCCAGCCAGATCATGGGCGCGTTTTCATGCTTGAGATGCTCGGCCTGACAGGCGCTCGCCGCGAGATGACCGCAATACGACGTCGACGTCGGGTCAAACGTCTGCCAGTGCAGCATGCCGAGGGCAAGATTGCTGAGACCGATGGCGTACGCCAGGATCGTGAGGATGAGTGAGACGGAGGTACGCGGAATGATCGTGGTCGGTCGCTCCGTCTCCTGCGCCGCCTGTGAGATCGACTCCAGGCCGACGAAGGAGATGATAGCCAGCGACGTGCCCAGAAGGAGGTGATTGGGCGAGAAGTGGTCGAAGAACTGGCTGGTCTGCTGCCAGTAGAAGGTTGGGCTGAAGGCAAAGAAGAAGCCAATGAAGATCAGCACGCTCTCCGCCGTGACGTCGATGGCTCCCGCAATCTCGTTGAGTCTGGAAGACTCGCGAACGCCAATGGTGTTCAGGCCAAGCAGGAGGAGCACGAGCACCGCGGCTTCAATGATGATCCACGGGGCATGGTTCCATTGCGGGATAAATCGGTCGATATAGCTGGTGGCGATGTAGGCAAAGAGGGCGATGTCCACGGTGAAAGCCAGCAGCACCGACCAGCCTGCCACGAAGCCGAAGATATCACCGAGTCCGCGCATGACCCAGAGCTGACCGCCACCCGCCAGTGGATACATGGCAGACAGCTCGGTGTAGGCGAGTCCGACCGTCACGTAGATGAGCCCCGCAAAGAGAAATGCGACGTTTGCGCCTCCCTCGGCGGTCGCAATCACCAGGCCCAGAGCTACATAGATATCGGCGCCGACATCGGCATAGCCCCAGGTATAGGATCCCCACGGACCAACAGCACGCTTCAGCCGGTGTTCGGTGTCGGCCGGTAGCGCCGCAGCCTCTGCCACACGCTCTCCCTGGGCGCGTCCGGCAACCCCTCACGGGCCTGATGGACACACACGTGAATTGTGACGGGTAACGCCACATCTCAACCTAGCAACCCGCATGCCACTGTAACAACGGGTATCAAGCGAAGCGCACAAAACCCACCGGAGTCAGACACCGAGGCGCCGGCCTACGGGTGTTGAACGGCGCTCTACGTGGAGGCCCCTCCCGGGCCGCCGGTGATTGCGTCGGTCATGATCGGCGCCAGCGCCTGGTCCACCCAGCCGACCGGCACATCCCAGCTCCGGTCGAAGAACCCATACCAGTCGAGCGCCCCATACGTCCGGCCGGGTGCTGTCGACTGTGTGGCGTTTGCCGACCAGTAGGCCCAGCCGAGATGTTTGGCGCCGATGTACTGGACCAGCGCCTCGAACCACTGGCCCTGGGAGCCGGCAACCGGGGAGGTGACGCAGCTCAACTGGTAGTTGCAGGTGCCGAGCTCGCCTACCCAGACGGGAGCGGCATAGGGTTTCGAGGGGTCGTCGGTGATGTATCCCCAGTACTGCTCCCAGAGCTGCGTAAGGCTCGCCGCGCTGGTCGTCGCATTGAACCAGGGGCAAGCGGTGCCGCAGATATCCGGGCCGTAGTCGTGGATCGAGTAGACGAGCTGGCTTCGCGCCGAGCTGCCATCAGCAAACGCCAGGGTAACGGGTGCCGTGGCAACTCCCATGAGGTTCCCACCCCACCAGTAGGCCGGAGCGTTACCGTAGCGCTCGATCCCCTCGACGATGATGAGGAGATGCGGGTTGACGGCCAGCACCGCGTTCCCGGCCCGCTGGGCGGCAGCTCTCCAGTCGGTAGCCTGATTTCCGTCTCCCCAGGTGGCGGCGCCGTGCGGCTCGTTCCGAAGGTCGGCGCCAACCACGACATCACTGGCGCTGTAGCGCTGTGCCATGGTCTGCCAGTCGGCGATGAACGCCGACTCGGGATAATCCGGCGTGTACCAGAGTCCGTTGTCCTGCGCGCTCCAACCGGCATCGGAGCGATGGTCGTCGAGAATGACCGACAGCCCCACTGCACCGGCGTAGTTGACGATTCGATCAAGGATGTCCAGGGCGTGCAGGCCGCGCAGCTCGGGATTGGCCCGCACGTGATTCACCACGATCGGGTTCTGCTCCACCAGCTGATTCGAAATGAGGAGGCGGATGGTGTTGTAGCCAAGCGTTGCCACGGTATTGAGGATCGACTGGTAGGGCCTGTAGTCGAGACCGCCCACGACAAAGTCCTGCTCCTCGGCGCCATACCAGTTGAGCGCAGTGAGGTGTACCGGCCGGCCGGCGGCGTTGACGATACTCGTTCCCGCGGCGTGAAGCCACGACGGCACGGTACCGGCCAGACCATCGGCCACCGTAAGGAGCGCACCCGGTGGCGCCGCCCCGGCCAGGATCATGACGACATTCTGCAAACGGACGAGCACCACACTCTCGGAGGCGCCCTGCCATGCCTTGATGGCGTCGGCAGCGCCGAGCCCGGGGAGCCCGTTCGGATCGATATGCACGTCGTAGACCGGTAGCCGCGAGAGTCGCTCGTTGGCCGCGGTGATTCGCTCCAGCTCCTGCTGGGCGCGGAGCGGCGAGCCGAAGACGGTTGCGCTGTCGTAGAGCTCACCGGTTGGTGTGGTGACTGCCCGCACGAAGCGCGAGCTCCCTCCCAAGGCTGCCAGCACGACACCCGGCCGGGCGCTT
This sequence comes from Chloroflexota bacterium, assembly GCA_035295425.1. Taxonomy (GTDB): domain Bacteria; phylum Chloroflexota; class UBA5177; order UBA5177; family UBA5177; genus DATGJB01. Next base: position 7,985 of record DATGJB010000166.1, on the reverse strand, counting down.
CGCGCCTCAGGGGGGCGGGTGTCCGGCCGAAACACACCCGGCGTCAGATCTGCCTCCTGCGGGGCCCCGGCGGCGCCCACCACCATCAACGACGGGCTCTTGACGACCGGTCCGGTTCCCCAGGGCGCCACGGCAATCGCCGGCAGAGGCTGCAAACCGGCCGAGCGGGAAGCGAGGCCCGCCAGACGGCGCAATATGGCACGCGCCGCATGCCGGATCCGGCCGAAGAGCGCGTTGACGGTCAACTGCGAACCGGTCGGAAGCGTCGCGGGGGACTGCAGGCTCAGCTCCGACTCAAAGACTCCGCCGGACTGCACCGCCCACAGCTGGGAGCTTTTGCCCTTGAGCGCAACCCGGAAGGTATCCGATGAGCCCCCTCCCGGGCCGAAGGGCTGCCCTATCTCCCACAGCGAGACCCGGGCATCGGCCAGCCCTGTAGCGGCCTGCTCCGGCGTCTGGAACTGTGCAGCACTGTAGCGCACAGTCAACCGGTACGTCCGTCGGTGCGGCAGCTGGAGGCTCCAGCCAATGCGCTGAATGTAGCCGTCGGCGCGTCCGAGCTGGGCAGACGTCTCGGTGTGGATCGCGTTCGCGGCGTCCGCCGCGGCATTGTCCGCCGCCCTCCCGTGAACCGCCGCCCAGCGAGGGAACAGCGAAGCGGGGAGGGCGAGGGCTTGCGGAGCGACGCTGCCGGCCTGCGCCGTCGAGACGCCGCGCTGGAGCGGGACCAGAAGAGCCGCGAGACTGAGAGTCGCGAGAACGAAGGATCGCATGGTTTGGGGAACTGGCCAGACGCGCACCGGGCAGCCCGGCCCGCAGGGTACCTGACATCTTACTACACGGTGGTGAAGCAGAGTGCCGGGGCTAGCTCTCGCGCTCGCGCTGGTGCCGGGCCTTCACTTCACCCAGGTGCAGGTTGTGCCGGTACTCGTCGGCCAGCTCGGTCTCGCCCGACTCCTCATACACCGCGAGCTGCTCTCTGGCCCAGTCCCGCTCTACCGAGCCGTAGAACGGCTTGCCTCTGTGCCGCCGGTAGAAGTAGAAGCCGACCAGGCCGCATCCAATCCAGACCGGACCGGCGATCCGGCCGATGGGATGGGTAAGGATGACCATCACCAGGACGCTCGCGATCCCCAGGAGACCGAGGACGCCGACAATCGGGATGTCGACGGGATCGGCGCCGCGGCGAATCGTCACGTTCCACGGCACCCTGAAGGTGCGGGGGGTCTGCCGGTCGGTGAAGCGCAGCCGCAGCAGGGACACGAATACCAGGGTGTAGCTGGTAGCGGCGCCGAACGCATACATGTCGCCCAGCGTCTGCAGGGCATTGGGCGTGAGACCGGAGAAGATCAGCTCGATCAGCGCGATTCCCGAAAATACGACAAGCGAGATGACCGGTGTCGCGAATCTGGGCTGGACGTAGGTGAAGACCTTCGGCGTCAGGTTGTTCTTGGCCATCGAGTACATGATGCGGGACGATCCGTAGACACCGGCATTGGACGAGATGAGAAGCAGGGCAGCACCAAGCACGGCGATGATAGGTGCCATGAACGGGCCGATGTACTGCAGATTTACCGCCAGCCATGCGACCGGCGCGTTGTAATGTGCAAGATGCTCGTTGGCGCAGGCAGCCTGCGAGAGCCCGTGACAGTACTGTGGCTGCACCGAGCTCTGATCGAACGTCTGCCAGGGCAGAACACCGAGCGAAAGATTACTCAGCGCCATCGCGTAGGCGAGGATGGTCAGAATGAGCGCGACCGAGGTCCGCGGGATGACGGTGGTGGGCCGGACGGTCTCCTGCGCTGCCTGCGAGATCGATTCCAGGCCCACGAAGGAGACGATCGCCAGCGAGGTGCCGAACAGGAGGTTGGAGGCGTTGAAGTGGCTGAGCGTCATGGTCACCTGACCCCAGTACCTCGTCGGCTCAAAGGAGAACAGGAACCCGACGAAGATCAGTCCGGTCTCGGCGCAGATGTCGACGGCAGCCGCCACCTCGTTGAGCTTTGACGACTCGCGCACGCCGATGATATTCAAGCCCAGCAGGAACAGCACCAGCACCACCGACTCGATGATGATCCAGGGCGCCTGGCTGAGATGGGGGAAGAAGTGATCGACATAGCCGGCCGAGCCGTAGGCGAAGAGGGCAATATCGATAGTGAAGTCGAGCAGCACTGCCCAGCCCGCAACGAATCCCCAGAAGTCGCCCAGCCCGCGCAACACGAACAGCTGGCCGCCGCCGGCCAGCGGATACATCGCGGAGAGCTCGGTGTAGGCGAGCCCCACGCAGACGTAGATCAGGCCGGCGAACAGGAATGCCACATTCGCCAATCCTTCGGCCGCGGCCAGGACCAGCCCGAGGGCGACGTAGATGTCGGCCCCCACGTCGGCATACCCCCAGGTGTACGAGCCCCACGGTCCGACCGCCCGCCGCAGCTTGTGCTCGACCGGTGTCAGGGCCGCCGAACCACCACCTGGCGGCGCCGGCGCCCGCGTGGACTGCTGCGCGGCTTCGGAGACCGGCTCACCCACGGGTGCGCTTCCTCGCACTTTCGTGCAATAGGCGCTCAACCGCCGCCTCCGGGATGCGCCAGCCCGCCTGTCCTCCCAGGTTGTAGCCGTCCAGGCGATCGTTCCGTAGCCATTCGCGGACCGTCTCGGGACTCACCTTGAGTCGGGCCGCGACATCGGCAACTGTCAGAAGTCCTTCAGTGTCCATTCGCTCCCCCGGATACCAGTTGGAGCCGCTAGCACCGGCTCGTTACCTGTCTGTGCCAGGTTGTACCGCGTGGCGAATTAAGGAAGCGTTCAGGACGCCGCCGCCGATATTGAGAAAGTGTTAAGAGTACGTCCGGGGACGGTGGGGGCTGCACCTATCCGGGGCCCGGATACTGCCGGTCAATCGAGCAGCCTGTATCCCACTCCCGGCTCGGTTGCGATGTACCCCGCGGTGTTCGGTGTCACCGCGAGCTTCTGCCGGAGTGCCACCATGTGAACCCGCAGCAGCGGCGTGTCCGACTCGTACGCGGGTCCCCGCGCCTCGCGGAGCAGCTGGCGGTGCGTCAGCACCCGGCCTCGATGGAGAACAAGAACCCGCAACAGCTCGTACTCGGTCGGCGTCAGGTGGATCTCGTCGGAGCCCCGGATCACTGTCCGGCGTGCCAGATCAACCGTCAAGGGACCAATACTCGCCACCGGCTCCTCCGTTTCGGTCGACACGCGTCGGAGATTCGCGCGGACTCGGGCCAGCAGCTCGTCGGTGCCGAACGGCTTGGTAACGAAATCGTCGGCGCCGCTATCCAGTGCCTCGACCTTGTCGCGCTCGCCCTCGCGCACCGAGATCACGATGACCGGGATGCGGGACCACTCGCGCAGACGTGCGCACACCTGCAAGCCGTCCTCGTCCGGAAGTCCCAGATCAAGCAGAACCAGATCGAACGGCTCCGAGCTCAGCTTGTCGAGCGCCGCTTCTCCGGCGCCAACCGTCTCCACGCCGTATCCCTGGCCCGAGAGCGCAACCGACAGCAACCGGCGGATCTGCGGTTCGTCGTCGACAACCAGGATCCGTGGCCTGCGCCGGCTTTCCGCCTGGCTACCTCCGGTCACACCGGAACCGTGTCACCGGCATGGACCGGCGGAAGCGTCAAGACGAAGGTCGCGCCGCCGCCGGGCGTGGTCTCGACGTGGAGGTGACCGCCGTGCGCTTCCGCGACGCCCCGGCAGATCGCGAGTCCCAGTCCGGTGCCGGGCTGGTCGTCACCGTGCAGCCGCCCCTGATAAAACGCTTCAAAGATCCGGCTCGCATCGCTCACGCCTGGTCCGTGGTCGATGACCTTCAGAATCAATCCTCCGGAGTCGTGCCGCACGCGGAGCTCGAGTGGAGAACCGCTCGGGGTGTACTTGACGGCATTGTCGAAGAGATTGACGATCAGCTCCTCGATCCGGAGAAGGTCGAATTGTACCAGTGGGATTCCGGGCTGCACGTCTACCACGAAGGGTCGATCTCCCAGCACCGCTTGGAGTCGAGGCAGGACACCATCCACCACTTCCTGCATGTCATACCAGTCGAGCACCGGACGCAGGACGCCGGCCTCGATCCGTGACAGGTCGAGTAGATTGCCGACCAGCCGATTGAGTCGATCGGCCTCCTGGTCGATCGCCTGCAAGAGCTCACGACCCTGCTCCCGCGACCACGGAACATCGGCGAGCAGCAGCGCAGTGGCCGACGCTTTGATCGAGGCGAGCGGCGTCCGCAAGTCGTGCGACACCGCATTGAGCAGGGTCGACTTGAGCCGGTCGCTCTCCTCGATAATGCGAAGCCGGTTACGCTCTTCCTCTCCCGCCGCCTGCATGATCACGAGCGTCGCCTGGGCGGCGAAGCTGGTGACCAGCCGCCGCTCGTCGGCGTCGAGCTGGCTGTCCCCGGTTACACGCTCGCGAGGAGCCCGCTTCCTCCCAATCTCCATGACTCCGACGACCCGATCGGCCGTCCGCAGCGGGACAAAGAGTCGCTGGCGCTCTTGATCGAGAGTGCCGTGGGAGCTCTCACCTTCGGGTAGTGTCACCTGGGTGCCTTGCTGGAATGCCCAGTGCACCGTCGCGTGCGAGGCGCGATCCTGCGTGCCCCCGGCGACGGTTTGGGCGGCCAGCACCAGCCTGGAATCGGAACCCGGTACATAGATGGCACAGCGATCGACATGGAAGACGTCGACTATGCGCTGCGTGATGGCGTGAAGCACATCGTCGACGTGGCGCGCCGACATCAGCGCCCGCCCCAGCTCGTAGAGCGTCGTGCTTTCGGTGGCTCGTCGCTGGGCGGCCTCGGCTCGCTCTCGCGCGCGGGCGGCGAGCTGGCTGGTGAGAACAGCCACCACGACGAACACGACGAAGGCAAGGATGTCCTCGATTCGAGCGATGCCGAATGTGTAGAGCGGTCGCAGGAGGAAGAAGTCGTATTCGAGCACCGCGATCGTTGCGGCCAGCAAGGACGGGCGCATACCGAACGTGACGGCCACGACGAGGACGACCGGGAGGTACAGCAGTGACCCATTCGGGATGCGGACGAAGTGATCGAGGGCGACCAGGCCGGCGGTACTGCCGGATGCCGCGAGAACGGCGAGCGCAAAGCCGATCAGCTCGCCCCGCGCGGGCAGCGGAACACTCCAGCCAGTCGTTATGTTCATAGCGCCTCATTGTAGGGAGGCAGATCGCTGCTTGCGCCGCTCCATGAGAAACAGCATGGCCGCCAACGCCAGCGAGACCACGGCGCCCGCCGCCGCCACGATCGACCACGGATTGATATGCCGCGTCGTGCCGGCGGAGCCACCGTATCCGGTGCGGAGTGGGGCGCTCGCCGACGGTTTGGTCGATCGGCCGAGCATCGGCGCGGGGTGCACCGTGACCGCGCTGATGATGTCCTTGATCGGTTTCATCGCATGGCCACGGTGGGCCGCCAGCTGCCGCCGCGCGTCGGAGCTGAGCAGAAGGCCACCGTGGAACGACCCGGACAGAAGCACATTGTTTGAGGTCTTGCGGAGGGAGAAGATCCCCTTCAGCGTGCCGATCGATGTGCCGCTGCTACTGAAGAAGGACATCACTGTATGGTTGGTGTTGTCGAGAAAGGCCTCCGCGACAAAGCTCCCGATGAAGAGCACGTCGCCGGCATCGTCGGTGAGGAGCGCCTTGCCCTGCAGAAACCCTCCCAGATTCTGGGCCGTCGTGCTCCCGTTGAGGAGATCCGGCAGTATCGGAGTCGTATCAGGCTTGAAGTTCTCCAGGTACGAGCTGATGATAAGGTTCAACGGCGGCACTCCCCGCGAGTGCCCGAGCCGCGTTTTCAGCACGACCTGATCGATCGGGTCCCCATCCGGCTCGACACCGGCAAGCCGGTAATCGACAATCGTACCGGTCATGCTCGGGTCATACGGGGGAAGGCTGCGCGGCGCGGCCAGCGCGCGAGCCGGACCGGCGAGCAGCGCGAGCGTGACCAGCCCCACAATCAGGCGTCTCATCCCCATCTCCGCTCCAGTCCGAGGAAGCTCGTCCCGGCCGGCCGCCGAAACGCCAGGTAGATGAGGAGCGAGGGCAGCAGAGCCACCAGCGATCCGGCAGCCAGGAGACCAAACTGCGTGTCAAACCGGCCGATGAAGCTGCCGAGCAGGGTCGGCACGGTTTGCAACGAGCCATCCTGCGACACGAGGGTTGGCAGGAGGTACTCATTCCATGACCCGACGAAGGCCCAGATGCCGGCCACGAGCAGGGCAGGCTGCACCAGCGGAAGAGCGACATGCCAGAGCTGCTGAAAGGGCGCGGCGCCGTCGACTTCCGCGGCCTGCAGCACCTCCGCCGGGACCTGGGTGAAGAACGCCCATAGGAGGAGCACGGCGAAAGGAAGGCTGCGCGCAACTTCGGGCAGCAGAACCCCCCACGGCGTGTCGAGCAACCCCAGCGCCTTGAGCAAGGAGAACAGGGGCACGATGATCACCGGGGTCGGCTGGAACAGGCCCACGCCGAGCAGAATCGCAACCGGCACCGACCAGATCCGATGCCCCCGGAAGAGGGCGAAGGCCGCCGGCGGCGCGAGGCCGAGGGTCAGGACGGTAGCACCCGCCGCCAGGACCAGACTCGTCTTCAGGCCGCTACCCATGCCCAGCGACCAGACACTCGAGAAGTTATCCCATCCCCAGGTGGCCGGACTCAGGGTCGGCGCCGGCGAGCCGACCGTCAGCGCTCCCCAACCGAGCGCTACCGCCAGCAGCCAGGCGAGGGGAAGCAGAAGCAACGCCAGGAGGAGAAACAGCGCGGCCGTAGCGACCCAGGTTCCCGCCGGCCGACGGATCGGCCGATCGACCGTGCCGTCCCCACTCATGCTCGCGTGCGGGAGCCGGCTCAGGAGAAGGGCAAGGCCCGCCAGAACCAGCCCGAGGACGATCTGGACAACCGCAACCGCCGCGCCCTCACCGGTGCGGCCCCCAAACGCCCGGCCGTACATATCGACCGGGAGCAGCATGGTGGCGTAGCCCGGACCGCCACCGGTCGTGACCATGATGAGATCGAAGACCTGCCCGGCGAGCGCTGCGTTGATCAAAACGGCGAGGATGGCGGTGCGCCGCACCGCGGGCAGAAGCACGTGCCGAAACCGCCAGAACGCTCCGGCGCCTTCCACCAGCGCCAGCTCGAGGTACTCGCGGCCGATCGACCGGAGCGCCGCCCAGAAGAGCAGCGTGCCGATACCGACCGCCGACCAGGCCCACGCCACGAAGAGAGCTGGTAGCGCGAGATGCACGTCGCCGAGCCAGTCGGCCGCCAGCCCTCCCGCGCCTATCCGGTTCAGGATGGTGTTCAGGAGCCCGTCCAACGGGGAGAGAACAAGGGTCCAGACCGCGGCGACGACCGTGGCCGGCAGGAGTGCCGGAAAGAAGATCGCCGAGAGTGCCGGCGCATGCGCCCGGCTCTGACGGATGAGAAGGGCGAGCCCGAGGCCGCAGACCGTCAGGCCGACGCCAGCCGCCAGCTCCCACGCCAGGCTGTGGGCAAGCGCGGTGCGGAACACCGGGTCCGCGGCGAGATCGCCGAAATTCCGCAGCCCGACGAATCGCTGCGGACCGTAGCCGTCCCATTCCTGCAGCGCCAGCCAGGCGGAGTGCAGCAGCGGCCACAGCACGAAGAGCACGTACAGGGTGAGCGCCGGGGTCGTGTACAGCACCATCCGGCGCCAATCGAGCTTTGGCGGAAGTCCTCGGGAGGCGACGGTGGCCGGGCCGGCGGCGGACTCAGAACTCGCCGTCAATGGTTGCCGTGCTACCGTGTCCGCCACGGTACACCTCCTCCAGACTCTTCGGCAAAAAGGTGGCCTTCTCCAGACCCTGCAGGAGGAGCTGTACGTTCGCCTCCATCGTCGCGTTCATGTTGCTGATCGGCGCGGCGTCCAGATAGACGCCGGGAGTCGACGTTTGGAGCGCTCCGAGGTACTCGCGCTCCCACCGCTG
>DATGJB010000165.1:0-4093 GCA_035295425.1 Chloroflexota bacterium | reverse complement strand
ATTGCCGCCACGCCTCCCTACTACTACCCCCACACGCAGGACGAGCTCCTCGCTCACTATCGCGCGATCCGGGATGCGGTCGATCTACCGCTTCTGGTTTACAACATCCCGCAGACGGTGCGGCTCAAGCTCGAGCTGCGCACGATGGAGACGCTGGTCGCGGAGGGCGTGGTTCAGGGCATCAAAGACAGCCAGAACGATCTCGAATGGCTGCGGCAGCTCGCGGTTCTGGTGGGGCGTGGTGGCTGGGATTTTAGCCTCTTTGCCGGCACCCGCTTCCTCATCGACGCGGCCGTGCTCTGCGGCGCCACCGGCGTCGTTCCAAGCCTTGCGAATGCGTTCCCCGAGCTGTGCGTTTCCGCGTTTCGCGCCGCCCGGGATGGGAATTTTGCGGCCTCCCGTGACATCGAGGAGAAGATCATCGATCTCGAGGGTTTCGTGGCCCTTACGGCCGGAGGCTCGCGAAACGCCGCGGTCCTCGGCTTGCTCAAGAGCATTCTGAGCGCCCGGGGCATCATAGATCGCCCGGACCTCACCTCACCGCTCCGTACCTGGGCGGAGGGAGAGCAGAGGCAGGCCAACGATGCGGTCGAGACAGTGAGCGGGGAGCGGTTCTTCGTTCGCTGAAGCGCGCAACAGGCAGGCGGGACTGCAGCCGGGCACGCACTTGAAGCTCCCGGAGCCGGCGCTTCCCTGTGCTACATTGATGGAAAGGCGCGACCGAGAGTAGTAGGGATGCCTCTGCCTCGCAGAGAGCCGGGCGGGTGGAATCCGGCAGGTAAGAGCCCCCGAACCGCCCCGGTCAGCCGCACCCGAAGAGGGATCGCCGGAAGCTCCCCGTTATCGCAGAGTACCGGTCCGAGCGCATTTGCGGCGGCCCGGGTTGAGTGGGTCCGCTTGTCGCGGACCAAGCATGGTGGTACCACGGGGAGACACCTCGTCCTGCAGGACGAGGTGTCTTTTTTGCACTCGTCCGGGTTGGGGAATCTTCCGGCTCGGTACACCCCGGCGTGATACCGGGGTTCGCAACCGGACCGTACAGGAGGTGACACAGTGCGTCGTTCACAGCTCTTTGGCGAGACATTGCGGCAGGCGCCCGCCGACACCGATGTCGCAGGTCACCGGCTACTCCTCCGCGGTGCGTTTATCCAGCCGCTGGCTGCCGGTATCTATAGCTTCCTTCCGCTGGGTGAGCGGGTGAGGGACAAGATCGAGCGCATCATGCGCGAGGAGATGGATGCGGTTGGCGGCCAGGAGGTATCGATGCCGGTCGTGCACCCGGCCGAGCTCTGGCGCGAGACCGGGCGCTACTTCGCCATCGGGCCGGAGCTCGTACGCTTCCGGGACCGCGGCGAGCGGGACATGGTGCTTGCAATGACCCACGAGGAAGTCATTGGCGACTTGCTGCGCAAACAAATTCGGTCCTACCGCCAGCTCCCCGTGATGCTGTACCAGATCCAGACGAAGTTCCGCGATGAGCCACGCGCGCGAGGCGGTCTCATTCGCGTGCGTGAGTTTGTGATGAAGGATGCGTATTCCGCGCATACCACGTTCGACGATCTCGATCGCTACTACCCTGCCGTCTACCAGGCATATTTCAACATCTTCCGCCGCGCCGGCATCGAGGTTATTGCCGTAGAGGCTGACGTCGGCATGATGGGCGGCACGATGGCCCACGAATTCATGTACCTCACCGACATCGGCGAGGACCAGCTCGTGGTCTGCAATGCTTGCGGCTACGCCGCCAACCGCCAGATCGCTCTGTTTCGGAAACCCGAGCCGTCGAGCGAGGAGCCTGCCGCACTTGAAGAGGTGGAAACCCCAGGGACGACCACTATCAGCTCGCTTGCCGAGCTACTTGGCATTTCACCGTCGCGCACGGCCAAGGCGACGTTCTTCATGGCCGGCGATAGGCTGATCTTTGCCGTGGTGCGTGGCGACATGGACGTGAATGAGACAAAGCTGACCAATGCCATCGGCGCGAACGACCTTCGCCCCGCCCGGGCGGACGAGCTCGAGGCGGCGGGCATCGTCGCCGGCTACGCCTCGCCGGTCGGGTTGAGCGGAGTGACCGTCGTGGTCGACGATCTGGTCGAGCGGTCTCCCAACCTGGTTGCCGGCGCCAACCGGTCGGGCTACCATCTCCGCAATACCAACGTGCCGCGCGACTACCAGCCCGACGTTGTTGCCGACATAGCGGCGGCGTGCGAGGGGGCGCCCTGCCCGCATTGTGGCGCGCCAACCCGCATGGTACGCGGCGTCGAGGTCGGCAACATCTTCAAGCTGGGCACGAAGTACAGCGCCGCGCTCGGCGCCACCTACCTTGACGAGCGCGGCGAGAGCCACCCGATCGTCATGGCTTCGTATGGGATCGGAGTGGGTCGACTATTGGCATGCGTAGCCGAGGCGTGCCGGGATGATCATGGTCTGATCTGGCCGGTCACGATTGCTCCCTACGACGTATATCTGGTCGGGCTCGATCTCTCCAATGAGGTGGTTGCCGGGGCCGCCGAATCGCTGTACGAGTCCTTGCGACAGGCCGGTATCGACGTGCTGTTCGACGACCGCGAGGAGCGCGCCGGCGTCAAGTTCAACGATGCCGACTTGCTTGGCATGCCACTCCGTCTTACGGTCAGCCGCCGTACAGTACAACGGGGAGTAGCGGAGCTGAAGCGCCGGGCGGGAGGTGAGGTCCGAGACGTGGCGCTGGAAGACGCCATCAACGTCGTGCGCGATGACCTGGAGGAGCTGAAGGAGGGGGTCCTGTCCCGGATCCGCCCGGAAGAGCCACCAAGTTAATGCCGCTATGCCGGAAGCGGACTACCACGGAGTCATGAGTTCACGACCGGTTCGCGCGGCGGTCGCTACGGCGCCGGCTCCATGCTCCGAAGAGATGCGCCGAACTGCTGTTGCCGGTCCGTTCGCGGTTTCCGCGTACCCGAAGCACGCCCAGCGTCTGAGACGACCATAGGATCTTGCCACGACCGTTGACCCGCGCGCGCCGGGACTCTTCCTACCGGGCTGAGACTGACTCCACCGGCTGGGGAGCAGAGTCGGGCCGGCCGTGCGCGATCTCGAGCAACGTGGTTGCCAGTCGATCCGCGTCGTGGCGCACCAGCGCGCCGACCGCGGTCAGCGGCCGGATGGCAAGCTCGGGAACCAGCTCATAGCACCGCCCGAGGTCGATCGAGACCGGCTGGGCGTGCTGCTCCTGGTACTTCCGCAATACGTCGCGAGGGAGCGATTCGTGGTAGTTCAGGACCGCGCAATCAACAGTTCCTTCACCGCCCAGGTATCGCAGAATCTCACGAATGAAGTCGCTTGCCGCGAAATCATCCGTCTCGCCGTGCTTGGTCATCACATTGCACACGTAAACCCGCTTGGCGCTCGACTCGCGTATCGCCTCGGCGACACCGTTGACAAGAAGATTGGGAACGACGCTGGTGTAGAGGTCGCCCGGTCCGAGAACGATGAGGTCGGCATCGCTTATTGCGTCCAGGACCGGCGGATTGATCTCTGCCTCGGGCCGGAGATACACGGATTCGATCGGAACGCCATGGTGCACCTTGCGCACGTCGATGTTCGTCTCCCCCTCGATCTCGTGCCCATCGGCGAGCACCGCGCAGAGCGTCGTGTCGGTCAGAGTAACCGGTAAGACGCGCCCGGCGATTCGGAGCAGGGAGCCTGCCTCGTCGATGGCGCGGTCAGTGGAACCCAGAATGTCCGTCAGGGCGGTGATGAGCAGATTCCCGAAGGTATGTCCATTCAGGCCCATGCCGCGATCGAACCGATACTCAAAAAGCTGGCGCAGCAACATCGAGTCTTCGTCGGATGCCAGCGCCACCAGGCAGCGCCGCACATCACCCGGCGGCAGGTAGCCGAATTCGTCTCTCAGGCGGCCGGAGCTCCCTCCACTGTCCGACATCGACACGACCGCCGTAATCGCACGTGTGTGGTGCCTCAAACCGGTGAGAACCGCGTAGATTCCCGTACCGCCGCCAAGCACGACGACCTTCAGGTCGCCGGACTCCAGAGAATCAGTCAATCAGACCTCGTTCTTGAGCTACGAACGCGAGTTTACGGTGAGCGATCT
>DATGJB010000164.1:0-2474 GCA_035295425.1 Chloroflexota bacterium | reverse complement strand
TGCTCATCCGGCGCATGACAGCGCTCGAGTCCTGACATGGCGATTGCCCTCGCCACGGGCGCGATATGCGCGGCGATAGTCGCTGCGTATTTCATTGCGATCGATCAGTTCCGGGCGACCGCCACCACCAACGGCCTGGTCTCCGCCCCCGCCGCGCGCCAGCCCTTGCTGAAGCAGCTCGAGTCGCTCCTTCGCCCCGTATCGGGCCGGCTCCCCGCGCACACCGCGGCGCAGGTCCGGCAAAAATTGAGCCGCGCCGGCGACCCGGGCGGCCTGACGCCCGCCGGCTTCCAGGCTCTGCGTTACAGCCTGGCCGCGCTGCTGGCGATCGCCGGGCTCGCCCTTGGCGTCGTGATCAAAATCGGGTTCCCCGTGCTCCTCACGGCTCCCGTGCTCGGCGCGCTCCTCGCAGCGTTCGGATACGTCGCGCCGAACATCTGGCTCGACCAGCGCATCGCTCAGCGCCGCCGTCAGATCCAGCGCTCTCTGGCGGAGGCGACCGACCTCCTGACGCTTGTCGTCGAGTCCGGCATGAGCCTGGACGAAGGGCTGCTGAGCATCACCGAACGGTTCCACAACGCGCTCGGCGACGAGATCGGCAAGGTCCTGCGCGAGATTCGCCTTGGCCGTCCACGCATGGCCGCCCTCGAGCACATGGCGGACGCGGCGGGCGTTCCGGACCTCCACCATCTCGTCGAGTCGATCGTCCAGTCGGACCAGATGGGTGTGCCGATCGCTCGCCTCCTGCGTGTGCAGGCAACCGAGATGCGCCGCCGGCAGCGGCAGGGCGCGCAGGAGCGAGCGGCCCAGGCGTCGTCTCGAATGGTGTTTCCCATGGTGGGCTGCATATTCCCGGTTCTCTGGATCGTGCTGCTTGGACCGGCCATCATCCAGGTCCTGAAGAGCTTTCAGTAGCCGCCGTGAACAACCGAGTACCGCGCGCCCAGCACCAGTCCTTCAGCGATCTCGACAAGCCGCTGTACACGATCAGCGTTGCGGCCGAGATCCTGGAGACCCATCCGCGCACCCTGATGCTGTACGAGGAGGCACACCTTATCGAGCCCTATCGCACGACCACGAATCGGCGCCGGTACTCGCAACGCGATGTGAGCAAGGTGCAGGTCATCCAGCACCTCACACGCGAGAAAGGCGTCACGCTGGCCGGCGTGAAGATCATCTTGAGTCTCTTCGAGGTCATGAAGAAGCACCGCGTGGAGCCGCCCGCCGACCTTCGCGAGATCTACGACCGATACGCAAGTCTGCTTTGAAAAATGAGAGGAAACCCGGAATGGTTTCCTCTCATCGACCGTGCCGCTTTGCGGCAGTGTCTGCTCTCCTTCCGGTATACGGATGGGTTTGCCTGAGAAGTAGCTCCAGGCTGCGCTCGGCGACAAAGTGGACGCAGAGCCGTGGCTGGGCGAAGCCCAGCCACCCCGGCGACGCTGGATGGCATGAGAGGAAAGCCGGAGTCCGGGTTTCCTCTCGGACTTTCTCGCCAGCGTCGCAAGGGCGGCCGGGTTCACCCCGGCCGCGACTTTGTCCTGACGCCTACCAGACGTCGTGGGGAGTGACCCCTTAAAGAAGACCAAACCTCATACCGGAAGGAGAGCAGACACTGCCGCAAGGCGGCACTGTCGATGAGAGGAAACCATCCAGGGTTTCCTCTCATCCCCGTTACGCCGACTTTTGTTTACGGCGCTTCGCGGCGGGTGCCCACAGGCTCTCCAGGTCGTAGTACGTGCGCTCGCCCGGCAGAAATACATGCGCAAGCACCGAGTCGAAGTCCAGGAGGATCCAGCCCGCGTCCTCGTATCCGTCCACCGCCAGCGGCCTCTGGTCCTTCGTCTTGGCGGCCTCGACCATTCCGTCGGCGATCGCTCGGACCTGCCGGTCCGTCTCGCCTTCGCAGATCACGAAGTAGTCCGCGACCGACGTCTGTTCGCGGACGTCGACGACCACCGGGTCCCATGCCTTCTTGTCGACCGCTGCCTTGCGGAGCAGGCGCGCCAGCTGCAGTGGCGTGAGCCGCGGCGCGGAGTCTTTTCGCCTGGCCGCGCGCGGGGCCCTGCTTCTTGGTGCTGGCAACCTAACGATTATCCCCGTACAACCCGTTTCGGACCACAAAGCGCTCGACCTCGCGGGGCAGCCGTTCCGCCACCGACTCGCCGCGGGAGAGAGCCTGGCGCAGCTCGCTCGCCGAGACATCGGGCGTGTCCGCGAGGCACAGCACCAGGTGGTCGGCATCAAGGCCTGCCAGCACGAGCTGGTCAGGGTCGGGCTCGGGAGTGCCGGGCCGGCTCACGACGACCACGGTGGCCAGCCGGCGCACCAGCTCCGGCGCGTGCCACGTCGAGAAGAGCCGCGCCGCGTCCCATCCCAGGATCAAGAAGAGCTCGTCCTCCGGGTACCGCCTCTTCAGCTCCTCGAGCGTGTCCGCGGTGTACGAGGTGCCGCCCCGCGCGATCTCGACATCC
>DATGJB010000163.1:0-2457 GCA_035295425.1 Chloroflexota bacterium | reverse complement strand
TACACCGCACAGCTCAGCACGGGTCAGGACGACATCGATCGTCAGCTGGCAATGAGCCACGGACCCGGAGATGAGATCGACGCCGAGATCGCGGCGATGAAGGCCCAGCTCACCGCCTCCCAACAGCCCAAGCTCGAACAGCACGACGCGTAGCCGGTAGAACTCGGCCGTCTCGTGTGAGGACGCTACCGACTCACGCCGGCCGTCGGAATAACGCCATGGTGTAGCCGGCGAGGCAGCAGAGCAGGCCGACGGCTCCGGAGATGTCGGCGATGTTGGTGAGCCAGCCTGCGACCGGAATCCAGTCGGAGGCGTAGCCGAACACGAGGAGCTGGCCCCCATTGCCGAGCAGGCCGCCGAACATAAGGCCGGCCCCAACCGCCAGCAGCGTGGAGTGCCAGAGGAGCAGGGTGCAGAGGAAGGCGCCAACCAGCATCAGGACCAGGCCGGACGTGTGCGCATAGTTATTCACGACCATCGGGTGCGGCACAGCCTTCGTCACCGCATCAACCAGGAACGAGGCAAGACCGGTGATGGACCAGAGTGCGAAACGGGTCGAGAGCCGCATGCCCTATTGTGCGCTCTCGTCGACGAGGGGCCGGCAAGGTCGGCGGCTTCGATACGCCGGCGCGGGCGCCGTTGCGAGCATGTCTACTCGCGTGTTATGTATACGGGACGCGGACTTGCCTGTCTCGAGCTCCATCTGCGCTTGCCGGCTCCTGGGACACTCTGTACAATGTTGGGCTTTGTGATTCTTGACGTGTTGGAAAGAGCGCGGGCGCACGCTGGAAATTGCCGGAGGTGCGGGCGGGGAGAAGCGACACGCGTTGCGACCGACAGACCAGTAGCGCATTTTCGAGACTTCGAAGCCCAGTGTGAAGGTGATTGAAAGGGAGACTTGGATGAAGAAGAAGAGACTGCGCAGCGGGATGGCGCTTGCTGCCGGCGCCGCCGCGGCGACGCTCCTAGTCGCCGGTATGCTCCGTGTCGCGCCTGCCGCGAGCGTGGCTCAGGCCGCGACCCAGAATGCCACGAGCGTCAACCAGCTCGCGTTCCCGTGGCCGAGTGGCGTCGATTTGATCGCCAGTAGTGGGAATGCCGTATCTGACCTCGGCCAGCTGGACGTTGGAAGCTTCACCGGCACGTCTCCGTGGCATTACTTCCATTTCCTGCACTACGCCAGCGCGGGCGTGCTCGGCGCGTACCAGCAGAGCGGCTACGTGCGGGTTGTATCACCTGCCTCGAACACCTACATCGCGTTCCACACCATGTATCTGGGGACGTACTACCAGACTGAGGCTCAGGCGGCGGCAATGGAGCAGGACGCACTCCTCAACGCCGGCTACTCGGATAGCCCCACCGGACAGGGCGATCTCAGCTTCAGTAGCTGCAACACGCCACTGTCGATTACCGGCTTCGACCAGACGGGCACCCAGGTCACAACCGGCCCTTACACCTTCGCGGACATCCTTCCAACGTGCAAGTACACCGCGTTTTACGGGCAGGTCAATGGCGGCCCGATTGGCGTGATCTACATGGTGTTCCAGCAGGGGAATGCACTGGGCGAGGTGCTGTTCGAGCCGAACCCCGATGATCTCTCGGCAACCAATCAGGACGGCCAGAACTTCCGCAACGGGTACAACCAGGACGAGTATGCAATCTCGCTGGCGGCCGAGCAGACGATCAACGACGCCGGATCGACCGGCGCGCCCCAGCCGACCAACACGCCGGTCAGCAACCCGCCGACCAGTACGCCGGTGAGCGCGGCGCCGACCAGCACGCCCGTGCCGACAGCAACCCAGGTGCTCAATCCGAGCATCAAGATTCAGGACATCAAGCTGCTGGAAGGGAAGAGCTTCAACTCGCAGAAGGCGACGAAGAGCTTGCACTCCGGTTCGTCCGATTCCTTCCAGGTCGATGCCCAGTACAGCAATCCTGGAACCCTGAGCCCGCGTGCCAAGATCACGGTGCTTCAGGGCAGCAAGAAGCTGCTGGCCAAGACGATGAAGCTCTTCCCGTCGTTCACGCCCAATACGTACACGTTCGACTACGATGTGAAGTTCAAGGTGACCAAGAAACTCAAGCTCAAGGCGGTGGTCAAGGTCACCCTCGGCGCGGCCAGCGACCAGGGATCGCTCAGCTTCACGGTCAATCCCAAGAAGTGCCCCAAGGGCAAGACCCACTGCTAGCTCGCGCGAAAGTGACGACTCATCGGGGCGGTCCAGCGGGGCCGCCCCGATTGAATTTCGGGCTGCCCGGATCATCAAGCGGTTGCAGATTGCGGCTGTTCGTCATGCGACCGGCAGGTGTGGTCGATGCACACGCGATTCCCTCCCAGGCGCTTGACGTGGTACATCGCTCGGTCGGCCCGGGTGAGCACCTCGGCGCCGGCGTCGTCGCTCTCGAGCACCCCTACACCGACGCTGACGGTGATGTGAGTGACGCCGGCCGGCTTGG
>DATGJB010000162.1:0-37326 GCA_035295425.1 Chloroflexota bacterium | reverse complement strand
CGTCGAGCAGAACGGTGCAGACCCCGCAGCTCGTGGTGTCGCAGCCCACGTGGGTGCCGGTCAACCGCAGCGTCTCTCGCAGGAAGTGAGCAAGCAGGAGGCGCGGCTCGACCTCTGCCTCGTACGCGACCCCGTTCACCGTCACCTCTACATGTCGTCGCTGTACCATCGCAGGCTCTCCTTATGCCCTCGCCATCGCTTGCCGCAGCGCTCGCTGCACGTATACGCGGACCACGTCACGCTTGTACTCAGACGAGCCGCGCACGTCCGACTTCGGATCGGCCGCCGCTGCCGCCAGTCGCGCCGCCTCCACGATCGTCTCCTCGTCGAGCCGCCGCCCGGCGAGCACTGCCTCGGCCTCCCTGGCCTCGACATTCGATTCGGCTACTGCCGTCAACCCTATCCCGGCCCGGCGGCAGATTCCGTCGTCCATGTCGAGGTGCACGGCTACGCCCACTGTTGCAAAATCGCCGACCTTCCGTTCGAGCTTGTAATACGTTCCGAAGACTCGCCCGCTCGCCAGCGGCATTCTGATCTCGACCAGCAGCTCGTCCGGTTGGAGCGTGGTGGTGAACGGCCCGGCGAAGAATTCGCGCGCCTCGATCGCCCGTTCTCCCCGCGCGCTCAGCGCGACCAGCTGCGCGTCGGCGGCAATCATGACCGCTCCGGCATCGCCGGCCGGATCGGCATGGGCCAGCGACCCGCCGATCGTTCCCCAGTTCCGGACGATCGGGTCTGCCACCTGCGGCGACGCGGCTGCCAGTGCCGGCGCGTGCTGCTGCACGAGTTGCGAGTGCACGAGTTGGGCCTGTCGCGTCAGCGCACCAATGGCGAGATGGCCACCTTCGACGCGGGCGTGGTCCAGTCCTGAGACGCGGTTTATGTCAATGAGAACTCGCGGCGTTGCGAAGCGGAGTTTGAGAAGAGGAATCAGGCTCTGGCCTCCCGCCAGCACTTTGCCGTCGTCTCCATACTGCGCCAGCATCTGCACCGCCTCTTGCAGACCCTCCGGCCGGACATAGTCGAACTCTGCGGACAGCATAGGCCAACCTCCTCTCGATCGGGTGGGCAACCAAGAGTCCTTCTCCGGTGCCTTGATCGTACCACCGTCCCAGCCCGCGGGCAACGACGCTCAAATCGTGATACGGCGACCCTGCGACCGCAGCCCGAAGCAGCGAACACCACTGCAAAAGCAGAGAATCGCCCGCCCGCGCCTTGGCGGTGCAGGTGGACGAGGCGCTGCTGGAGTACGTCCGGCAGCTCGAGGAGCAGAAGGGCGGTGCGCAGCCACCCAAGGATGCGCCGGATCTCCCTGAAGCGTTCGAGGAGTTTCTCCACACCACCCGTCCGGAAGCGGGCAGATCCTTGGCAAGCTCGCCGGGCCTACGAGCCGCCGGCCAGCGGCAGCAGCGCATACCAGGGAAGGTAACAGAGGAGCGCAGCAGTCCAGAGCCAGCCGCTGGTGCCATTGGACAGCCGGAGGAAGCGTGGCAGGGAGAGCAGCGCAGCGAGCACCACCGCTCCGGCAATCCGGCCCGACGCGAAGAACTCCTCGTACGAGTGGCCGTTGAGGAAGACCACGAAGAGCAGATCGCACAACAGTAATGCTCCCAGCTCTTTCGTCCACCCCCCCCGGATGACCGCCCAGGCGCCAAGCGCCAGACAGATCAGACCGGGAAGCACGATGCAAAACGCCTCGGTCAGGTGCTCGCTCGGATGCGGTGTGGACGCGAAGAGCCCTTGCAGCGGAATCAGCGTGGGTCCGTTCGAAGCCGGCACGCCCACCTGGCCCAGCCAGACGAAGAGGAAGCCTCGATAGAGCAGGGTTGGAATCAGGGCCAGGTCGAGGAACAGCACGACACCTGTCCAGTTCTCTCCGACGCGCCGCCGCCACCCATCGCCCGGACTCCCGCCGAGCAGCACTCCAAGCGCGTAGGTGCCGGCAAATACCAGTGTCGTCTCCCGCGCCAGCGCCGCCAGTCCAAAGGATATACCGGCCCAGAGCAGCCGTCTTCGGCCGGCGGCGTCGAAGAGATAGATCCCGAGCGCGACGAGGGCATAGGCCAGCGGCTCCGTCAGGTCCCGTTGCAATGACACGAACAGACCCGGGTAGAGACCGAACAATAGCGCCGGCCAGGGTGAGAAGCCGGAGCGCCGCAGCCAGACGGCAAGCGCGAGAGTACCGCCCGCCAGGGCGAGGAGGTTGATCAGGATGAGGGTGTCGGGTACGAGGTCGGACCGGCCCAGGGCAAGCACCCGGGCGGCCGCCGGGTAGAGGATTCGGCCATAGCGATACGCGGGATCATCCATGTAGTAGCGAGCGTGCTCCGGATCAAGGGCGATGTAGTAGCTGAACTGACCGTCGTAGCCGAATTGACTGAGGTCGCAGTTGCAGCGTGGATCGAGCCGAATTTCAGGACTTGCATGGCTCAGCAGAACGAAGTGCTGCCCGATCTTGATGAACCACCGGGCATCGCGGCCGTTATGGTAGGCAGCGAACAGTGAAACGGCGTAGAGAACCAGTACGAGCGCCGCGACCAGCCACGGCTCGCTCGCGCTCCGGCGCAGAACCTGGAGACCTCGCTCCGGCACCCCGCGGACAGGCTCAGCGACCGCGCTCCCCCTCATCTGCTTTCAAAGGTAGCGCATATCGGCCAGTCTCCGGCGTTCGCCCGGTCCACCGGGATTCTCTGGTGTACGGGGTGACCGGGTACAGTGAGTATGACGAAGACGTAGCGAGGTTCACATGACTCGATCAGCCAGGGGCGGCGTCCAGCCCGATTACTGCCCATGACCATCTGTATCGGCGCCCTCTGCGATAGCGTCGGCGACCGCGCCCAGGCCCTCGTCATGGCCTCCGACCGCATGGTCACCTGGGGCTTTATCGAATTCGAGCACGAGATACCCAAGGGCAGCGCCGTCTCCCCCACCGCTTTTGCCCTGATCGCCGGGGACACGCTGCGCGGCTCACGACTCATCCACAACGTGCGCACCTCCCTCCCCGCCGGCAGCACGTCGATCCCTCAGATCGCCGAGACCACCGCCCAGGGCTACGCGCACCTCCGCATGGAGCAGATCCAGACTGAGATTTTCACGCCGCGGGGGCTTGCCCTCCAGCAGTACTACGGCGGCATGCAGTCGCAGCTCATGCAGGGTATCGTCACCTCGATCGACCAGCAGATGATGAACTTCGACTTCAACGTCGCGGTTCTCCTGGGCGGCGTGGATGAGAGCGGCGCCCACCTTCTCGTCATCCTCAATCCGGGAGGAACCTACACCGACTTCGCCCAGATTGGCTTCGCCGCCATCGGGTCGGGCGACATGCACGCGATCCAGGCACTCATCGGCTTGAAGCAAACCCGGAACCGCAGCCTCCAGGAAACCGCATTCAATGTCTACGCCGCCAAGCGACGGGCCGAGGTGGCGCCCGGGGTGGGGGAAGACACCGATCTGTGGATCATTCGCCACGACGGCATTTTCCAGCCGCCCAAGGAGTCGCTCCAGTCGCTGGAAGCGCTGTACAGGGAATACCAGCGACCCGTTCTGGATGAGCTGAGGGATCAGATTCGAGGTCTCGGTCTCTCCCCCGAGGGTCCAGACAGCGCCGGCCGCGAGCACGGCGCGGCACCTGCCGCTTCATAGCCGACATCGGGCCGCGATCCCGGCCCGCGGTGCGAGCTGGATGTAGGCACCGCCGCGGTTGCGCCTGTGACTTCCCGCCGGCTCGAAGGGACGATCGGCCCCGCTCTAACGTGACCTCGGCCTCATGACGCTGGCGAGACTCACTGGTACGTTTCCTCCAGGGTTGCGTGCTGGCCCGGCTACCGTGCCGCCGGCCCGAGCAAGTCCGCGTGGAGGACCGGATGACGAAGCTCTTGCTGGTGTCAATGCTGACAATTGCCGGTGTGGTGAGCAGGTGCGGCAGCTCGCTCGCCGCGCCTGCCGGAGCGACCGGTTCGCCGGGCGCCGCGGCCGGCGGCAACAGTGTGTCCGGGTCGGCGGTCGTGGAAACCGCTCTGAAGTACGTCGGCTACCGCTACTCGACAGCCGGCAATACGCCAAAGACCGGATTCAGCTGCATCGGATTCGTGTCCTACGTCTACGGCACGCTCGGCATTCCGCTCCCGGACGGCCTCGACCAGGCCCTCGCCTATGCTCCACCTGTTCCCTTTTCCGATCTCATGCCGGGCGACATTCTGTACTTCCAGAACACGGTCTGGCCGGGTCTCTCGCACGCCGCGATCTACCTGGGCGGAGGCCGCTTCATCCACGCCGAGTGGTACAACCGCGGGGTCCGCATCTCGTCGTTCAACGACGACCCGCTGGACGGCAACTACTGGATCGGCAAGTACCTCGGCGCCAACCGTCCCTGGGAGGGGCCGCCCGGCGCCGCGATCGTGCCCCCCTCGCCGTCCCCTGGCCCGTCGAGCTTTCCCGCAATCACCGCGACGACGGCACTGGGCGGTACCGAGGGAGTCGTTACGGTCGGCGCATTGAACGTCCGCAGCGGTCCCTCGCGCAAGTACGGGGTGGAGACGGTGGTGCGTGAGGGCACGACGCTGTTCGTACAGGGACAGAGCGGGGGCTGGGTCCAGGTGCAGCTTCCCGGCGGCACCGAGGGCTGGGTCATCGCCTCTGCCATCAGCACCGGCGGTGCCACGCCGCCGCCCGCTCCGGCCACGACGCAGGCGGCCGTCACGAGCGCCCCGCTGGTAGCGGTTCCGGTCCCGGCGCTGCGGGTCCATAGCGCTGCATCCATCACCGCGCCGGTAGTGGCGGTCGCCCTCCAGGGTCAGAAGCTCGCCATTATCACACGCAGCGGGAACTGGGACCGTGTGCGGTTACCGGATGGGACCATTGGCTGGGTAAGCGCGCCGGTCCTCGCCGGTTCACCGGAGACCGCCGCACCGGTCCACCGGGCAACCACGTTGGTCCCGCTCCGCGTCCACAGCGCGCCGAATCTCGACGCGCGCGTCATCGCCGTGCTTCCGGTGGGCATGTCGCTCCAGGTACTCGGCTCGAGTCGCGGATGGCTGACGATCCGTCTCGCCGGCGGCGCTACCGGCTACGTCGTCGCACGGTACGTGCGGGTGTCGAGTAGCGCCTAGCTTCCCTCGCGCGGCTCGAGGTCGAGCGCACAGGAGTTGATGCAGTAGCGCTGGCCGGTGGGCCGGGGTCCGTCGTCGAAGACGTGACCGAGGTGCGAGCCACAACGGGAGCAGGTCACCTCGATGCGGCGCATGCCGTAGCTGTTGTCGGGGTGAAGGTCGACGTTGGCCCGATTCTTTGGTTCGGTGAAGCTCGGCCAGCCGCTCCCGGAATCGAACTTGGTGTCGGAGCTGAAGAGCTCGGCGCCGCAGGCGGCGCACCGGTAGGTTCCATCGGTCTTGGTGTGAACGTACTTGCCCGTGAAGGGACGCTCGGTCGCCTTTTCCCGCAACACTGCGTACTGTTCGGGGGAGAGCTTCTCTCTCCACTCTTGTTCGGTCTTCGCGGTATCCTGTGCCATCATTCACCTTTGCTCGCCCTCGCGGGTCATCAATCAACATGTCGCTCCAGCCTAACGCGGTGCCACGCGAGCGACCAAGCAGTCCTCGGCAAGCGTCCCGCGCTGCAGCAGGGTAAGATCGTGCGTGAGCGACATTGCAGCAACTCGCGAGCGCTGCCGCGAGCTGGAGGCGCGTCTCTCCCGAGGTCCCCACTGGCCGGAGCTGCGCGCCATCTATCTCGACCTCAGCACGGTGGTAGGGCAATTGCAGGGAGCAGTCGCCGAGCACCGGCGAGCACGGGCTGAACCGTCCGGGAACGCTCCGCTGGAGGAGACACTCGAGCGCCTGAAGTCCGAGCTGCGCGTCATCGGGTTCAACATTCGGCTGTCGTCGGAAGGCGCACTCGCGGTGGGTCTCCAGACTGCGGTTGAGGACGCGCTCGCGATCCTAGGCCTGCTCGAGCAGCATTGAGTGGTTCGGCGTGCACCCGCGCACGTGCTACCTGATTTGCGCCGCACCGCGGAGGTGCGACTCTCTGCCGGCAGGCACCCCGGGTACCCGTCGGTCAGTTACGTGAAAGCTCAGTAGCGCTCATCGACCACCAGCTCGGAAGGCGGGCCGGGAGGCGGCTGGGTCAGGTCCATGCCATGTATTTCCATCATGCACTGACGGAACCACTGCGCGATCGGCTCATTCGAGGTTCCCATACTCTGCAGGACCGCCTGCGGATCGTCGGCCTCGATGTACACGATCGACACCGTCCCCTGTGGTGTTTGCTGGTGCCACACGGCCTCACGCTTGACGCCCTGGCTCTTGCGCCACTCTCCGTACTCCTGCCGGCGAGAACCGGTCGCTTCTCGCATGTACTGCTTGTCGACTTCCTCTTTACCGGGAATGATGGGAACAACGAACGCCAGCGCCGCCATGAAGCCAACCTCCAGATGTGCGAGTGGGATTCCTGGGCACGCAAAACATCGTGGAATGCGATACATCCGACACCGAACGTCCGCAGCCGCCCGTCGCGGTCCCGCTTGCCGCCGTGCCAGCGGGCGTACCGGGCAGATAGTAACACCGTAACAGGGGCGGAGAAATCCGTCAAACCAGATCGAAGATCGTTTCCGTTATGTCACCTTGCCAGCGGGCAAACGCATCGGGAACGCGGCGATCGTGGCCGGGTGAAAGCGGCGGGAGCTCGTCGGCGCCAAACCAGCGCACGTCCAGGGTCTCGTTGGTGATCACCGGCTCCGGCCGCGCATCGCGTGGGCGGCAGAGAAACGTGAGAAGGTAGAGATGCATGCCGGTCCGGGAGCGCAGCTTGCGGGAGTCGTAGATTCCACTCAGCGCCAGCGGCTCGACCTCGATGCCGGTCTCCTCGTGAACCTCACGGCACGCGCCCTCCGCCGGAGACTCGCCGACCTCGAGCATGCCGCCGGGCATCGCCCAGAGGCGGTTGTCGGTGCGCTGGATGAGGAGAATCCGGCCCGCTTCGTCGAAGATCGCTCCTTCGGCGCCCGGCCACGGAGCGACGTGGTCCAGATGATCGTTGAAGGTGCGCTCTACCTCCAGCGGCTCGCGTGTGTCCTGGGCCGCAAAGATCTCGGCGGCGATGCGCAGTACGCGCTGGAAGCGACGCGCGTTGTACGGGTTGTCTCCCGCCCACATCAATCCTTCGCCGGCGACCGCGCGCAGCTCGTCGGACCACCATCGCAGCCGCTGCTTGAGGCTCTCGTCGCTCACAGCTCTCGTGCCACTTCTACCTTGCGTATGGTTCGTACATACCCCAGCCGTTCGTTGATCGCAATCATGCGGGCGTTGTCGATCTCGCTCGAGGTAAAGAACCAGCGCACGCCGTTCTCGCGTGCCCACCGAATCGCTCGCACCTTCAATGCCTGGGCGATGCCCCGGCCGCGAAACGACGGAGCAACCGCAGTGTAGTCATTTTCGGCGGCATCGGCACGCAGCCGCTTCAGGAACGTCATTCCCACCGGGCGACCTGCGTGCAGGGCAACCCAGTGTGTCTCGTAGGCCAGACCGGCGCCCTCCACTACCCTCGCCCGCCACGAGTCAAAGGAGTCTGCAAGCTCCTGAGCGTCGGGTGGAGTCCCACCGGAGTCGGCCCATAGATGCTGCAGCCCGCGCAGGACCGTCTCATCCGACGATTCGAGCTCGTTGAGGCTCGCGATTCGAACGTTTTCGCCGCGGAGCTGGTCTTCGAGACCCTGGTACGCCTCGAGGCTCGCGTCCTCCACCCGCAGCCGGTACTCGTCGATTACCTGGCCGGTCTCGGTGAAGCCACGCCGAGCCGCAAAGCACCGGCCTGGAGTGCTATCGGTCCGAACCCAGGCCAGCAGACGGGTTGCACCGTGGGCCGCGAGGCGCGAGTCCAGGATGTCAGACAGGCGGCTGCCGATGCCGCGCCCTCGATAGTCGTGGTCGACAAGAAGCTGCGCCGTACAGTCTCCCAACCGGCCCGTCCACCAGGCCGGGCCAAAGCTGCCGACTCCCACCACCCGGCCGGCGGCCACCGCCACCCACTGTTCCTCGTCATCCTGCCTGGCTACCTCTGCTTCCTGGCCGCGATGTGCCTCGACCGCTCTCGGCGCCGCCTGCGGCTCTTCCCGGTTGTACATTTCGACGATGCCGGCGTCGTCGCCAGGTTCCCATGGACGCACAACAATTGTCCCCATATTGGTCACCACGCAGTCTCCCGCAGACCGAAGTAGCTGCGGGCAGAGCTCTTCGCTTCCTGCCCGAGCATCCAGAGTATAAGGAAGTCACAGGACACACGATGCCGGACGATTCGAACGAAACCACCGATCTCAATAGAGAAGCGGAGCTGGCCCGCCGCCTTACCCTCCCCGAGTTTCCACGGTCGGCGGCCTGCGATCCACGCTGGATGCTCAAGAACCTGATGGGCCCGAACGTCATCTGGCTGGCGGAGTCACTGACCCAGGTCATGCGCCTCGAGCCCGGCATGCGGGTGCTCGATATGGGATGCGGCCGCGCCATCAGCTCTATCTTCCTGGCGAAGGAATTCGACGTTCAGGTCTGGGCCACCGACCTCTGGGTCACGCCGGACGAGAACTGGGAGCGAATCAAGCAGGCCGGCCTTGCCGCCTCCGTCTTCCCGATCCACGCGGAGGCGCACGATCTGCCTTATGCGGCCGGATTCTTCGACGCTCTGGTCAGCCTGGACGCCTACCACTACTTCGGGACGAATGACCTGTATCTTCAGTACTATGCGCGGCTCGTCCGCGCCGGAGGCCCCATCGGCATCGTGGTTCCCGGCATTCGACAGGAGTTTGCCGGCGGGCTGCCCGGGCATCTCGCGCCGTACTGGGAGCGTGACTTCTGGAGCTTCCACAGCCCGCAGTGGTGGCGAACTCTGTGGGAGCGAACCGGACCGGTGAAGGTCGAGCACGCCGACATGGCGCCGGACGGCTGGCACCAGTGGATCACCTGGCTGGAGGTCTGCCGGGATTTCCACTACCCGTTTCCACCGAGCGAGCTGGAAATGCTGCGCCTCGACGCAGGCCGGAATCTCGGTTTCTCACGTATCGTCGCGCGCAAGATCTAACCAGCTATTGACGTAGACATCCCCTCGCCGCACGGGTGCGGCAAGGGGATGAGCTACACCTCTCCCTTCCGGAAAACGATCGAGCTTCTCGCGCGTCGAGAAGCTCCGATCGTTCCGTCAGGGCGTCGGAAAGGGCCGCGTCACGGTGTAACGGTGATCGTGCCGTACATGCCGTGGCCCGGCGAGCCGTGGAAGCTGCAATGATAGCCCATCGTGCCGGTCACGTTGAAGGTATGGGAGAACGTGGCGTGCGGACCCATGCTCCCGGAGTCCCAACTGTCGGCATCACCCGGGTCACTCGTCGTCGTGTGAGCGAAGGGAGCGGTGTTGACCCAGGTAACCGTCACCCCCGCCTTCACCTGGATGAACTGCGGCGAGAAGGTGAAACTCTTGGTTTGCTTGATCGTGCAGTTTTTGGTGTTGAGATGCTTCTTCGAACACGCCGGCGCGCCCTTGGCGGACGCGGAGCCCGTCACGTGACTGGCGACCAGTCCGAGCGGCAGGAGGAGGATCGCGGTGTACAGGAGGATTCGCAGGGCGCGCTTCATAGCTGACTCTCCTTCGCGTGAATCGGTTTCGATACGGTTCGGTCCTCATGCACTACGTGGCAGGGTTACAGCGCGTACCCTCGACGCGTATCGATTCGGAGAGAGGGAGGCAAGAGGAGCGATGGTACGACGCCCCCTGGCGGCGGGAATCATGGCTGCCGCTCTGGCGGCAGTGGTGGGACTCGTGTGGACCGGTGGGAGCGCGGTACGGGCCTACGCCGTGCTGGTTCGCTCCGATCCGCCCGCGAACGTCGTGCTGCCCGCCGCGCCACTGCGCATCGATCTCTGGTACGACGAGGCGCTGAACGGCGCAGCCTCACACATCGCCGTCTGGAACGATCGCCACCGCTCCCTGACCAATGGAGCGGCCGCACTGAGCTCGGACGATCCGAGCCGGCTCGGCGTCATGCTCCACCCGCTCTCAGCCGGCACGTACCGAGTCGCGTGGGCCGCGGTTTCCAACCAGGACGGGCAGCTCACCCGAGGTTCATTCCTCTTCACCGTGGGCCGGAGCAGGCTCGCCCCGGCAACCGGCGCGGCTGGCTCGGGCGCCGGAGCGGCGTGGGACACGACGTCCCAGGTGCCGTCGCTCCTGCTCCACTGGATTGAGCTTTCGGGCGCGGTCCTCTGGATCGCTATCCTCTTCGTCGCGCTGCTCTACAGGTCCGCGACGCCGGAGCGTCCTCGCCTGCGGTCCGCCAGTGTGCAGCGGGCCGGCGCCGTCTATCTTTCCACCCTCAGCGGGCTGAGTGTCACCAGCGCCGGCATCCTTTTCCTCCAGGCACACGAGCTGGCCGGGGCACGCTGGAATGCAGCGCTTCCGGCGCTCTTCGCGGGACAGTACGCGCGGCTCTGGGTGGTTCGTGAGGCGCTGGTGCTCGCCGCGCTGGCGCTCGCTCTTGTAGACGGCCTCGGCCGGCGTGGCGACATGGGCACTTCGAGCGACAGCGAGTGGATGAACGGTCAGGACCTATCTCTGGCGGCCGGAATCGTGTATCTGTATCTTCTCGCCGCCAGCAGCGATCTCGGCGCCGCCTCATCGGCCGCCACGGGCAGCTCGATCGTCTCCGTCTCAATCGTGGTCGCCTGGCTGCATCTGCTTGACGTCGCTGCGTGGCTAGCCGCCCAATGGGTCCTGCTGGCTATACTCCGTCGATCACACCAGTCCCGGCCGGCCGGCGCGATCGCTTCCTTCCCCGACAAGCAGCTACCCCGGCTGCTCGCTGCCGAACGTGCTGCCGCCGCGACACTGGTCGTATCAGGCGCCGCCCTCGGCTTCATGGCTTCGTCTTCCTGGCCCGCGATCCTGCACAGTACCTACGGAAAGTCTCTCCTGCTGGAGCTGGCGATGGTCGCCGTCGCGACGGCGCGCGTCGAGCGGCTGGCACGGCAGGCGAGCCTGCTCCCTTCGGTCTCCATACCTGCGCTGTTCCGCGTCACGAACCGTCTCGCGCTGGGGCCTCGAAGCTCGTGGATCCGGATCAGGTATCTGAGCGGGCCGATCGTGCTGCTCGCGCTGACGCTCATGTCGCTGCGGCCGGTCACCGCCGATGTCCCGCCGGATCCCGTGGCCGTCGCTCAGGCGCCTGCCGGGGCGCTCACCGTGACGCTATCGCTGAAGCCGGGTAGCCCCGGCACCAATGTGATGAGTGTCGTGCTCAAACGGCACGGACGCCCGGTGCGCCACGCCCGGGTCACGGTTCTGACCTCCATGCTCGATATGGTCATGGCCACCGGGCTGGTGGCGCTGCGAGAACAGGCACCTGGGAGTTACGGTGGCATCGCGCAGCTGGGTATGGGCGGACGCTGGAGATTCGATGTTGTCGTTGCCGACGGCTCCAGTTTTACCCGCACCTCCCTGGTTGTGCCAATCCACACCTGAAACTCACCGCATCCCCCGGTATCTCATGACCTGGCGCATGTTCCAGTTGAAGAGACCAGTCAGGGCCAGGCCGATGAGAAACAAGATGAAGCCAATGACATGGCTGATCAGGGCAGCGACAATGACGCCGACTCCTACGTCGGCGACCAGTGACCAGAGCGTTATGCGGCGAACGATCGCCGCGGGACGGTTCCGCATAAGAGCCATGAGGCCTTTCTCCTGCACCCGCCTCCGACCGGCGTTCACGCGCCTGGTGGGTCCAGAGCCGGGTGACACCCATTGTATTCGCCAGGGTAGAGAGCCACTCCCGCGGATGACTGCAGCAGTCCAACTGAGTGCTTACGCTTGAGCCTGGCTCGCCGGCTTGCGCGTCCGCGGCGCCGGGGCTCGGTACGTCTCCCACCCGGGAAAATCGATCATGTCGAGGCGGCCGAGCATGCCGACCGTCCAGTTAGTCTTCTCGACACCGAAGGCCGGAAGCGCCATGAGGCGCCGGCCCAGCTCCTCGACGTCGGCCGCGTCGCGCCAGATGCCCGCCGCGTCCCCACCGTACTGCTCGACAATGACCGCTGCCAGGCGCGATGTCAGCGTCGCATAGCGATACGGAAAGCGGTGCAAGGCAGGCTTGGAAGAAAAGGCGGCGACCAGTTCGGGATTGTCCTCCGCCGCCAGGCGTTCGATTTCGAAGTGGCCCAGCCGTTCCTTGAGGCGGAGTGGAATGGCGAAGGCGCGGCGGGTCGAATACTGGCTGTCATACAGCACGCCGAGGAGCAGCGCATTCGCATTCTCGGCGAGAAAGAGATCGGCGGCCGGGTCGTCGGTCAGCGTCACGCCCCGGCCCTCACCGGGTGGCGCGATCCACTCCAGCCGCTCCAGCTTCGGCATCCCCGGTCCTACACGTCGCTGCCCGGTGGGACCAGCTCGTCGATCCGGCGAAGCTGTGCCTCCGGAATGGTCACGTCAATAGCGCCTAGACTGTCCTCCAGCTGACGCATGGTACGCGGACCGATAATCGGCGCCGTCACCACCGGATTTGCCAGCAGCCAGGCCAGCGCGTACTGGGCCAGCCCGGCCCCAATTTCCTCCGCCATCGGCACCAGCTGCTCGACCAACTCGCGCTTGCGCTGCCCCTCGGCTGACTCCGGGCGGGTGATAAACGGGTCGTTGCGGCCGACCCGTGAGTCGGAAGTGATCTCCCCCTGCCGGTACTTCCCGGCCAGCCAGCCTCGGTCGAGCGGGCTCCAGGGAATGACCGCTGTGCCGTACCTGGCGCAGACGGGCAGCACCTCCTGCTCGATATGGCGGACGAAAATGCTGTACGGCGGCTGCTCGCATTCGAACCGGTTCAGATTCAGCCGCTCAGCAGTCCAGTAGCTCTCGACCAGCTGCCAGGCGGCAAACGTCGAGCTGCCGATGTAGCGCACCTTACCGGCGTGGATCAGGTCGTCCAGGGCGCGCATGGTCTCCTCGATCGGTGTTTCGGAGTCGGGCCGGTGTATCTGGTACAGGTCGACGTGATCGGTCTGGAGCCGGCGCAGGCTGTTTTCGACCTCGCGCAGGATGTGGTACCGGCTGTTGCCCCGGTCATTCGGTCCTGATCCGACACTCCCGTGCACCTTGCTCGCCAGCACCACGTCGTCACGCCGGCCACGCAGCGCCTTGCCGACGATCTCCTCGCTCTCGCCGCTGCTGTAGACATTGGCACTGTCGACGAAGTTGATCCCGGCGTCGAGCGCGGCGTGAATGATCCGGATGCAGTCGGCGTGGTCGGGGTTACCACGCTGTCCGAACATCATGGTGCCGAGACAGAGCCGGCTGACTTTCACGCCGGTGCGTCCCAGATTGCGATAGATCATGGCGATTCCTGGCTTCCAGTAGGTCCGCCGGCGAGACGACCCAGGCCCACTGCCGGTCTGGTATGTGAGAGAGTGGAGCAACACTCTCCGCGCACTTTCTACCATACCGATCCCCCTTCCCTGGTTAACTGGGGGCCGCACCCCAATGCTTGCCAAAGACACCTACCTCACGGCGCTTGGCGACAACGCGCAGGCGCTTGCCGACGCGTCGGTGGACAACCTTGCCGGAACCGTTCCCTCGTGCCCGGACTGGACGGTCGGCACATTGCTCGGCCACCTCGGCGCGGCGTACGCCATGGTGTCCCGCCAGATCGAGGCCGGAACGGCCGAAGATGTGGTCCAGTCACTGGAAGACATCCGCCTGCCCGCCGGTGTGGCTGCCTGGGTAGACAGCCAGCTCGCTCCCGATGCGATGCCGACCGGCGTGGTGCCCTGGTTTCGGGCGACGGCCGACGAGCTCGTCGGCTTGATGACCGGGGTCGATCCCGGCGCCCCCGCCTGGACCTGGTACCCGCCGGACCAGACGACCGGCTTCTGGATGCGGCGGATGGCCCACGAAACGCTGATCCACCGCTGGGATGCCGAGCTGGCTCGCGGCGCCACCGCTGCGTTCGACCCGCCGCTGGCCGCCGACGGCATTGACGAGGCGCTGTTCATCTACCAGCAGACGGTATGTCGCCCGCAGTCAAAGCTGGAGGGCGACGGTGAGAGCTATCGATTCCGTTGCACCGACACGTCCGGTGATTGGCTGGTGCGCTTCGACGGCCCGTTAATGACTGTCAGCCGGGAGCCCGGCACGGCCGACGTCGTCGTGCGAGGCAGCGCATCCGATCTCTTCCTGTTTCTCTGGCACCGGATTCCAGCCGACCGTCTCGAAATTGAAGGCGCGCCGGCACTGCTGGCGCGCTACTTCGAGCTGGCGCCGCCCGACTGACATATGGCGCGGGCCGGCGGGCGAAGGCAGGGCTGCTCTAGGGACGCGGGATCGGACTGCCGCAGTTGCCGCAGAACCTGGCGTCGCCCTGAACGGGCGCACCGCATCGCGGACAAACGGTGGCCGACGGGGCCGGAGTAGCGGCCGCGGGAGCGGTGACCGGAGTGGCCGCCGCCAGGCTGGCCACCAGCTGCGGCGGAGGCGCCGGCGCCTGACGACCGCCGAAGTGCAGGAGGTGCGCAAAGTAGCCGGCCAGCGCCGACGCCAGCGGTGGGGGCGGAGGCGCAAAGGCGCCGAGTCGGGCCCGGGCAACCGCTTCCAGAATGAAGAATCGGAGCACCAGCAGGGCCGGAATGGAGACCAGCACCAGCGCCAGGATATTGCCGTTGTTGAACGCAACGCCGTCGTAGAGGGCGTGCGAACCCACCGCGATCAGGTACGCCAGGACAACACCGCCGGTGAGGCGGAACGTCCTCTCACCCCGCTCGCGCCAGATGGCGGCGCACACGATGGCCGTCCAGGTGCCGTGTCCGAACACCGCCAGTAGCATCCGCTGCCAGAGCGTCGTTTCCATCGCCCCGAAGCCGTGGGCAAACGAGTCACTCAGCGGGTGCGTCTGGACGAAGCTGACGAATCCCACCAGGAACGACTCAAAGCCATAGCCGGCGGTCTCGAAGGCGGCGAACCCCATACCGACCGCGGCGCCGATCACCAATCCGTCAAGCTCACTCCGCAGGCGCCGGTCGCGCAGGAACCAGACGGCCGCAAGAACCTTGGTCGTCTCCTCGACGAACCCGGCAGCGATCGGCAGGCTGCTGCCGGTCGGATTGACCACGCTGTAGAGTATCGCGGCGGAAAGGGTACCGATCAGGCCGCCGCTGAAGAACGCCATGCCGAGGGTGAGGGGCGGCATATCGGCAAACGCCCCTTCCTCCCAGCAAAAGACGACAAACGTCACCGGCACGACGGCGGCGCCGATGATGGCCACCAGCGGAACGATCTTGTCGTTGTCGGTGCTGTTCAGAATGAGCGCCGCGATGAGGTAGCTCGCCAGCCCGAGCACGAACACGCGCCAGTAGCGCTTCGATCGCTGCAGCGCCATCCAGTGGCCGAAGCTCGACTGGCGCGGGCCGGGAATGGAGGCGGGTGCAGCCATCACGCCCGGCGCCGGCGGAGGCGAGACCGCCTCGAGCGTCAGCTCCGTACTTCCAATGCGCACGTGTTGGCCGGGCAGGAGCAGGGTCGACTCGTAGACGCGGTGTCCTTCCACCAGCGTGCCCGTCTTCGATCCCGAGTCCTGCAGGACATATCCCTTCGGACACCATCGGATCACCGCGTGCATACGCGACGCCTGGGGATCGGTGAGGACGATCTCGTTCGTCGAGAGCAGCCCCAGATGGACCTCCGGCGCCGAGAGAAACACACGGCCGTCATGGGCTAGCCGGCTGCTCCAGGCCGGGCCGGTGATCGTGAGGGCGGCTGGATATGGCGGCGCGGCGGCCGGGGGCGCTTCAGTGGGGGCGGCGGTACTCACAGACCTGCTCCTTTTCCAGGTGGCTCAAGTTGGTCACAGAATACCGCGTATCAGCACAGACGTCAAGCACCAAGTGCGCGCTCCTGGTGAGGCTGGCCACACCACTATCGCCGCTGCCCGCCGTTCCTACACTGCCCATCCCCGTCGTGCCGCCACCCTCGTCCGGCGCCAGTTCTCACTATCCCGATAATGCACGAGCTCTGAACCCTAGTGGTTCTGTATTGCCAACACCGCGATTCCCTGATATGGTGAACGTCAGACGGGTAACAGCGGTGCACTTTTCGAGAACATGTGTGAAGCCAGGACACGTGAAACAACCACTATCTCGACTCCAGATAGGAGCGGACTGGGTACCCCTTTCTCGACACAAGCGTTGAATGGTCTTTTCTGCAGGCCACCACATCGACATGAGAGGAGGTGGTAAACAACGGGAGACTGCGCACATGCATCCTGCAGGCGGCATAGCGTACCAGGTTGGAATGAGAGAGGAATCGAAGTGGACAGGCTCAGACGCACCCTCCTTCGCGCCACCAGGCTCGCGATAATTGGAATGGCCGGGGCCACTGGCGTCCAAGGAACCCACGCAATCCCCGGGAACAACGCCGCGCTCGACGCCTCCGCTAGCGGCATGCACTTCGCCACCTTGTATGGGCACGCCGCGCATCCGCTCTCCGGATTCACGTGGGCGATCGCCGATACGGGCGGAGGTACCAGCTGTGATGGCACGCCGGATCAACTCGACGTCTTCACACCCTCCGGCACGCTAAACCAGGCATTCAACACCGATGCCTTCCAGTGCACTGGCACTTGGGGTTCGAATACCGTGGCGATCGCGAAGTCGAAAAAGCAGACTTGCGTACTTCTGGCAGATATCAATGACGGAAGGGGACCAGGTCACCTGGATAGCTTCAGCTTCAACCCCAACACCGGGTTAATCGGCGCCGAGGTCAGTCACCTGGCTGACCCAAAGAACGGGACTCCTCAAGATGTTGCAGCCAACGCAACCGGAACAGCCGCAGTGTGGGTCGACCAGTCGGCGAGTCCGACGTATATCCTTGAAACCTCAGTCGGCAAAGGTTGCGCACTGGGCAAGGCCAAGGTATCGAAGGGTACAACGGGGCACTACAACAATGCCGTGTGGAACGGCAAGTACGCCCTGGCCGCCAATTCGGGCACTTGCACCGTCGACACCTACAAGGGTGTCAAGCTCGTGCACTCGACCCCCACAGACATTTGCGGGGTCGGTATCTCAGCGCTCGGC
Organism: Chloroflexota bacterium; assembly: GCA_035295425.1. Lineage (GTDB taxonomy): Bacteria > Chloroflexota > UBA5177 > UBA5177 > UBA5177 > DATGJB01. The sequence continues at coordinate 20,245 of DATGJB010000162.1, read as the reverse complement.
ACCGAGATTGCTGTCGGATCCGGCAGCAACAAAGTTGAATCCGGTAGCTTCGCCTATCCCGGTGTCAATTGGGGCGGAACGGCAAGCGAGACGGGTCCTGGAGGTGCCAACATCCTGGATACGGGCCTGGCATCTGGATGCCTCTTCGGCGGCGACGAGGATACCGGCTACGTCTCCTGGTTTACCACAGCCGGCAATCCGCCTGCCCCGGCGTATGTCGGTGACGAGCGTAATCCTAGTGGATCTTCTTTCGAGGGGCCGTTCGCCAGTGCCGGGTCGATCGAGTTCATGGACAGCTTCGGCGGCGGGGAGATTTACTACAGCACGATTGGTACGCAGTGCGCCCTTACGCTCACTCCGTTTGCGACGCTGAGTGACACCAGAGGCAGTTCCAACGGATTCGTACTCTACTAGCTCGGGGGAGTTACACAATCGGTTCGCCGTGCAGGTAACGGCACTCTAAGGGAAGCGAGCACCCCCTGGACGTCGCTCGCTTCCCTTCTCGGCATCGTGGACCGCTATGCTCGCCCGTGGTCATTGGAACATCGAACGCCAGCACTGGCTTCAGGATGTCGTCTTCCGGGAGGATGCCTCACCTGTCCGCACCAGCACTGCCCCCCAGCTCCTGGCCGCGCTCCGCATTGTGGTCCCCACGCTGCTTCGCCGAAACGACTCAACGGCGATTGCTGCCGCACACCGGACCTTCGCCGTGCGTCCCTCGCATGCCTTCGCCTTGGTCGTCCACTCATTTCTCGCCTATCGGTAACTCACGAGACATGGCGCTTCTGAAAGGTAGCCTCACTCCGCCATGAACCCGCTGCCGACATCCGCCTGACCGACACGCGGACCCACATACACGTTTTCATGTAAGAACATCCGGCGCCGGCAAGGTGCTTCACCTTGCCGGCGCCGGACACAAAGGAGGTTCGGTGGGCGGCGACTGTCCTCGCCGTCCTTAGCTCAGATGTGGATTCCGTGACTGGTATCGGCGCCCAGTCCGTTGTTGACGATGAGCCGGTTGAGCGCCACGAACGGATCGTTGGAGGTCGCCACGATTCCCAGCTCGGCATTGGGCACGACACTGCCCACGTCGATGGTTTGCTGGCCCAGCGGACCCACCACGTAGGTCCGCTGCGTGACCCCACCGGACGCCGTCATGAACTGCACCACGATCGGCTCGGCCAGCAGGCTGGGATTGAACAGCTGCAGCACATCGCGTGCCCCCAGCGCGCTCACGGTGTCGACGGCGGCGAACCCCCAGCTCTTGGCAGGACTCGAGACACCAAAGGAGTCGGTCGAGGCATTGTGCATCCTGCCGGCGTAGGACGTCTGCTCGGCGACGGATGGACGCGAGCTCTGGAGCACGACCGAGACGTCGGTGCGATGGGCGATCTTGTTCACCAGGTAGCCCGCGCGGGCGTAGGGTTTGAGCCAGCTGCTGACGGTACCGACCACCTGGCCCGACGGCGCGTAGGCGTGAATGCTCAGGCGCGACCAGTGATTGCTGGTATTGACCACGCCGAGCCAGTAGTGCGCGGCGCCGTTGAGCGGCCCGCCCGCGAAGTACCAGGTGCGCTGCGGCGCGGTGACGCCGATCTTGCTCGTCATGCCGTGCATGATGAACATCGAGCGGTTTGCCACGACTGGCGCACTGGCCGTGATGGTGACACCCACGGCATCCCGAACATAGCTCTTGATGTTGAAGGTCGTCCGGGATGTCGGCGCCATGGTGCGGGTCACGGTGAACGCAGCGTGATGGGTGGGCAGGATCCGGGCCCACACCTGGATCGTCGACTTGTTGGGGTTCTGCACGGCGACGTACTCGCGGTACTTCCCGCTGGTGTTGCCGTTGGCGAAGTACCAGATGGACGCCGGGGTGGTCGCCCCGGGCACCAGCGCGGCCGACGTTCCGTGCATCACCAGCCGCTCGGCCACGATCGGCACATCGGCGGACACCGCCGCCGCACTCGAGACATGGGTGCCGAGATCGGCGTTGACATCTTCGGTGGAGCGCGAGTGCGGGTTGATGCTGAAGGTCCGGGTCTTGACGGCGCCGGTAGTGGGCTCGTAGGTCACCGTCACCTGGGTCTTGATCTCCGTTGGATTCAGGAAGGTCAGATACTCGTGGTACCCGGTGCCGGTGTAGAGCGACGCAAAGTAGTAGTGCGTCGACACGGCACGCTGCACCGCCAGGGCGACGTACGCCTTCCGTCCGCCGGAGCCGGCCGCCGTCACGGTGTAGGAGCCGGTGGCGAGCGAGGTGGGCAGCGTTACTTTGGTGGTCGCCTGCCCCGCCTTGTTCGCGGTTACGGTCGTCAGCTTCGAGTTGCCGACGTAGAGGCTGATCTGGACGCCGGCCGGGAAGCCGAAGATGTTAAGCGTGACCGGGGTTCCCGGCGCAGCCGCGCTGGCGGGAACGACCACCACCGACGGCTTCAGGGTTGCTACCGTCAGCCTGGCGCTCAGGGAGCGGCCGGTCGAGCTACTGCGCGCGGAAACGGTATACGTGCCGCCCGCGGTCGAGGTCGGGATGGCAATCACGACGGAGAACTGCCCGCGCCCGTTCGCCGTGGCCATGGCGGTCAGCGTGCTGTTTCCCCCACCAACCTTATTCACGGTCAGTGCAACGTCGATCTTGTCCCCGGCCGGGAAGCCCGACCCGGTGAGCACCGCGCTGCCGCCAGGTGACGCAGCCGCGGACTGGAGCACAATGCTCGGATTGAACGTTACGCTGAATCGTGCTGTCGGCGCCCGCCCGGTGCTCTCGCTGGCCGCGGTGACTGTGTAGCTGCCCGAGGCCGCATCGCTCGGAATGTGAAGCGTCGCGCTGAACTGGCCATTCGAGCCGGCAGTCGCCGACGTGTTGAGGGTGGTTGCAGCGCCCGATGTCGTCTGCACCGGCGCGCTAATGTCGACTTTGTCACCCGCCGGATAGCCGAAGCCCCGGATGATCAGATTGGAGCCGGGCATCACTGAAGAGGTCGACAGGGCGATCGCCGCGCCAACGTGGGACACGACGAGCTGCGCGTGCTCCTGCGCGTTGGGACCGCCCGCGGTGACGCTGTAGGCGCCGGCAGCGGCCCGCCCCGGCACGGTGATGCTTGTGGCGAAGTTGCCCTTCGGTCCGGTGTGGGCGGTGGTCGTGACCGTTTTGGCCCCGCCGCCGTACAGCGCAAAGGTAACGCTCACGGTGATCGTCGCGTTGGCGCTGTACCCACCACCGACGACCTTGACAGTCTGTCCCGGGTGAACGGTAGCGGGTGAGAGCTGAACCGCCGGCTGCAGAGAGACGGCAAGCTGGTGGGAAGCCGTGAACTTGCCCGTACTGTCAACTGCCGTCACCTTGTAGAGCCCGGTTCGCATCTTTGTCGGGAGCGCGATCGAGACCGAGAACGTCCCGTTGTAGCTGGTCGTCGGCGTTCGCGTGGCGGTTACCGTATTGCCGTTGTTGTCGGCGACGTTCAGGGTAACGGCGACTACCGAATTGGGGACGAACCCGTAGCCGGTCACGGTGGTGGACTGGCCCGGTCTCACGCTCGATGCGGATAGCGTGAGGAAGGGGATGTACACCACCGTGATGGTTGCACTGGCGCCATCCTTGCTGCTGCCGGACGCCGTCAACGTGACCGACTGTGCCATGGCGTCGCGCGGGACTGCCAGCAGCACCTCGTGGAGATTTCCCTTGCTGTCGGCTGTCACCGTCTTGTTCACCGCCTCGGTGTTGCCGTTGTAGAGCGGGAAGTCGGCGGTAATCTGAACCGTCTCGCCGGCCTGGAAGCCGCCACCCTCAACGTAGAACTCGTGGTCGGCGCGAATGACGTATGTCGGCGGCTTGGCCGACACCTGGAGCCTGACGAGCTGGAGAACCGTCAGCACCCGGCTAGCCGAGAGATTGTGAAAGTCCTTGATGGTGATCCGGTAGAAGCCCGGCACGGTGCTCGCCGGCACCTTGATCGCCGCGCGGACGACCCCGCTCCCATTGGCGGCAGCGGCAACCTGGACGCGCTTCGACGAGTAGCCGGCCGCGGTATGCAGCCGGAACTCCCCGTACACGATCGCCGAATCGTTCGCCGTGAAGCCGTAGCCGGTGATTGCCACGGTATCGGTAGGCGCCGCCTTATCCCGCGACAGGGCCGCACTCGCCTGGGCTGAGGTCGTCAGCGCCGTGGCGGGCGCCAGCCAGGCGCCGAGCAGCGCCAGCACAGCGACCAGCGCTACCAGTGGATCGCGGCTGAGAACATGACGTGTCTTTTCCATTTCCATGTGCCTCCATGGTGCTTCCTTCAACGATGGCTTCCACCGGTGCAGGCCGCTGTCGGCCTACACTTCCGCCGAATACGATAAGCAAGATTTATGCCACATAGTGATATGATCGCGCTTAACTCCAGGCTGTCGGCATGGTTCTTGCCCCCAACAAAAGAGTTGCGACCGCGAAGATGAAACCTGATTCATGCGTCATGTACTGAAAGCAGGAGGTCTGAGGTTGGTTGAATGGAGGAAAGTGCTTCCGCGGATGGCGCTTGCCATCGGCCTGTGCTCCGTGCTGGTCTGCGTCGGGCCGGGCGGAAGCGCCGTGGCAACGTCAGACGATGCCGCGTTCAGTCGGGCGGTAAGGGCGATTCTAGCCCTGCCCTACCAGCCGGCCTACGTGCCTGCCGGACTCGACTCCGCCTTCCCCGGGCAGAATGTGGCCAACGACTACCCCGTTGAGGACTACACTTCGGGCTCCATTCCCGGCAATCCGGATCACCCGAGCTGGCCCGCCGTGTTCAAGCAGGTGACGTTCCCATCACAGGACGGCACGACGCTGATCGGCGAGCTGGCCCTGCTTCCTGGCCACCACCCTGCCGTGCTGGTGGTCCACGGCTTCGATACCCATGGCATCGAGTCGGTCATCCGCTGGGCCGCGATGCTGGCCGTGAACGGCTACGATGTGCTCGCCGCCGACCAGCGCGATTTCTACTGGGAGTACAACGCCGGCTACGGCTATCCCAATAATCTCCAGACCCTCGGCTGGAAGGAATCGCAGGACGTGCTCGCCGGAGGCCAGTTCCTGGCCGCCCAGCCCGGCGTCACCTCGGTCGGCGTCGTCGGGTTCAGTGAGGGCGCGCAGAATACGGTGCTGGCGCTGAGTCAGGACCGCTCGCACATCTTCAGTGCCGGTATCACCTTCAGCGGACCAGCCGACCAGGATACGCAGATCTACAGCACGGCTCAACCGCCTAACTGCCAGAGCCCGAATTGCACCTACCCGGCTACCGACGCCCTGATCGCGGTGGTTGTCCCGCCGTACGGACACTACAACGACCCGTGCACCGTGCTGAGCGACGCCGGCGCCTACTACGGAGTGACACCGTACTCGATCCTGACCCACGAGACTGCGATGCATGCTCAGACTGCCGTGGCGGTTCCTCTCCTCAACTTCTATTCGGCCGATGACTCACTGGTTTCGCCCGTCAATGCCCAGCTGATGTCGGCGTACGAGCAGGGGAATCCGCTGCAGCGCACAATCGAGATCCAGCATGGGGAGCACGCCTACTTCTACGATCGCTGGTGGCAGCAGGTGGCGATCCTTACTTACTTTCACCGCCTTCTCCCCACCGGTCACCGCGCCCAGGTGGCCGCCACCGTCAACCAGATGGCCGGCGGGATGCCGCTCTCCAGTCAGATCGTCAACTTCCAGGTGCCGACCCGCCCACAGGCCGATAGCATGCTGGCCCCCTACATCTGCGACACCAGCCAGCCTCCGCCCGGTAATCAGTAAACTCGGGGCATGTCTCTGGTCGGCAAGCGCGCCCTCGTCACCGGCGCCGCCTCCGGTATCGGTCTGGCGGTAGCACAGGATCTGGCCCGGCGCGGCGCGGCGGTCGTCCTGACCGATCTCGCGAGCGAGCGGCTCGATGCTGCCACCCGCGAGATACCCGGCGCCGTCGCGCTCCCGGCCGATCTGAGCCGGCGCGACGATGTAACGCAAGTGGCTGGCGAGGCGGGAGCGATCGACATCCTTGTTAACAACGCCGGGCTGCAGTATGTCAGCCCGATCGAGCAATTCCCGGAGGAGCGCTGGGACCTCATCCTCTCGGTCATGCTCACTGCTCCCTTCCTCCTGATAAAGCAACTGATACCGGGCATGTACGAGCGGTGCTGGGGACGAATCGTCAACATCGCCTCGGTCCACGGCCTGGTGGCCTCTCCCTACAAGGTGGCGTACGTTGCGGCCAAGCACGGCCTCCTCGGCCTGACCAGGACGGTCGCGCTTGAAGCCGGGAGCCGGGCGCCCGACGTTACCGTCAACGCCATCGCTCCCTCCTACGTCCGCACGCCGCTCGTCGAGAAGCAGATCGCCGACCAGGCGCGGGTGCACGGCATCGGCGAGGACGAGGTGGTAGAGCGCATCCTCCTCGCCCAGAACGCGGTGAAGCGCCTGATCGAGCCCGCCGAGGTGGCCGAGGCCGTCGCCTTCCTGTGCAGCGACGTTGCATGGTCGATGACCGGTTCGGTTCTCACCATGGACGCCGGCTGGCTGGCCCACTAGCCGAACGTGCGGAGCTCATAGCGCTCACAGGCGGCTGGCCTAATCGGGCCGGCGTGGCCTTAGCCCGGTCCGGGCTCGCCGGCACTGCTCGCCCTTACGCTTGAACCACATCCCGTGCGCCGAGCCAGCCGGCCAGCTCGTGCAGCGCGCCCTCGATCAGCTCCCTTGCTCCATCCGGCGCCTCTGGCTCCACATGGAGAGAATGGACGCGCAGCACGCGCGCTTTGCGGTCAAACTCCGGATCGACGCGTCCAATCAGCCGGTCACCGTGGAGCGCCGGCAGGACGAAATATCCGTATTGTCGCTGAGCCTTCGGCACATACATCTCCAGCTTGTACTGGAAGCCGAAGAGTGCCTCCGTCCGGTCACGGTCGTGGATCAGCCGGTCGAACGGCGAGAGGAGCGTCGTGCGTGCCGGCAGCGGCGCGTCCATGGTGCCGAGTGCTTTCGGGTCCGCGACCCATTCACCCGCCACGCCGTCGATGGAGACCGGGACGCCAAGGCCGCTCTGTAGGATGTCTGGAAGGGTCAGGCGCTGGCGCGTGTAGCTCACGATGTGAGGCTGCTCGACAAAGCTACGCAGGGCAATACCCAGCGCCTTTAGTCGCCGGCGGACGAGCCGGCGATCGGCCTCCTCATCGGAAAGGGGTTCGATCTCGGGAAACCAGCGCTCCGCCAGATCCCAGAGGCGCTGGCCCCCGCGTCGCCCGACGATGGCGATCTCGCCCCGAGCCGAAAGCAACGTCAGCAGCTGTGAAACGTTGCGATTGCCCGTCCAACCGGCCGAAGCCCAGGACTCGATCGCCCGGTCCTCGAAGTCCCGCGACAGCAGCGGTCCGCGCTCGCGCAACTCAGCCAGCACGTACTGGCGGAACGGCTCGTTCACTTGCAGCCAGCGTCCCACCCTCTCCGGTGACTCGACATGCTCGCGCCGCAGCCGTTCCATTTGAGAGCGAATGGCGGGCAGGTCGCCCATCGGGTAGAGGAACGCTCGCCACTCGAAAAGTGCGCGGTCCTGCCAGAGCAGGCGATCGATCTCGGCCGGATCGTAGGCACCCAAGCGGCTCCAGAGCACAAGCAGATGGCTCCGCGCCACGCGATTCGTGGGATCCAGCTGAAGAAAGCCAACGTGCCGCACGGTGTCAAGCGTGTCCGTGGCCGAACCGTCGAGGAGTTGAGCGCGTACGGCGATCCGCCGCGCCTGCTCGACGGTCAGCGAGATCGGTTCGGATGAACCGGATAAGTCGGCACACATGCGGCCATTGTACTGAGTGCCACTCCCTTGACACGCTGACCCACGTGATCTAACATGAAACCTGAGTCGGTCATCAGGTGATGCCTGAGTCGGGTTTCAGTTCTCTCACGGCGGGCGGACCGAGGGCCGCCGCGAGCACGAGGTAGCGATGGTCGTTCCGGTCACCGCCCGAGGCCAGGAGACACGGGCCCGTCTCCTTGCCGCCGCCGAGAAGGTCTTCGGCGAGAAGAGCTACTTCCAGGTGTCCATTGCCGACATCACCCGCGAGGCCGGCGCCGGCAACGGCACGTTCTACCTCTACTTCCCCTCCAAAGAGGACGTCTTTCGCGAGCTGGTCCAGCAGCGCGGCCATGAGCTGCGGATGGTGACCCATGTCGCCACCGAGGGAGCGCACGACCGCAAGCAGGCCGAGCGCGCCGGCTTTGCCGCGTTCTGCGACTTCATCAGCCAGCACCGGGCACTCTATCGCATCGTGCGGCAGGCCGAGTTTGTCGATCTCGCGCTCTTCAAGGAGTACTACCAGCTGTTCGCCGATGGCTATTGCCGGGCGCTGGCGGTGGCCATGGACCGCGGCGAGATCGCACGGATGGATCCGGAGGTCCTCGCCTACTGTCTGATGGGAATCGGCGACTTTCTCGGCATGCGGTGGATTCTCTGGACCGGGGAGGCAATCGACCCGACGGCGTTTGACGAGGCCATGCGCTTCATCCAGTACGGACTCACCGGACCGCGCCAGCAGGAGACACAAGGAGGTGAGACAGCGCGATAAGTACGAGCAGCCGGTATGAGAGTGTTCCCTACGTACTGAGTCTTATGGAGGAGTTCCGAACCATGCGATTCACCCGCTATTCCTATCTTGCGATCGCGAGCGTCCTGTCACTCTCGCTGTTCGTGCAGGGTGTCGGCGGAGCCGCCGCCGCCCACCCAGCCGCCGCGAAGCTGAGCGGCAAGATCATCATCGGCCAGATCACGTCGATGAGCGGCGCGTTCTCGCCCTACGGCACCGAGCAGATCGACGGCTTCCAGGCCGGGCTGCACTACGCGACCGGCGGCTCGATGAAGGTGGACAACGCCAAGATCGTGGTCAAGACGTACACCGATGTTCCGAGCTCGGGAACGCTCCCCGACACGCCGACTGCAGTCACCGCCGCCAAGACCGCGATCCAGCAGGACCACGCGCAGATCTTGCAGTGCTGCGCCTCGAGCGCCAGCGCGATCGGCGTGGCCACGGTCGCCGCGCAGTTCAAGAAGATCCTGATGGTGGCCCCGGCCGCCGACGACAGCCTGGCCGGGATCAACCGGTACACGTTCCGCACCAGCCGCGAGTCTACCCAGGACGCGCTGACCGGCGCCAAGTACGCGGTGCAGAAGTTCGGCAAGAAGTACGTGGCCCTGGCTCAGGATTACGCCTTTGGCCACGGCCAGGTCGACGCCTGGAAGGCACAGCTCGACAAGCTGGGCGCAACCGACGCCGATAGCATTTTCTTCCCGCTGACCGCCACCGACTTCACGCCGTACATCCAGCGCATTCTGGCGGCGAAACCGGACTGGGTCTTCCTGGCCTGCGCCGGAACGCAGTGCGTGTCGCTCGCCAAAGCACTCGACGCACAGGGCGTGCTCGACTCGACGCATGTCATGACGGGACTCGGCAACATCGCCTCATTCGGCGGCTACGGTGACGCCGGGACCAAGCTCGCCTACATCAGCGTCTACTACTACAAGTTCCCCAAGACCGCTGCCAATAAGTACCTGGTCAGCTACATTCAGAAGCATTACCACCGGCCGGCCGACATCTTCGATCAGGACTCGTTCGCCGCGGCGCAGCAGATCGTGGCGGCATTGCAGAAGACCCACTCCACCGCCGCCAGCAAGATGATCAAGGCGCTGGAAGGTCAGACCGTCCAGGGCCCGAAGGGACCATACACGATCCGGAAGCAGGATCATGTCTGCCTGCAGCCGATGTACATTGCCGCGCTGCAGGGCAGCGGTACGACCTTTACCGCCAAGCTCCTCGCCACCCGATCGCCCAAGCAGACCACGCCGCCAATTCAGAAACGCAACTGGTAGAAGGGTTGCGGACCTCCCCGCGCCGAGTGGGGAGGTCCGGTCCCGCCGGGAGCAGCCCACTCATGTCCTCCGTCACTCCGATACTCGAGACCCGTGACCTGACCTTTGGCTTCGGCGGCAACCTGGTCACGGACCATGTATCGATGAGCGTCGCCGAGGGTGAGTTCGTGTCGATCATCGGGCCCAACGGAGCCGGAAAGACCACGTTTTTCAACGTCATCAGTGGCGCCTACCGGCCGTCGGCTGGCGCCATTCTCTACCGGGGACGGGACATTACAGGCACGAGCCCGGCGGAACGCGCCCGAGCCGGGCTGGCGCGGTCGTTTCAGCTGAGCACCATCTTTCCCACGCTTACCGTCCTCGAGAACGCTCGTCTGGCGGCCCAGGCACAGGGCCCCGACAGCTTCCAGCTCCTTCGACCCTTCACCGCCTACCGCCGCTACATCGAGCGGGCCGAGGCGGCACTCGAGCTGGTCGGCCTCCGCCACCGGGCCTGGATGCCGGCCATCTCACTGAGCCACGGTGACAAGCGCAAGCTCGAGCTTGCCATGGTGATTGCGATGGATCCGCAGATCCTGCTGCTCGACGAGCCCACCTCCGGGGTCAGCGCCGAGGACGTGCCCGCCATGGTGGAACTCATCTCTCGAATCCGCCAGGTCGAGAAGAAGACGGTCATGATGGTCGAGCACAAGATGGGGGTGGTGCTGCGCCTCTCCGATCGCATCGCGGTACTTCATCAAGGGAGACTGCTGGCCTTCGACACACCGGAAATGATCCGGCAAAACGAGACGGTGCAGTCGGCGTACCTGGGTAAGGAGCAGCCAGGAGGGACGGCGTGACGGCACTGCGCGCGGCGTCGGGAGTATCGGTGGCGGGATCGCGCTCCAGCCTCCTTGCGCTCGCCGACGTCCACACCTACATTGCCGGCTCGCACATCCTGCAGGGTGTCAGCCTCGACGTTACCGAGGGTGAGACCACGGTCCTGCTTGGGCGGAACGGCGCCGGGAAAAGCACCACGCTCCGGACCATCATGGGCATCCTTCCTCCGGCGCGCGGTTCGATTACCCTCGGCGAAGTAAAGCTGGATGGCAAGCCGCCGTACTTCGTGGCGCGCCAGGGTATCGGTTTCGTTCCTGAGGACCGTGACGTCTTCGTCTCGCTGACCGTGGAGGAAAACCTCAAGCTGGCCCAGCGCGCCGGCGTCTCGCGCGGCGCCGCCGGCATCGAGCACGTCTACTCGCTCTTCTCCGATCTTCGCGTGGCGCGGGGCCGCTCCGCCGGCGCCATGTCGGGCGGCCAGCAGCAGATGCTGGCGATCGCGCGGGCGATGGTCAATCGAAATCGGGTGATCCTGATTGACGAGCCCACCAAGGGCCTCGCCCCGGTAATCGTCCAGGAGCTGCAGTCGATCTTCCGCTCGCTGCGCGATGAAGGCGAGACCATCCTGTTGGTGGAACAGAATCTGGAGTTCGCGCAGGCGGTCGGCCACCGCTTCTTCGTCCTCGACGAGGGGCGAATCGTTCACGGAGGGCCGATGGACGAGTTGGCGCGGGATTCTGAGCTGCTGCGGCGCTACATCGGAGTCTAAGCATGAGCACCTTCCTCACTCTCACGATTGCCGGTATCTCCCTCGCCGCCCTGTATTTCATGGTCTCGGCCGGCCTCTCGCTCATCTTTGGTCTGATGGGTGTCCTGAACTTCGCCCACGGCGCCTTCTTTCTCTGGGGTGCGTACGTCTGGTATCAGGTGTTCTCCCAGACCGGGAACTTCTGGGTGGCGCTGCTGGCCGCGCTGGCCGCTGGAGCTGCCATCGGCGGGATCGTGGAAGTCATCTTCATCCGGCCGATCTACCAGCGCCCGCTCTCCCAGATTCTGGTGACGCTGGGACTCGCGCTGGTGCTGACGCAGCTCGTAATCGCGGTATGGGGCGTTAACGCCGAGTACCCTGCCGATATCCCCGGATTGTCGCGCACCCTGTACCTGGGGAGCTTCTACGTCCCGTCCTACGATTTCTTCATCATCGGCAGCGGGCTGGTGGTCCTGATCCTGGTGTGGTCGTTGCTTCGCTTCACCCGCATCGGCTTGATCGTGCGCGCCGGCGTGGAGAATCCCACCATGGTCAGCGCGCTCGGTATCAACGTCCGGCTGGTCTTTCTCGGCGTCTTCTCGCTTGGCTCGGCGCTCGCCGCGCTGGGGGGAGCGATTTACACCCCATACGTTCATCAGGCGACACCCGATATGGGCCAGAGCATTTTGCTCTCCGCTATCATCGTCGTCGTCCTGGGCGGCCTCGGCAGCTATCTCGGCTCGGCGCTCGGCGCCCTCATCATCGGCCTCGCCCAGAACTACGTCCCCTACTACACCGCCCAGATCCACGGGCTCGAGACTGTCAGTGCCTCGGCGGCGTCATTGATCTCACTGGTGATTCTGGTAGTGATTCTGCTGCTTCGCCCGCAGGGACTGATGGGAATCAAGCTGGAAGGAGGGCTGTAGCGCGATGAGAACGCGGCGCTACCTGGAGGGGACGCGCCCTGGCTGGACGGTCGGCGCAGCTGTCCTGCTGCTTCTGCTGCTCCTGCCTGCCGCCCTTCCGGTCGCCCAGCTCACCCTGCCGACCGATGTCTTTGTCTTCGCGCTCTTCGCGCTGACCTACGATCTGATCTTCGGCTTCGCCGGGCTCATCTCGTTTGGCCATGCCCTGTTCATCGGGTTCGGCGGGTACGCTCTGGCAGCGGCCATGACGAACTACGGTATGCCCCTGTGGCCGGCACTCGGCGTCGTCTTGCTGGTCGGGATCGCCGTCTCGGCCGTCACCGGTGTCCTCGCTCTGCGCACCCGGGGCGTGTACTTCGCGATGGTCACGCTGGCGTTCGCCCAGGCCGCGTTCTACCTGGCCGAGAGCAATATCGGCAATCTGACCAACGGCGAGAACGGACTCAGCGTGAACGGGGCGCCCGAGTGGCTGGTCGGCCCGACCAGCGGCCTGCACTTCTACTACGTCGCGCTCGCCTCGCTGGTTGCCGTCTTCCTCCTCTTGCGCGTTTTCGTCCGATCGCCTGCCGGTCGGGTATGGCAGGCAGTGCGAGAAAACGAGCACCGCGCCCAGATGATCGGCTACAACCCGTTCGCCTTCAAGCTACTGGCCTACGTCATCTCCGGCACCATCGCCACGCTGGCGGGAGCGCTGTACGCCCTCTACGTCGGGACGGTATCGACCAGCCTGTTCTCTGCCGACACCACGATCCGGCTGCTACTGATGGTGATCATCGGTGGAACCGGGAGCCTCTGGGGAGCGATGCTCGGCGCCGCCATCGTCCGCTATCTCGATCACTACCTGACGGTGCTGGCGAATGCCGGCTGGATCAACAACCTGCCCAATTGGCTGCATCAGACGATCGGCCAGCCGCTGCTGCTGTTCGGCATCATCTATCTACTCCTGATCTACTTCTTCCCGCAGGGAATCGCCGGCCTGGTGCAACGGCTGCAGCCAGTGCGCTCGGCGGAGCCGGCGCCCGGGCTGGCTCAACTGGAAGCTGAAGCAGCAGCCACCGGAACCGACTCGCTGGAGCCGTCCGGCGGGGACACCACAATCGCGCCGGTCAATCCGCCAACCCGAGGATAGATTCCATGCCAGTCGCCCGCGTGAACGACATCGACCTCTACTACGAGGAACATGGGGAGGGTCCCCATCTCGCTCTGATCGAGGGCACCGGCTACCACACCTGGATGTGGTACCGGCAGCTCCCGGCCTTGACCCCTCAGTTTCGGGTCCTGATCTACGACAACCGGGGAGTTGGCCGAAGCGATAAGCCGCCCGGCCCCTATAGCCACGAGCAGAATGCCGATGACCTGGTCGGGCTGCTCGACTTCCTGGGTTGGGATCGCACCCATGTGCTTGGGATCTCGATGGGTGGGTTCATCGCCCAGGAGTTCGCCCTGAAGTATCCGGGCCGCCTCGACGCGCTGGTACTGGTCGCCACCGCCTTCGGTGGCCCCCACATGGCGCCGGTGCCGGCCGAGGCCATCAGAGCGATGTTGCCGGATCCGAATCTCACTCCCGAGGAGCGGATCCGGCGCGGCATGCGCATCGCCTTCTCCGATCCGACGTGGCCGGAGCAGCATCCCGAGGAGTTCGAGCAGATCGTCCGCTGGCGCCTGGAGTACGTGCCACCGCCGGAAGCCGCCGCTGCCCAGGTCATGGCCGGCGCCACGTTCAACACCGAGCAGCGCCTCGGCGAGGTCACCGCTCCCACCCTGATTGTTGCCGGGGACGCCGACCGGGTGGTGCCCGCCCGCAACGCCGAGCTGCTGGCCGAGCGTATCCCTGCAGCGGAGCTTGCGATCATGCCCGGCGGCGGCCACCTCGCCTTCATCGATCATGCGGATCAGTTCAATCAGCTGGTACTGAACTTCCTGACACGAGTCGACCGGGAGGCGCGGGTGTGAGCGAAACAGGGTCACATGTGCCGGGGGATGCGCCAACCGTCGGAATCGTCGGGCTTGGCTCGTTCGTGCCGCCGGAGACGGTCGACGCCGTGCAGCTCGCCGGCGAGACCGGAATCCCGGCAGAGGTGCTGGTCGAGAAGTTCGGCGTGCGGCGAGTTCACCGTGCCGGCCCGGACTGTCACGTATCGGAGATGGCGGCTCGGGCCGGCGCAGCCGCGCTGCACGACGCCGGCGTGAGCGCCGACGAGGTCGATCTGGTCGTGTACTGCGGGAGCGAGTTCAAGGACTATATCGTCTGGTCGGCGGCGACGAAGATCGCGCAGCTGCTGGGATGCCGGCGGGCCCAGGCCTTCGAGGTCTACGCGCTCTGTGCCGGCACGCCCGTGACACTGCGAATTGCCAGAAACATGATGTGCCAGGAGCCGGAGCTGCGTACCACCCTGATTGTCGCTGCCTCCAAAGAGAGTGCGCTGGTTAATCGCTCCAACGCGCGCACCCGCTTCATGTTCAATTTCGGCGACGGCGCGGGAGCTGCCCTCCTGCGCCGTGACGCGCGCCGCAATCTCGTCCTCGGCTCGTCCAGCATGGTCGATCCGACGCTCAGCGAGGACGCGGTGATGCCGGCCGGTGGCAGCCGGCGTCCGGCTTCGGCGCAGACTGTGGCCGAGGGAGCGCACTATCTCGACGTGCCGAACCTCGAGCACATGCGAACCCGACTGGACGAAGTATCGAGCACCAATTTCCTGCATGTGATCCACGACGCCCTGCAGCGTTCGGACGTCGATCGCGTCGATTTCCTGGCTCCGGTTCACATGAAGCGCTCCATGCACGAGTGGCTGGTACGCGCCACCGGCGCGGAACGCGCGCTCTATCTGGAAGAATTCGGCCACATGCAAGCGGCCGATCAGCTGCTCGCCCTGGACGAAGCGCGCCGGCAGGGTCTGGTTCGAGACGGCGACACTATCGTCCTCGCCGCTGCCGGTGTCGGCTACACCTGGGCCGCCACGGTGCTGGCCTGGGGTCCGCAGCGTACCGGCCGCACGGAGATAGCGCCATGATGGCCGAGCTTCCCGGTCTCCGCGATCTCGCGCCATGCTGGCTGGACCGGCTGGCCGCGCTCTGGCCGGATCGTGTCGCGCTGGTGGACCCGGACCGCGACCATCGCTTCACGTTCCAGGATCTGCGGGCCCGGGCCGACGCCACTGCCTGGAATCTCCTGCAACAGGGCGTGCGGGCGGGCGATCGGGTCGCCGCGCTCATGCAGAACAGCGTGGTCATGCTTGATCTCCTCTTCGCCTGCGGACGGCTCGGTGCGGTCCTCGTGCCACTCAACTGGCGCCTGAGCGAGCGCGAGCTCGCCGGCATCATTGCGGAAACCGAGCCGGCGCTGCTGGTCGCCGACGACGAACTGGCGCCGCGGGCGGCGGCCCTCACCCCGGACAGTCGCGCGGTCCGGCACTGCGTCCTCGACGTGGACACGTTGTCGGTCATCGACGGTCCGGCTCCACCCGACGCCGGCGCCCGGCTCTCCGATCCGTGGTTGATCCTGTTCACCGGAGGGACGACCGGCACGCCGAAGGGCGCCGTGCTCACCCACGGCTCGATGACGTGGAACAGCATCAACACCGCGGTGAGCTGGGGACTGTCGGCGGAAGACGTCGGTCCGGTGTTCACCCCGATGTTCCACACCGGAGGCTTCAACGTCTTCACCCTCCCGCTGCTGATGCTGGGAGGCCGGGTGATCCTGCCGAAGCGATTCGATGCCGGCCAGGCACTCCAGATCATCAGGCAGGAACGTCCAACTATCCTCTTCATGGTTCCCACCATGTTCCAGCTGGTCGCCGAGCAGCCCGGATTCGAGGAGGCCGATCTGTCTTCCTTGCGCTGGGCCATCTCGGGCGGTGCGCCGCTGCCCGACCCGACCTACGAGCGCTGGAAAGCCCGGGTGCGTGTCTTCAAGCAAGGTTACGGCCTGACTGAAGCCGGTCCGAACAACTTCGCGACACCCGATTGCGATGCTGTACGCAAGCGAGGGACGGTTGGCCGGCTTACCTACTTCGTGCAGGCGCGCCTCGTCGACGATGCCGGCAACGACGTGCCCGAGGGGTCGCCGGGCGAGCTCCTGCTGGCCGGCCCGCATCTGTGCGCCGGGTATTGGCGCCGGCCCGATGCCACGGCCGACGCCATACGCGACGGCTGGCTCCATACCGGCGACATCGCGCGCCGCGATGCCGAAGGCTACTACTACATCGTCGACCGCAAGAAGGACATGATCATCAGCGGCGGCGAAAACATCTATCCCACCGAAGTCGAGGCCGTACTCTACGAACATTCCGCCGTGCGTGAGGCGGCCGTGGTCGGCATGCCCGATCCGGTCTGGGGAGAGGCAGTGATGGCAGTCGTCTCACTCAAGCCGGACCGGAGCGCTTCGGCCGACGAGCTGCGCGCCCACATGCGGCGCAATCTCGCCCGGTACAAGGTACCGAAGACTTTCATCATTGTCGACGAGCTGCCGAAGAGCGCCGCCGGCAAAATCGTTCGAACCGAGGCCCGGAAGCTTGCCCTCGAAAGCTGATCGCGCGGGCCGGGGTCTGTGCGATCCTCGAACAGGAGCAGAAACATGAATACAGCGTTCAAGGAGGGAGACAGCGCGTCATTCTCCAAGACGATCACCGAAGCAGACATCCTCCTATACGCCGGCGTCTCGGGTGACACCAACCCGCTGCATCTCGACGCCGAGTACGCGGCCACGACCCGCTTCGGCGAGCGAATTGCCCACGGCATGTTGACCGCGGGTCTGATCTCGGCGGTCCTGGGCACCAAGCTCCCTGGTCCAGGAGCCATCTACGTCGGACAGACCCTCTGGTTCCGGCGCCCCGTTTACATCGGCGACACAGTGACCGCAACGGCCACCATTACCGAGTACGACCGCGAGCACGGTCGCATGGTGATCGAGACCATCTGTCGAAACCAGCGCGGTGAAGAAGTTCTCGACGGCGAGGCGAACGTCATCTACCGGCCGAAGCCGGCCGGCCCCAGACCGAATGTCGCCTCCTCGATCGCCGGCTCCGCGCAGAATGAAAGAGAGGTTGAATCATGACTCAATCCCAGGACACCGGACCGTTCGATCCGTTCGCCACCTGGAACAGCATGCGTGACAGCTACCTGGACGTCTGGTCGAAAACGATGATCGACATGGTCAACTCCGACGAGTACGCCCGCGCCACCGGCATGATGCTTGATAACTGGCTGACGGCTTCTGCCCCGTTCCGAAAGGTCGTGGAGAGCACGATGAACCAGGTGCTCGGCCAGCTCAACATGCCGACGCGCAGTGACGTCGTGAGTCTGGCGGAGCGTATGACAAACATCGAGATGCGCCTGGACGACATGGACGCCAAGCTCGACACGCTGCAGCGCGAGCTTCGCTCGGCGCCGGCGGCCGGAGCGTCCAGGCCCTCAACCAGGCGATCCGCCGCAAAGGAGGAATGATGATCGCCCCTTCTACCTCACCGCAAGAGCTTGGCTCCAGGCTGCTACGCATCGAAGAGAACCTACAAACCGCCAAACGCGTTTTGACCACGCCGTACCCGGTCGCTCAGACCCCACGCGAGGTGGTGTGGGCGCTCAACAAGGCGAAGCTCTTCCGCTACACCCCGGTCGTGCCGGAGGAAAAGCGGTTCCCCGTTCCCCTCTTACTGGTCTTCGCCCTCATGAACCGGCCCTCGATTCTGGACCTGCGTCCGGGGAACAGCTACGTCGAGTACATGATCCATAAGGGCTTCGACGTCTACCTGCTGGACTGGGGGATACCTGGTCCCGAGGACAAGAATCTCAAGTTCGACGACTACGTGCTCGAGTACATGCCGCGTGCCATCCGCAAGCTGAAAACGGTCGCCGGCTCTGACGAGTTCTCCCTGCTCGGCTGGTGCATCGGCGCTATCCTGACGACGTTGTACGCAGCGCTGCGGCCCGACGACGGCCTCCGCAACCTGATTCTGCTCACTGCCCCGCTAGACTTCTCAGACAAGACCTGCGGCGCCTTCATCAAGTGGGTCGACGAACGGTACTTCAACGTGGACCGGATCCTCGAAGTGACCGGCAACATGCCGGGCGAGATGCTCGACTACGGCGCCAAGGCGCTCAAGCCCGTCGAGAACTACATCTCGAACTATCTGCGACTATGGGACAACCTCGACGATCCCAAGATCGTGGAGTCATGGCACGCCATGAACACCTGGGTGAACGACCTCACGCCCATGGCCGGCGGTGCCTTCCGCCAGCTGATCGTCGAGCTGTACCAGCAGAACAAGCTGGTGCGAGGTGAGATGCGGCTGCGCGGCGAGCGGGCGGATCTCGGCAACATCCGGGCCAGCGTGCTCAACGTCGTCGCGAATGAGGACCACATCGTCCCACCCGGCGAAACGGTCGGGGTCATGCCTCTGATTGGCAGCAAGGACAAAGAGCTGATCCACATTCCAGGCGGTCACATCGGGATGATGGCCGGGAGCGGAGCGCGCAAGGTCACCTGGCCGAAGATCGACGCCTGGCTGGAGCCGCGCTCCCGGTAGCCGCCGCGGCGCGCGCGAGGTGCGTCGGATGAGACCTCTCGCGCGCGCTTCCGACCCCGCCGCCCCCGCCTCTGGTATGGTCAGGCGAGAGGTGTGAATGGGCCAGGGTGCCGAGCGCTCCCCCGACCCGGCGCAGCCCCTGGCCGGCGAGATCGAGGCTGAGGCCAGACGCCGGCAGGAGCGGATGCGCACCTTTCAGCGGGTAGTCAGCACCCCGTACCCGGTCGGCCAGACGCCAAAGCAGACTGTCTGGACGCTGAACAAGGCGAAGCTTTACCGCTACCTACCGCCGGCTCCGCCCGCCGAGCGGTTTCCGGTCCCACTGCTCCTGGTCTTCGCCCTGGTCAACCGCCCATACATCTTCGATCTCCGGCCGGACAACAGCTTCGTCCGCTTCATGCAGGAGCGCGGCTTCGACGTGTACCTCATCGATTGGGGCGCGCCCGGACCGGAGGATCAGGCGCTGCGGCTCGACGATTACGCGCTCGACTACCTACCACGCGCGATCCGGAAGGTGAAGGAGGTATCCGGATCCGATGAGCTGACCTTGTTGGGCTGGTGCATCGGCGCCCTCCTGGGGGTCATGTACGCCGCGCTACAGCCGGCGGACGGCCTGCGCAATCTGATTCTGCTCACCGCGCCGCTGGACTTCTCAGAGCGCAGCTGTGGTGGATTCTTGCGATGGGTTGACGAGCGTTTCCTCAACGTCGACGCGATCCTTGAGACGTTCGGCAACATGCCGGCCGAGCTCATCGACTACGGCGCGAAGGCGCTGAAGCCGGTCGACAGCTATCTGAGTACCTATGCCCGTCTCTGGGAAAACGCTGACAACCCGCGCGTGGTGGACTCGTGGCACGCGATGCACACCTGGATCAACGATGGCATTCCGATGGCGGGAGCAGCCTTCCGCCAGCTCATTGTCGAGCTCTACCGGGAGAATCGCCTGTTAAGCGGCACATTGCTGGCACGCGGCCGTCCCGTCGATCTCGGCGCCATCCGGGCTTCCCTGCTCAATGTGGTGGCGGAGCGCGACCACATCGTCCCGCCGCCGCAGTCGGAGAGCATTCTCGCCCGCGTGGGAAGCAGTGACAGACAGCTGCTGCGCATTCCCGGCGGCCACATCGGCATCATGGCCGGCAGTAGCGCCGTCGAGACGACCTGGCCGGAGATCGAGCGCTGGCTGGCGGCCCGCTCGCGCTGACGGCGGAACTGCCGGCCGGGCGCGCTCTCCGCTACATATACAGACCGCCGTTGACGCCGAGCACTTCACCGGTGATGTAGTCGGCGTCCACACAGAAGAACCGAACCGCCTTCGCCACCTCCTCCGGCTTCCCGAAGCGGTGCAGCGGGATCCGCTCGCAGATCTGCTCCCGG
>DATGJB010000161.1:0-2430 GCA_035295425.1 Chloroflexota bacterium | reverse complement strand
TTCGAGAGTGTCACCAGCGGATCGGTGCGACAGCCGGCGGTTGCATGTGCCCGCGCCAGCGGGCACATGGCCATTAGCGCCGCCGCCAGCACCACCACGCCACCAAACACCTTGCGTCGCCACCGGCGAGAATTGTGCATTGCCTATTCCTCCCGTCTCATCAATCGATCCCTATCTTTCTGCTCGAACGCGCCGCTCTGGAGTCGGTGCCCCGGGTCTCAGTAGTTGCGCATGCCGGCTAGAGCAGCGCCGTGAAGTGGAGATGAATCGCCTGATTGCTGGCTCCCGAGACCGTCTTGGCCAATCCGACCACGAGGTTCAATGGGGACACCACCGAGGCATTTGCCTGTACCGCTACATTGCTCTGACCAGTAGACACCGTGGTCGACACGTCGAAAGTATTCACCGCATCGTCGGCGGAGAACTGGACGGTTTCCTTGAGCCCCATGAGCCCGCTCGTGTTGATCACCGCGGTTTCGTGAATACCGACGGGCGCGTGCACGACGTAGACGACGCTCCTCACATCGGACAAGTTATCCGAGATGCCTGCGCTCAGATCCAACGCTGCGCCATTGGAGAGCACGACCACCGGATCAGTGCGGCATCCTCCCACGTAGGCAAGGGCACTTGGGACCTGCAGGCTCGAGGCTGCCGCCAACAGCAGCAAGGAGGCTCCCACCAGTACCGACCGTGATTTCCAACGCTGTTCGTTCATAGTTCGTCCCTTCCGCGTTCCTTGGCGCCACTCTGGCGCGACTTTGACTTCCCGCCAGCAGTATGCCGCACTTCCAACCTGCCGTATAGGTTTTTTGGTTGCAGTTTGGTTATGAGGGTCCTACCAGGCGGGGAGATTTTCGGCAGGGGGACTATATGGCCGATGCTCTCCCAGGAGGAGGCTGCTGCTGGCTCTGCGTATCCCTCGAACATCTATTCCGTCGCTGGCAGGGTAGCCCGCCCGTAGTTGGCGCAATGCGTCCGCTCGGCGGGCGTGCTACACTAAGGTGTCGGGAACGTGCATAACCCGCTCAGAGTACGTTTTTGTGGTCCTAGCCGAGTATCGGCCGGGGCTTTTCGCATTTCAGGGGGTTCGTCCAATGATTCGCCGATTGTCCGTTGGTGAAGTGGCCCGCGCAGTCGGGCGGAGCGCCGAGACGATTCGCCGCCTGGAGCGCCAGGGCGTGCTACCGCCGGCGCCCCGTGACCGGAGTGGGCGCCGCAGCTACCCAGAAACGTCAGTCGAGGAGATTGCCCGTGCGATCTACCCCGACCTTGCGCGGGAGGCATAGCCATGCAGGCCGCTGAACCGCTTTCCGCCGATGACCTCGCCGACCTCATGCGCCGCATGTCCACCCTTGGCGCCGCGCCAGGTCCCGCAGTCACCATCCCGGCGAAACCTCCGACCGTCCCACCGATTCGCCTTCCGAAGGCTCACCCGCCCGCGGCGGCGGTGCCTGAAATCGATGAGAAGCGCCTCCGCAAGATCGAAGCCAGGGCGGCGCGACTGATCGCCCGCCATGCCGCCAGTTCGCCGGCGGCGCGACAATCGCCCCCGGCGCGGAAACCAACTCCGACGCCGTCAGTGCCTGCTCACGATGCACCGGCATGGCCCAGCCTGAGTGACCGACTCAGCACCGAGCCGGCGTCACTGACCGAGCGCCTCCTGGCAGGCGCGTACGGCCGAAGGTAGTCGAGGAGCGTGATGGGACTTCCCTCTGTTTTCAACGTCGCCGGCAATACGTATGTTGAGGCTGGCCTACGCCCGGAAAATGTCCCGACGCCGCTACCCGACCACCTAGTCTCCCAAACGGAAAAGGAGCTGGCGGCCGCGTCGAGGGAGTCGGAGAAGCAGGAGCGCGCTCTCCGCGATGAGCTGGCGCGTGTCCAGGAATCGCAGAGTGTCAAGGCACACTTGACAGAGAAGCTGCGCGCTGAACAGCGACTCCTGACCGTCGAGGAGCGTCAGGCGATCGGACGGGAGGCGGCCGGCGAGGCCACTTCCAAGGCCGTTCGCGCCGTCCAGGCGCGTCTGGCCAGCGTTCAGCAGGAGCTGATCGAGGCGGAACGCGCCGCGACCGTGCTCGGCGAGCAGCGCGTGGACCTGGAGACGCGGATTGCAGCACATGTCCATGAGCGGGATGTCATCTCCCGGGCCGGCGCCGTCGCGCGTCTCGACAGGGACATGGCGAAGCACGCCGCCCGCGCGCGCCAGCTGTACGAGGAGCTCGTCCATGAGCTTCAGGAGGTGCGACGGTTGGAGCGTGTGGCGACCGAGCAGCACGGTGCTCCACCCATTCAACGTCTGTTCGGCCAGCAGATCGCTCGCGCCGTCGATATGGCGATGAGCGGTGGGCAGTGCGATCCGCCCGACCTGTGTTGGCAGATTCGCGCGCCGTCCGACTGAGCGAAATTTTCCCGCCGGCGGGAAAATTT
>DATGJB010000160.1:0-5270 GCA_035295425.1 Chloroflexota bacterium | reverse complement strand
CGCGATCCGGCGGAGGATCCAGCAAGCAAGGCGGACCACAGTCCGCTCCCCCGGCACCAGCTGATCTCGCCGATACATGCGGCCTAGCGGATTGATCATCTTCGCGGCCACATAGACGACGACGATTCCTAGCCCGGTCAGCATGAGGTGGGCGCCGGCGTCGCTGATGTTGCTTCCGACCTGCTCGAACGGCCGCGTGGGCGTGAGAGCCAGGATGTCGCCGGGGAGGTTGGCGAGAATGCCGGGAATGTCCTGGATGTCCTGGAGCGCGATGCGCAGCTGCCACAGCGCCCAGAGCAGAGCGGCCGCCACGATTACCAGCTTGCCGGCGCGGCTGACCGTCCGGTCTTCGAACGACGGCTCCTCGGTGCCGCGCAGCTTTCGGCGCAGGACGGCGACGCGGGCCCGATGAACATTGCCGGCCGCGGGACTCCGCAGCGCATCGGAAAGCTCCTCCCTGGTTGCCGCGCGCTCCATCAGGTCGGCGATGGTCGAGTGGTGCGATACGGTCCGGTGCCGGCCAAAGTCGGCGGCGAGACCCAGGGCGGTTTCAAACTGCTGGATACCTGCTTCCGTCAAGGCAACGCAGTAGGTACCATCCTGGCGCCGCTCGGCGAGAAAGGAGAGATGGTCCCTGTCATTCGGCGTGGGCGGTGCGGGAACCGCGGCCCGGAGCCGCTCGAGGAGGCCTGCATCGGTGAGCTCGACGATGAGGCCGCCGGTATCGGAGCGGACGACTCGGTACAGCTCGGAAGGATGCGACTCACTCTCAGCATCCTGGGAAACCCGTGGCGTGGGGACCGCAACCGACATCTCCATGTAGCGAGCTCCTTCGCACTGACCTTTGGCGGGTTTGGGGGCAGCTTCAAGCCCTACCGGGAGAGGCGGCGGGTCAGCGCGCCGCTCGCGAGTCGAGCTCATCGTTTCCCAGCGTGTAGCTGTCGTGGTTTACACTACTTGAGGCGAAAATGTCAAAAATAACACATAGGGGACCCTTCTTCCACGGAGTGTCACCGTGGCGTGAGCGCGACTGACTGGCCGGTTCCAACGCGGTCCGGCCGGCTCTGCGGCCCGGCCGCCGAGCAGTTGCCGTGTTCCCCTGGAGCCGCTCCAGGCTAGACTGGGCCAATGGGGGACTGTGCGCCGAAGGGCGCGCCGGGATCGGTAATCGGGTGACGCCCGTAACAGCATTCGTCGACCGTGTCGCCGGGAACGTCGAGACGGTCATCGTCGGGAAGCGCCGCCAGATCGAGTATCTGCTGGTGGCGTTTCTCTGCCGGGGCCACGTACTGATCGAAGACGTCCCGGGCACCGGCAAGACAATGCTGGCGCGCGCGCTGGCCGCCAGCATGGAGCTCTCCTTCAACCGGCTGCAATGTACGCCAGACCTCCTGCCCAACGATGTGACCGGCCTTTCGGTATACAACCAGCAAACCGGTCAATTCGAGTTTCGTGCGGGCCCTGTGATGGTCAACATCATCCTGGCGGACGAGATCAACCGGGCCACGCCGCGCACTCAGGCGGCGCTGCTCGAGGCCATGCAGGAACGGCAGGTGACAGTTGACGGCGTCACCCACCGATTGCCGAACCCATTTCTCGTCCTCGCCACGGAAAACCCCATCGAATTCGAGGGAACCTTTCCACTGCCCGAAGCACAGATCGATCGCTTTCTCTTCCGGCTGCCTCTTGGTTACCCGGGTGAGGACGAGGAGATCCTGATGCTGCGCCGTCAGCGAAAGGAGCACCCGATCGATCACGTGCGGGCCGTGGTCGAGGCCGGGGAACTGCCGGCGCTGTACGACCTGGTCACCGACGTCCACGTTGACGAGTCACTCGAACGCTACATCATGCATCTGGTTCGGGCGACTCGCATGCATCCCGATGTTTCGGTCGGCGCCAGCCCGCGGGGCTCGCTCGCTCTCTACAAGACGGCCCAGGCTCTGGCCGCGATTCACGGGCGCGACTTTGTGACACCGGACGATGTAAAGGAGGTCGCGGTGCTAGCATTGCCGCATCGTCTCATCGTGAAGCCGGAGAGCCAGCTGCGCGGCCGGGACGCCCGATTTATCGTCGACGAGATCCTGCGCGGCCTGGAGGTCGACATCGGTGAGGCGAGCTGAGAAGTCGCCTATGCGTGCCCCACTGTCTCGCGCTCTGAGATTGCGCTGAGTCGGGAACGCGAACCGTGGGAGCGCTCGTTCCGTTCATTCTCCTCCTCCTGGCGCTGGCCCTGGCGCTGCGCGTCGAGCTGTTCTTCGTCATCGTCTGGTTTCTGGCGGGTATCTACGTGCTGTCGAGGCTGTGGACCCGTCGCGCCGCGGAGGGATTGCGCGTGCAACGAGCCTTTCTCGATCGCGCCTTCACCGGCGATCACGTTACCGTGGACCTGGCGTTGCACAATTCGGGCCGGCTTCCGGTGCCCTGGATCGAGATCGAGGAATCGATCCCGATCGAGCTTCGGTCCGAGCTTTTTCCGGCGCAGGCATTCAGTCTCCGGGGCGGTGAGACGCGCCGCTTCAGCTACGCGCTCCACTGTCGCCGCCGGGGCGTGTACCAACTGGGACCGCTGCGCGCGGAGAGTGGGGATGTGCTGGGAATCGAGCAGCGAGCGCTGGCAGCGAACGAGGCGAGACGGCTGCTGGTCTACCCGCGCATCGTGCCGCTCGAGCGGCTGGGGCTGCCGACTCGCTCGGCGCTGACGAATCTCCCGGCGCGCCTGCCGCTGTTTGAAGATCCAACCCGCATCATGGGCGTTCGGGACTACCGGCGCGGAGATTCGCCACGGCGCATCAACTGGAAGGCCACGGCGCGCACTAACCGGCTCATGGTGAAGCAGTTTCAGCCGGCGACGGCGCGCGATACCCAGATCTGTCTCGACCTTGACATACGCGACTACGAGCTGCGCAGCCGCTACGACGCGGTCGAGATGGCAATCACGGTGGCGGCGTCACTTGCGCACCACATTGTGGTCAACGAATCACTGCCTGCCGGACTGGCAACCGTTGTGGGGAATGACGGTGACGCGAGCCGGCGCCGCATCTCCCTTCCTCCCGGCGCCGAACGTGGGCATCTGATGGCGCTACTCGAGGTTCTGGCACGAGTGCAGATGAGCCCGGGCGAGTCGTTTCCGGGGTTGCTCCGGCAGGAAGCTGTACACCTGGCCTGGGGAACGACGATGATCGTCGTGACCGGTAGCGTGAGCGACGAGCTGGCCGGCACGCTCCTCTACCTGCAACGGTCGGGCCATGCCGTGGCAGTCGTGATGGTGCGGCCGTCGTGGTTGCGCACCGATGAAGATGCCGGGATAGCAGGCATGCCGGTGTGGCGGGTCTGGGCGGATCAGGACCTGGCGGCGCTGGCATGACGGCGCAGGGGGCGGGTGAGCACCTCTTCCGCGCTGTGACGCTGACGTTGCTGGTGGTCGGTTTCGCGGTCTCGCCGGTGGCGCTGGTGCAGATGCTGGTCCCGGGGTGGAGCGGTGCCGTCGTCGTCGTGCTCTGCGGCGCGGCGGCCATCGAGGCCTATGTCTCGTACCAGGTCAGCCACCAGCCGTGGTTCCCGAGCGAGCGCCGTGGCCTGCTGCGGCTGGGCGAGCTACTGGCGCTGTTCACCGTTACTCAGCTCTACGTCGACGTGCTCGACGGCCAGGCGCCGTTCGAGGCCGGGTTCCCGCATCTCGACACCAGGACACTTGCCTTCTACCTGCCGGTGCTGGCTGCCTGGCTTGCCATCTCCGACATCATGGAGCATCTGGCGGCGCTCGACGAGCCCGAGGGAAGCCGCTTCCACGCCATTCCACCACTGCGCCGGCTGGCTGTCCGCTATTTCGTGGCCGGCGCAGTCCTCTTCGTGGTGGCCGGGGCTACCCAGTCGAGTATCGCGGGGGCCCTCCATCTCCCCAATGCCGACACCACACCATCCGGACCAATCGTCAATGTGTTCGCGTACTTCGTATTAGGCCTGATGGTACTCGGTCACTTGCGGCTGGTCGCGTTGAAGCGACGCTGGCAGGACCGGAAGGTGTCCGTCACCGGTGGTCTGGAAGGCCGCTGGCTACGGTACAGCCTGCTCTTTCTCGCGCTGACCGCGGTAGTTGCCTTCCTGCTTCCGACCAATCACACGATCGGGCTGCTGGGGCCGGGGAAAGCCGCCTGGAACGAGCTCTGGGGACTGATCCGGGGACCGCTGATCGATCTGCTGAAGCGTTTCAGTGTCAAGCCAACCCGGACCACACAGCTGCCGACGCCGCCCGTGCCGCTCCACGGCCCTCCGCCGCACCCCAGGCCTCATCCGCACCACGGGGCGACGACCGGAGGATTCGATTGGGGCACGCTGCTCAGGACGGCGGTCTTCTGGATGCTTATCGCCGCGGTTGCCCTCTATCTGATCCGCAGCCAGTGGCGTCGTGTCGCGCGCCCACGAGGCATGGCACCACGGTTCGGCCGGCTCGGCAGTGTCCTGACCCGGCTCTGGGACACGCTCCGGCAGCGGCTGCTTGGGCTGGCCGAGGCGCTGGGCGATCATCTGCCATCCGAGCTGGGTGTTCGCTTGCAACGCCCAGGCCTGACGCACGGGCGCGTGCAGCTCTTCAAGCCCGGGCCGAGAACACCCCGTGAGCATCTTATCCACTACTATCTCAGTGTGCTTCGCCGCTCCCGTCGGGTCGGGATCGGACGCACCGCCTCACAAACCCCGCGCGAGTTCGCGGCGGTCCTCTCACCCCACATCGGTCCGGCCGGCGAGGATATGCAGGCGCTAACCGATGCATTCGTGGAAGCTCGCTACAGCCAGCACACCGTTGGCGAGGAGGAGATCAAGCGGGGAAGGACGCACTGGCAGCGAGTTCAGGCGGCGCTGCGCGGTTTCAGGCGGTGAGACGCGGCACACCACCCGATGCCCTGCGCTGAGGCCGCGGCTGGACGCTGCCGGTGCAGGTTTGTTAGGGGTGAGGTGCTATGAATGCGGCAACTTACCTCGAGCACCTCACCGACGCCGACCTGTCGCTGCTCGTCACGACCAGCCAGGACTTTGACTCAATCGAGGACCTCCTCGCCGAGCTGCGCGAGCGACCGGCGCTACTGGGCCAGCTCCTGCGACAGCCGCGCCTCTTTCACGAGCTCTTCTCCGCGGAAGCCGATGCCGCTCTCCTGCGCGCCTCACCTTTCCTGGCCTTTGCCGTGCTCGTGCACCGAACCGCGCAGGATCTCGAATCCGCCGGTTTCGTGAGCGAGTGGATCGGTCCCGGACAGCGAGTACCGATGTTTCAGGTA
>DATGJB010000159.1:0-7518 GCA_035295425.1 Chloroflexota bacterium | reverse complement strand
GTCCGCGTGACGCCGGCTACCGAGCCGAGCGACACGCTGTGGTCGCCGCCCAGGACCAGCGGCATGAACCCCAGCTGTGCGATCCCGGCGACGCACGCCGCCAGCTCGTTCGCCATGCCGACAATCGGTTCAAGGTATTTGAGCGCCGAAGGCAAGCTCTGCATGCTTTCCGGGACCGGCGCCGCGATATTCCCGAAGTCGCGGACGGTGTGTCCGCTCTCGCGCAGTCGTGATTCGAGTCCCGCATAGCGAATTGCGCTGGGGCCCATATCCACGCCTCGCCGGTCAGCGCCGAGATCCACCGGCGCGCCGACAATCCCGATATCCACCGCCTCATTCCTCCGTCACATCGGGCGCTGCCGGCACGTTACACAAAGTGAAATTCGCGCCGAATTTCGCGCTCCAACCTATTTACATTATGTCGCATACTGTGATACACTGTGGTCGTGAGAATGGGGGCCGGAGCCACGGCCCAGCGGCGTAGCCGCCAGCACGATGCACACCCCGAGAAAGGCCACGGAGGTCGCGACGCTCCATGGCCTTTTCCAGTGTTTTCCTTTTGAAAGGAGGTGCCATGTACGCACCTGCAGATGAGATGTCCTCGCAGGACAATGTCCTTCGTGGGCACCTGGTCATGGAGCCGGAGGAGCCTGCTCCGGAACATCACGATCCACTATCGCAGCTAGAGAACGAGCAGGCTCAGGATGCGGTGCGCCTGTACCTCCGCGAGATCGGCCGCGTGCCGCTTCTCAAGAAGGCGGACGAGGTGCGTCTCGCCAAGGCAATTGAGCTGCAGCGCCTCATCATGAACGCGCTTCGGCCCGAGAACGACGCCGAGCGCGCGCGCATCGCCGCCGATCCGGAAGCAGCGTTCGAGGGACTGGACCTGACCGACGAGCAGATCGCCACCATCCTCACCTGGGATGAGGCAGCGGCCGCCGTCTACGACCGGGCCGGTAACCGCGCTCGCGGCCAGATGATCGAGGCCAATCTTCGGCTGGTCGTCAGCGTGGCCAAGAAGTACCTCGGTCACGGAATGAGCCTGCTCGATCTGATCCAGGAAGGGAATACCGGGCTCATGCGTGCCGTCGAGAAGTTCGACTGGCGGCGCGGGTTCAAGTTTTCCACCTACGCCACCTGGTGGATCCGTCAGGCCGTAACCCGTGCCATCGCCGATCAGGCGCGGACGATTCGCGTGCCGGTGCACATGAACGAGCGAATCAGCCGGTACAACCGCGAGATCATGCGGCTCTCGCAGAGCCTGGGACGGGACCCAAAGCTCGAGGAAATCGCGGAAGCGATGGAGATGAGCCCGGAGAAGGTCGAGGAGATCAAGAGCGCGATTCGCGTGCCGATATCGCTCGAGAAGCCGGTGGGCGACGACGAGGAGAGCATGCTCGGCGACTTCGTCGAGGATGAGTCGCACGACCTCGAGGAGCTCGCCGCCAAGGGCGTACTCCGCGACGCCATCGACGAGGTGCTCGACAAGCTGTCCGACCGCGAGGCCGGTATCATCCGCCTCCGCTTCGGCCTCTCGGGCCGCCGGCCGCAGACACTCGAAGAGGTGGGGGGCCACTTCGGCCTCACCCGCGAGCGGATTCGGCAGATTGAGATCGAGGCCCTGCGCAAGCTGCGCCACCCGTCCATCACCCGCAAGATCAAAGACTACCTCGAGTAAAGGGCACGATTCCGCACAGTGAACGCTCTTTGGGCCGCCGTATGGCGGCCCGATTCATCTTGGGCTCGGGCGCCAGCCAGTGGTCACCGCTAGTTCGTTAGTACCGAGCCTTCCAATGGCACACCTACAAATCTATTGCCGCCGGCAGGATGTACCCGTTCAGCAGTGAGTCTGTCTCGAGGTGAGCATTTCGCTTGTTGAAGCGCCCGCTGGTGATAACTCCCACCAGCTGCAGTTCGGGGATCACGGCTACCTTGTTTCCGCCGTCACCCTGCATCAAGTAGCACCCGAATTGCTTCTGCACGCCATAAAGGTGTGTTCCAACTGTCCGTCGCCACCAGAGGTACCCGTACTCGGTGTCGTCATCGACACGCACGTGCGGCTGGGTGGAACGCTCGACCCATTCCCGTGAGATGATCTGCTGGCCTCGCCAGCTCCCACCTTCGAGGTAGAGCTGACCGAGCCGAATCAGGCTGCGGCTGGTCAGGCCCGGCCCGCCGCTCGTTACCGCGCTTCCGCTCGGCGAGAACTGCCACTGAACTCGTCTGATTCCGAGCGGCTCAAAGAGGTTGTCTCGGGCGAAGTCGGGGACCGGCTGGCCGGTGATCCGCTCCAGTATCGCCCCTAGGAGGACCACCCCGGCGGCGCAGTAACTGAAGCTCCGGCCGTAGGGTAACGCCTCCGGTCGGACATTCCAGGATGGAAAGCCCCGGATGGGGAGATCGAGTGCGAACTGGAGCCAGTCCTCCACCAGAAACATGCGCTCCCTGTGCCCGTGGGAGAACGAATTGAGGTCATTGCACTCGAGGACCGAGCTCATCGTGAGCAGGTCCTCAACCGTGATCGCATCCTTACGAGGATCGGGCCGCGCGGGCCGCTTCTCGGGCAGGACATCCAGTATGCGCGTTTCGGGGTCGAGGAGACCCCGGTCCGAGGCGATCCCGATCAACATGCCGGTGACGGTCGCGGTCGCCGACCCAGTGTTGCGAACGGTAGACCGGTCACTTCCGTCAGGGTACCGTTCATAGAGAAGGCGGCCCTCGCGGGCAACCAGAACGCTGCCGATCTTCTTGAAGCGGCCTTCCTCGATCGCTTCGGCCATGGCGGTGATCCGCCCCGGATTGAGCAGCGGCGCTTGCTGCTCGGTCGCCAGTGACCCGGCCTCTACCGGGTCGACCTCAGAGGACATCAATCGGGTCCTTTGCGTCGCTGTTTGCGTACGCGATCAGCGTACGTCACTTCGGCGCCCTCCGCGCCACGGCAATCAATGGGTCGCCCGACGGCGGTCCGGCATAGAACCAGTCCACCTGGTAGCGGTTATTGCTGTCCCAGGTGCGCATGAAGACTTCGTCAAACGCCACGTAGTGCGAGTTCGCCGGCGGATCGGTCGGCGAGACCCGCGAGATCAGGTGTCCCTGTGAGTCATAGGCCGCGCAGATTACTTTGACCTTCTTCAGCTTGTCGGACGAGATGTCGCCGAGCTGCTGCAACACCTTCGGGTTGGGATACGGGTTGACGACTGTGACCTCGAGGTAGAACCACTGCCCCACCGGCGGCGTTTTCCATCCCTTGAGGAAATCCACCTGGTAGCCGTGATCCGTGCCCCGGCCGCACTTGATCCCGTCGGCATCGAACTCCATGCCCACCGTACCCGAATGGTAGACGCCGATCCCCAGACCGAACTTGTTGAACGACAGGGCGCGCACCCTGGCCGCCACTACCGTCTCCTTCGGATCGGTTTGCAGCCGCCGGTCCAGCTCGACGCTGTGCCCGCTTAGCGTCAGCAGTCCCGACTTGATGACCGCCGTCGCACCAATCGGGTTCACATGCCAGTAACCGTTCGAGATCGAGCTCCAGTTGAAATCGTCGAAGATCGCCGGTGGCGATCCGGAGTCCGGGATGAATGCGAAGACCGCCGCCGTCCCGGCGATTCCGATGCACAGTGCGATCAGCGAGAAGACGCCAATCTGCAGCACCCTACGATTCACTCAGGCGGCCTCCGGAACCAGCTCAAGGCGCTTTCCGGCGCGCGGTTCCTCGAGTAGACCGGACGTTTCG
Organism: Chloroflexota bacterium; assembly: GCA_035295425.1. Taxonomy (GTDB): domain Bacteria; phylum Chloroflexota; class UBA5177; order UBA5177; family UBA5177; genus DATGJB01. The sequence goes on along the minus strand of DATGJB010000159.1, from coordinate 3,782 downwards.
GCGACGAGGTAGACGCCCGAGGCCAGCATGATCGCGATCAACATCGTCATCCCCGCCACGATCTTCTGTCTACCCATCCACCAATCGAACTCGTCGGACTTCCACCATAGATTCCACTGGTTGATGGCATAGTTTGTGGATAGCGAATCCAGGATGCCGTCCTCGTCCGGCGGCACAAGGTCGTACTTGCTGCTGTGGGTGATCCCGTCGTACGCCATCTGATACAGCCCGTGGAGCTGGAAGACTAGCGGCGACTCGTGGATGTTCCAGTGGTAGCGGTAGCGGGCCGCGATCCACTGCCACTTGTACCCCTGCGACTCTTCGTACGCGATCACCCGGTACCACGTGCGCCACGGGCTCACCGTCACCGCTGCGAACTGGATAGCGAAGCTGATCGCCACCACGACTGCGGTAAGGCTCCAGACCATCGATCGCGCGTGCTGCTTCGGCCAGTTGAGCACCTCGCCCAGCGGCAGGATCAGCAGTGGCAGCATCCCGTACAGGTAGCGCGGGCCCCAGGCCGGATCGCCGTGCCAGTACGTCACATAACCGTAGAGGAGAATCCAGGCCACCGCGGTGAAACCTATGGCTACGGTGAGCGCCGAGTAGCGCCGCGCGAAACGAGGGCCGGCCAGCGCGAGCAGAAACAGGATCGGGCAGTACCACAGAATGCCCTTTCCCGGGCTCACCGTCAGTCCGAGCGCGCCCTTCCAGATGGCATAGCCGAACACCGTCTCGTGATGGCCGCTGGCCAGCGGCTTGCCGAAACGAACCCAGTTGTACCAGGCGTCGACCACCAGAAATGGCAGCATGCCCGCTCCCACCAGGATGAACCGGCGCACCCGCCCCATCAGGCCGGGCCACGGACCGCCCGGCAACAGGAGATACAGGCCGATGCCCAGCCCTCCGAGAAACGCGTCCTGGTAGCGGGTGAACGCGTCCCCACCGAGACCGACCCCGGCAAGCACCAGGTATTGCCAGCCTCCCTCCTGCTCGCGGAAGCGGTAGGCGCCGTAGAACGCCACCAGCAAGAAGAAGGCGACCTCCGTGTGCTCGAGCACGCTCTGCTCGTCAGGCCAGAGGCTGCTGGCAAAGCCTAGAATAAGCGTCAGCAGGAGCGACCGGCGCACGCCGAACCCGAGGCGAACCGCGAAGACGAAGAAGATCAGAGCGACCAGCGCGCCGAGCAGTGGCCCGACCAAGCGGTCGAAAAAGAGGAGAGTGGGACCGTACGGCCAGCGCTCGTGAATGGCGAGCTGGCTGCTGAAGTAGTCGAACGGAATGATCAGGAGTGGCTGACCCAGCAGATACGTCGAATACGTTTTGCCGCCGCGCCCAAGCGAGATGCGCGGATCAAAGTACTCCTTCTTCAGATGGTTGGGGTACTGCAGCTTCCAGCCATTGAGATCAGGGCCCCAGCGACCCAGGATGTTCTCCGCCTGCTCGATCCGAATCGTCGTGTCTCCGGTCGAGAAGTAGTCGGCCGAAGCCGTGAAGATGTACGCCGCGAAGAAGAAGGAGAAGAGCGCGAGCAGTAGCGCGATCGCACGTGCGCACGAGGACGCGAAGCGCGGCACAATCGCGGCTGGGGCCGCGGAAGCCGTCTGAACCTGCACGGGGTCGTCCGGTCGGTGAATCACACGGATATACTACCCGCTCGCGGTGCGATACAATGGGCCGCTTTTCGGGGTGGCGCCGCGACGGGCCAGGCCTGTCAAAGGTCGCGCCGCCGGCCTGACACGCCGCCGGCGCGCTCTAGAGCGCAATCCATCCGTTCAGGCGGCCGTCAGCAGTTGGGGTTTCGGAGGTTTCTCTTGCTCAGGCGCATCATTACTATCCTATGTGTTCTCGCCGTCGCTGCCACAGCTACCGGCAGCGCGTACGCCAAAGACCACGTGATTCTGCAGCGATCGTCCCCGCGCGGCACGGGTAGCGTCTTCGTCGTGGCGGGCCTTGTCCCGGCGCACCGCTACCGCATCGACGTCAGCGCGCCCGCCCACATCAAGTTCTCGGCGCTCGGCATCGAGGACTACAACGGCATCTACAAGAAGAGCCTGTTCCAGAGCAGCAAGCCGGTGAAGTTCCAGGGAACGACGCCTCGCTCCTACGTCATCGTGCAGCCGATCAAGCAGACCCTGTCCGGCTGGACCATTGCGCTGAACGTCACGAACCCGAAGCGTAAGGTGCTGACGGTCCGTCTCGTCGACCTGGGCCGCCAGAAGTAGCGAATTCGCGCCTTCAAGGGCGTCGCATGTCCCACTTCGACAAGGTCATCGCCGGCGTCGTTCTCGGGCTCGGCCTGGCCGTGGCCGGCCTTTCGATCGCCTCGGCGCGGCTCGGACCCACCGTCGACACGATGCAGACGGCCCAATCGCTCGACGGCGCCCTGGTCAACACGCAGATCGTGCTGAGCTTCACCGAGCCGATGAGCATCCGATCGGTCGAGCGCAGCTTCGCCATCACGCCGCGCGTCCCCGGCGATTTCAGCTGGTCGGGTAATGAGCTGCTGTTCATTCCGCGCCGAAATCTCCGCTTCGCCACGCGCTACACGGTCACGGTTGGCGCCGGGTCCCAGTCCGCCGGCGGCGCTCATCTCGCTCGCACCTTCCGCCAGTCGTTCACCACGCAGTCCGAGCACCTGCTCTACCTGGGCACCAGCGGCGCCGAGCGAGGGAGGCTCGTACTGGCGTCGGTCAACGGCGACCGCTCGGTTGTCGGGGCAAGCGACGGCCTCATCACCGACTACTCCGTGTCCTTCGATCGCAGCCTCGCCGTCTACGTGAAGCGCGGATCGGACGGCGAGCGAGCCGATCAGCTCTGGTTGCTGAGTCTGGCCGACGGCAGCACGCAGCGCGTCTTCGCGCGATCCGACTGGGATATCACCCAGCCTCACTTCTCCCCGGACGGCCGGTACGTCGTGTTTCTGGCCTCCAACGTGTTGCTCTGCCAGAAGTACTACGGCTGCTTCCGAGATCTGCGGCCGCAGATCGAGCTGCTCGACTTGAGCAACCACAGAGTCTTTCCATTCCGGTCGCGCACCGACGTCCCGATCACGAATTTCATCGACTTCTCACCTGCCGGGCAGATCGCTTACACCGACCTGGGCTCCGCCCTGACGCTTGCCCAGCCCAACGGTCAGGGCCTGATTCACATCCCCAACGAGAACAACTCACTCGAATTCGTCGGATTCGACACGCCCGGCGATAAGGCGGCATTTGTCGGCCAGACGCCGTACAGTACCGGTGGCGACATCCTCGTCTACCTGCGGGGCAAATACCTCGACGTGTCGCGCGGAATCTACGACTCATCCACGCCCGCGTTCGCCGGCTCCGGCACCCGCATCGCCTACGCCGCCTACCGCGGCGAGCAGGGTATCGAGCCCGTCTACGGCATCAACGCCTACGACTTCCGCTCCGGCCGCACTCTCAAACTGACCTCCGAACGCGGCACCAGCGATTGGGATCCGCAATGGTCGAGCGACGACCGCTACATCGCCTTCGTCCGCTCCCAGCCCCAGGAAGCCATGTACATGGGATCCGGCGAGATCTGGGTCATGCGCGCCGACAGCCGCGACGCCCACCCCCTCGGCGCTATCGGCCGCGACATCCAGTGGGTCACCTGACCCACCCCAATCCAGCCACCGACCCCTTCCAGCCGTTCTTCAGCCTGCCAGCCCCCATCGAGCCATCCCCATGCAGCCATCCCTCCTGCAGCCGATCCCCATGCAGCCACTCCCCGTGCTGCCAATCCCCATGCTGCCACCCAAACCTCACGCCGCATCG
>DATGJB010000158.1:0-3585 GCA_035295425.1 Chloroflexota bacterium | reverse complement strand
GATGTCGGCGCTTGGCTGGATGCCAGAGGATCTCCGCTCGTCGCCCGCGCTGCGCGCCTGTCCGATCGTCGACACCGATGCAGCTAGTCTGGCCGCGAACCTGCGGGCATTGGTCGAGGATCCGTCCCGGCGAGCGGAGCTCGGGCTCGCGGGACGTCAGTTCGTGCTGGACTATCACGCTTACGAACCGGTGGCCCGTAACTGGGCCGCGATCATCGAGCACGTGTGGTGCGGCAGTCCGCTGCCTTCGGAGCTTCTAATCACCTCCAGCTAGGCAAGATCCGCTCAGGCTGTCGCCAGTTCCCGGTCGCTCGGGGAGCGGGACGAGGCCCTCCAGAACCAGCCGTGCAACGTTCCGCGGGTCATGGTGGCGCTCGACGAAGCTACGGCTGGCCGCGCCGATCTCGGCAAGTCGACCTCGGCTTTCGAGCAGTGCGACCAGGTCGCGCTCCAGCGTCTCGGCGGCGGTAGCGACGATCGGCAGCTCTTCGCCGAATGGTGATTCCTCGTTGATGTAGCAGAGCACTGGCTTGCCGAGCGCCATCGCCTCCAACGCGAAGCCTCCATACCATCCGACACGGAGCTGGTCGATGGCGATATCCGCCCTTGCGCACCGGGCGAGCGCCTCTGCGCGCGTCACACCTTCGACGAGGTCGAGGCGAAGCGGCGCGCCGCGTGCGCGCAAGGCATCCATGACCGCGACTACGGCTTCGGTGCCCTTGACCGCGCGGTGTGACGGGGCGTGGACGACGGTGAGCTCGCCGTCTTGGCGCGGCGGGATTGGCTCTACCTCGCGTGGGTCGAAGCTCGCATAAGGGCAGAAGGCGGCACCCGGCAACCACCGCCCGAGATCGGGATTCAGATAGAAGACCCGATGCGCGTAGCGCAGCATGCGCGCACGAGCGTTCGCTCGCCGCCGTTGCAGGGTTGGCATCAGCTCGGGGCTGTAGGGCTCCTGAGAGTACTCAGGCGGGCGGGCATCGTCGCCCTGGAAGGTCGCGATCACCGTCTTACCGAGTCGCCTCAGTAGTGGGAGCTCGTCAAACGCGATCGGCAGCGTCCAAACAGGGAAGAGAGCGCTGCCGAAGTTGAAGTGAAAGACGTCGTATCGACGCAGCGCTTCGGCCAGAAATCGCAGACGCGCCGGTGCGGTGCGCCACGGTGCGATCCCGGGCCTGGCCAAGGATCGGTCTACCTCGAAGGCGAACGGATCGGGTTCGAAGATGACCACCTCGCTCTCGAGTCCGAGCTCGCGCTCGGCCTTCGACAGGCCGATCGGGTGGCCGCCGACGTTGGCCGGCGCGTGCAGGATCCGCATGTCTCCTAACCTACCTGGCGTGGTGGATTGGCGCCGCCGTCTGGATGATCTGCCGCACCCTCTCTGGCCGGTTGTGCGAGGGGGCGTGCGAGCCTGCGTGGCCCCCTTTGCCCTGCCCGTGCTAGTTATGGTCGCGCTGCTGGAGCGCCGCCGAACGACACGCCGGCGAAGGAGTCGGCAGCGGCCGCGCCTCTTATGGGGTCCGACACCCGTCATCCAAATCAAGTATTCGTCGGCGGCGATGCGTCGCCGGGGGTACGAGTCGCTGACGTTCGCCCACGACGTGTACGCGATCAATCGCCGTGAGGACTTCGACGTTCTGCGGGAGGAATTCCTGGGAAGCGCTCATGCCTGGGAGGCGGTGCGAGATTTCTTTGTCTTCGCTTGGGCACTTCGCCGGGCGGATGTGTTCTTGACCTCTCTCGATGGCGGGTTGCTTCGATTCACCGCGTTGCGGTGGCTGGAAGGGCAGCTGGTGCGGCTGGCCGGCAAACGCCTGATCGTTTCACCTTACGGGACGGATATCGCGGTCCCTGGGTACCTGGGGCCGGTGGAGCACGCACTGCTCCAGGACTATCCGGAGATCGCGCGGAACGCGGAAGCCACCCGCCGTCGGGTGCGGTACTTCTGTCGCTGGGCGGACTTGGTGATCCGTAACCATCAGTACGGGTTCCTGCCGCGGGCGGACGTCGTGTGGCCGACGCAGATGGCGGTCGATACCGATCTGTGGAGCGGGGACGGACGGGCATCCGCAGCGGATGGCCAAAACGGAGAGGTGGTGGTGGTTCATGCACCAAACCATCGTCACGTAAAAGGCACGCATCTCCTGCTGCAGGCTGTGGATGCATTACGAGCCACGGGCCTGAAGGTTCGCCTGGACGTGATCGAGCGGCGACCGAACGAAGAGGTGCGTGCCGCAGTGCACGCGTGTGACATCGTGGCCGAGCAGTTTCTAGCCGGTTTCGGAATCTTCGCGGTCGAGGGGTCGAGTGCGGGCAAGCCTGTGATCTCGGCGCTCGGCTGGCAACCCCAGGAGGTTCGCTCGACGGTGATGATGCGAGAGTGTCCCTTCGTCGACGTCGACCGCGAACCGCTCGGGCAGGCGCTCGAGCGGCTGGTACGCGATCCAGCCCGACGGGACGCTCTCGGGCGGGCCGGGCGGGAGTTCGCCGTGCGCCACTGCTCCTACGAAGCCGCAGGCCAGATCTGGAGCGCGTTGATCGAGCACGTGTGGGCAGGAGGTCCATTGCCCGGTGACTTGCTTCCGGTGAGTGGTCGCGCGGGCGAGGATTTGGTTCCTGCAGCCGCCGGGGCCTAGGGTGAGGCGTCGGCGGGTACGGCGCGTATGAATGCGCTCGGACCGTGGCGGCCGACCTCGCTGACCCGAAGTCCAGCCTGCCTCAGCCAGTCCGTGACCAGCGGGTGGCTCAGATGAACAACGTGGAACAGGTCAGTAGCACCTTCTGGAATGGTCAGCTCACGCTGGTAGGCAGGGACCGGGGCTGGAGGTTGGCGGCGCGCTCTGAGTAGAGACGCAGTGACCGCCACCGGGTGCCTGGCGGCGCGTGCGAGACGGCGCCAGAGCGGGTCTGGCGCCTCAGGGTCGGTCACCTCTCCGAACCAGATGTTGACGCTACCGCTGGCGCCGATAACACGCCGGGACTCGGAGAGTGCGCGAACCGGGCTGAGGACATGGTCCAGCGAGGTGGCGAACAGAACGCGATCAAATGCTCCATCCGGAAAGGGAAGGTACTCGCCAAGTCCCTGCACGAAGTGGAATGAACGCTCCAACTCGCCGCGAACGGGGTCGATGCCGACGAACTCGGCGCCTGCGCTCATGGCGTAGCTCGGCTCACGTTGTGGCCCGCATCCGATATCGAGCACATTGCCGCGGAGGTCAGCGAACTCAGCGAAGGCCCGAGCATCTTCGCGGTCTCCGAGCGAAAGGCTGTGCTCGGGTATCTCCTCGGCGGCCACGAGGAAGTTGTGCTGCAGTTGCTCCCAGAGAGGCCAGCGCTCAGAGACGTCGGGGTGTGGCGGTGGATTGGGCGTGAAATCGAGCGCGCCGCCGCGGTTCGGGAACCCCCGTCCGCAGGACGAGCAAACGACTCCTGCCGCTCCGCGCTCATCCAGCGGACCGTGGCATACCGGGCACACGAACACGGGCATCGCGGTCGAGGCTACCGCGTGCTCAGGCGCGGAGAGGGCATGAGTCCCCGTGCGCGGCGAAGTGCGCCCTTCATCTCAGAAAGCTCGGCGGGGCCGAC
>DATGJB010000157.1:0-6680 GCA_035295425.1 Chloroflexota bacterium | reverse complement strand
GGTATTTCCGCTGCTGGCGCTGGCGCTCATGCTGGCCGGACCGCTCATCCTTTTCTTTACCGGCAAGTTTGACGAGGCGCTCGACGGCTTCACCTTCGGGGCCACCTCTGCCATGGGGTTTGCCCTGGCTTCCACCGTGGTCAATCTGTGGCCGTCGTTGAAGGAAGGATTGCAGACCGGCGCCCCCGCCACCGACAATGCGCTGGTCATCTTGCAGCGCGGCCTGCTCATCCCGTTCATCTATGCCACCATCACCGGCGGTGTGGCCGGTGCGCTCTGGCTGGCACGCGGGCGGAGGCGGCGCCTTCCAGTCCGGGGCTGGACAACCTCTCTCTGGCTCAACCTGGCGATCGCCGTGGCCGTGATGGTGGGTCTGGGCTTCGTCAACATCTATCTCCTTCCCGAGTCGTCCGTCGCCGTGATCTATGCCGTCGTCGCGGTGGCGCTGTTGTTGTGGGTGCGGGTCGCCCTCCACTACATGTTGCTGGCGGAGGCGGTCGAGGTGACGATCGGCCCGGAGATGGTGTGCTCGCACTGTCACCGGATCGTCCCGCGCATGGCCTTCTGTCCCCACTGCGGGATCGCGACTCGGGCCACTCCCAAGTCGGGCGCCGGTCGGCGGGGCCGTGGAGTGAGGTAGGGTGGTCAACTTCTGCGGGAGCTGCGGGGCACCGGTGGCGCCGGGCGCGGTGTTCTGCGGCCGGTGTGGCCGGCCGGTTTTCGCTGCCGCCGCGGCGGCCGCTGGCACGCCGACGGTAGCCGCTTCGTTCCCGCTGGCGCCGGCGCGCGCGGGCCTGGAAGTACCGTCGAAAATGGGGCAGAGCCGGCCCTGGATCATTGCGGCGGCCGTCGGGTTGGGAGGAATGCTACTGCTGGGTCTGATCGCCTACCTACTGCGGCCGCAGCCGGTCCACTGCCTACCCCTGCGGTGTGGCGAGGGACCGCCCCGGGCAGCGGCGCCACTTGCTCCCCCGGCGTCATACACCAGCGCTCGCTATGGCTACTCGCTGGAGTATCCGGCCACGCAAGCCCCGTCCCGCAACGACGCCGGTTCGATCGGCTGGTCCACGTCGTACAACCAGGGCCCGGGACAGATGAACATCTCCGGGATGCCGACGAACGGGCGGTCGGCGGAGCAAATCGTCCAGGACATTCAGTCGAGCAAGTACCCCACGGCTCAGCTGGTCTACCAGATCCGGCTCGCCAACCTCGGCTACGATTACGGATCCGGCGCGGTCTACGACATCTTCAATGCCAACGGGCAGTCCACCCACAGCCGGGTGATGATCGTGGCAGCCTTCAAGAACGGAGTGACTGTGGAGATGGATGCCAGCGCCCCCTTCGTTCAGACCAGCAGCAGCGTGGATGGTCACCCCAACCCGGCGGAAATGCCCATCGTGCACGAGGGGTTCTTCATTCAGGCGACGCAGTCTCTCATCTGGCGTGGAGATCCGCCGCTATGACCGCGGAAACGGTAGCTCCCAGCCGCCTTCCACCTTTCACGCGCTGGGGAGCCGTGATTGGCCTGATCGCTGTCCTCCTGCTTCTCAGCGGCTGCGGGGCCTCCGGCACCGCGTCCACGCTGGGGAGCCTGGCAAGTGCGAGCTCGCCTCGCCTCCCAGCACTAGGTGCGCGAGATCAGTACCGCCTCCTTCTCAGCCGGTCGAAGGATCTGGGACCGGCCGGCCCAGCCGCGATCCTGTCGTTCTTCCTGAGCCTGCGCGATCCAACGGCGGCGCGCGAGCGGGCGAACGTGGCCTCGATCTACAATCCCGCGTCGCCCCACTACGGCCACTTCGACAGTCCGCAATCGTATGCGAGCCGGTACGGTCCCAGCCCTCACGCGGCGGGACAGGTTCTTGCCTGGCTGCGCGCCCGGGAGCTGACCGGCCGGTGGCGGCGGGGCGACGACTGGCTCTACGTAACCGGCCCGACACGAGCCATCGAGCGTGCGTTCCATACGGCGATTCACGTGTATCTCTCGCCGCGCAAGACGCGCTTCCTAGCCGCGCCGCTCGATCCGGTGATACCGCCCGCTCTCCATCTGCTCGTGACCGGCGCGAGCCACGTGTCCAACTATTTTCAGCCGCAGAAGTATGCGATCCCGGCCGGTGGTCTCACTCCCGGCGGACTGCTGAAAGCCTACGACATCCAGCCCCTGCGTAATCTCGGCTTCAGCGGCCAGGGACAGACCGTGGTGTTCTTCGAGCTCGACGGCTACAAGCAGGCGGACTTCGATCAGTTCACGTCGAAATTCGGCCTGCCGCCGATTCACCCGATCATCCGGGGTGGCCCCAGGCTGTCGACGATCGAGGGCGAGACCGAGATGGATCTCGAGGTGGTGCACGCCATCGCGCCGCAGGCCAGACTGGTTCTCTACAACATCGACTGGTCGGCGGCACTGAACTCCGCGACTTCTTTTGCGGACCTTGGGAACAAGACGATTCCGCTGCAGGATCAGATGATCACCGAGAACCCCGGAGCGGTGATCAGTGAGAGCTGGGGGATCTGCGAGACGTTGTTCGGTCCGCAGGTGAGCGCGCTGTACGAGAGCCTGTACCGCAAGGCCGATTCGCTCGGCGAGACGGCTTTCGTTTCCACCGGTGACTCGGGCGCCTTTACCTGCCTCGAGGCGAAGAACCCGGGAACGCCGCCCGGCCCTGACAGCCTGGGTACCTCGCTACCCGCCGTGGCCAGCGGTGCGACCGCGGTTGGTGGCACCCGGTTGAGCGTGCGGACGGATGGGAGCTGGTTCAACGAGACGGTCTGGGAGGATCCGCCGCTGGCCGAGGGGGGCGGTGGAGGGGTGAGCGCCTACGTTGCGCGCCCGTCCTGGCAGCGTGGGCCGGGCGTGGACAATCTTCAGGTCGATCCGAACCGGATGCGCGAGATTCCGGACGTGTCAGCGGACGCCGATCCCGACAGTGGTACCGCCAACATCACCGGTGGTCAATCCAGCCAGGGTGGCGGGACCAGTCAGTCGGCGCCAATCATGGCGGGGATCGCCACGCTCGTCAACCAGTACCTCGCGAGCCGACATCTCCACCGGCTGGGGTTCCTCAATCCGGCACTCTATGCGCTGGCCGCCGGTCATCCCCTATACCCGACCTTCCACGATGTGACGATAGGAAGCAATCTCTACTACCCGGCCGGTCCCGGCTACGACCTCGCTTCGGGATTGGGCTCGGTCGATGCCTGGAACCTGGCGCGCGATCTCGCGCAGTACCAGAAGAGCGGGAAGCCGTAAGTGGCGACGACGTTTTGCGGCCGATGTGGCGCCCCGAACCCGGCCGGTTCGGCGTTTTGCGGCCGGTGTGGGGCACCGCTGGGGACGCCGGCGCCGGTGGCCGCGGGCGGCATGCCGGGACAGTACGCAATCGCCAGTCCGGCCCAGGTGGCTGCAGTCATCCCGCACAAGACGCACCATCTGGTGCTGTGGCTGATGTTTGGTGTGTTGGTGGCGGTTGCCGCCGTGATCCTGGGCGCGGTGGCGTCGGCGGTACGAGCGACGCCGTCCGCCTCCTGTACCGGCGCCTGCCCGCCACCCCTGTCCTCTCCGCTGCTGCCGCCACACCGCTATGTGAGCTCCACCTACGGCTACTCGGTCGACTACTACGACAGCAACAGCGTCACACTGACCCAGACGGTCGATAACGCGTCCTCGGTTGGCTGGCTCGTCCAGCAGAATCCTGACTACGCCTGGCAGTTCAGCGGCACCGCCGCCGGCGGCCAGAGCGCCGATGGGATCGTGAAGAGCGTCCACGACGGTAGCTTTCCCACCGCCACGTTCCTCTTTCCAATCCAGGGAGCGGCGATTGGCTACACGCCAGCCTCGGGGAGTGTGTACGACCTGTACAGCAGCAATGGCCAGTCGGTGCACCTGCGGCTGTTCATCATGGCCGCAATCAAGCGGGGCGTGGCCGTCATCTTTGTCGCCCAGGGCGAGTACAAGCCGAATGTCAACTACGGCCACCCCAATCCGTCGCTGACACCAGCCCCGATCCTGTTCGACGCCTCGCTCAACTCGGTCCGCTGGAAGGGCGATCCTCCGCTGTAATCAGTAGCGGCGGAGTCGGGAGGCAGTGGAAAGGGTGGGGTCGGCAAATGCCCTCCACTCACACCCAGCCGAGACGGCGCGCGGCGCGGATCCCGAGGAGGACGGCGGCAGCTCCAGGTGGAACCCATCGGGCCGGGTCGATGCCGTGCGTCTCGATGTCGGCGAGGGGCAGGCAGACGGATTGGCCGGACCCTCTGCCCGGAGTGTAGCTCTCCTCAAAGGCGATCACCGTCAGTCCGTCCCTGCCGGCGGCGTGATCGGCGACCCACGCTGCCGCGTCGATGCAGAGAAGCACGCAGATCTCGGGCCGGAGCTTGAGCGGGTCCACCACCAGGCCGCACAGTGTCAGCCGTGCCTCACCGCTGTCGAGGAGCCGGCGCAGGTAGCGCAGGCTGGGGTGATCGTAGAAGTACTCAACCGGTAGGCCGGTGTCATGCGTGTCGGGGAGGCCGCACAGCTCTTCAAGGAGCTCCCGGTAGATGTGATGCGTCACCACGAACTCCGCGTCGGGCCGGCCCGTGACCGGCTGCAGCATGAACGACGGCAGGACGTGGAACACGTCGCCGTGGGTCGCCACGCCACGCTCCGAGCGATCGCCGAAGAGGATCACCCACTCCTCCTCCCGGCGACACAGGATGAGCGTCGATACGGCGAGCGCCGCACTCCGCCCGATTGTGTGGACGATCGGATCGCCCGTTGCCAGCCGGTGCGCCCGGTGCCTTGCCGGCAGCTCGCGCTCCAGGAAGGAGCGAACATCTCCCCCGTATTCCGGCCAGCGTCGAACCGCCCCCAGCAGCTCCCACTCGAGCGCATCACAGGTGAGGAGCATGTCGAAATACGAGCCCAGTCGGCAGTCGATGCGGGGCATCCCGCACTCCGGCAGGTGCAGGGTCTGGACCGCGTAGGTGGGAGCATCGTAGACGTAGGCGCCGATCGATTCCAGCAGGCGCAGGTACGGCCGGCCTCGCTCGCGCAGCTCGGGATCGGCCAGGATCGAGGCGGCAAAGTCTCCCTCCCCCAGGATCGCGTCGGGCGACGCCGGGATACTGTCGCCGCTCCCCAGCTCGATGACCGGGAACGTCCGTCCATTCTGGTCGAGGAACCTATGACCGGGGTACAGGGCGCGCAGGATGTCGGTGAGGTCGGGCTCGATACGCGCCTTCACCGCTGCCTCGATCTCTGTCCGGGTCTCGCCGGGAACGTGCTCCCCGAGACTGGGCGCGACGATCTGGCGCCAGACGGCATCGGCGCGCGATGGCGCGGAGAGCAGAGGAGAAACAGACATGGCGGCAGGTGACCTCCGGCAGCCCAGGATATCGGGAGCCGGTGGTATCGCGTCGACGGCCCTATCGATCCGTGCACCACGAACCTTCCGGTGGTCAACATGACTTTGGGCCGGCTTCAGCCGGGACTTCACGGGGACCATGCAGCCGGGCTGCCGCCCGGGGGCCCCCGGGTGTGACTAAAGTCCCCGCAATTGCGGGACCGGAGCCTCTGACTGCCAGGTTCGGGTTGTGGCTTACTGTAACTGTCGAAAGACACACGGTACTGTCTCTCCAGATTGACCTCTCCTTTCTCCATCGGCGCGAGGATAGCTTCACAGCAGTCCTCGCGCCGCCGCCGTTTTTCGGGGCGTTCCAACTTCCGCAAGATCGGTCAAGCAGGGACGGAGAGTTCCCGGTATGCTGCAGCCATGGATTCGACGTTTGGACGCGACCGGCTGCGAGAGTTTCTCGATCTCATCCTGGCCGGCTGGCACGCGCCGCGAATCATCTCTAATGGGGAACCAATGCTTCCCCAATGAAGGGCCAATGCCGGGCCTTTACGCTGAAAGGGTGAGTTGCCAGGTTGCTACCTGCCCCCACTACCTCCCTTCCCGTGATGGTGCCATGTTGAGATTGTTTCGTTCCCGCTGCTCCTGCGGTGGCCAGGTCCGCAAGATCGACTTCTATCTGGATCCATATAAGCGTTGGGACCACTACTATCTCTGCGCGGCCTGTGGCACGCGATCGCGGGACCGGCGTCACTCGCAACCCACGAGGACTGCCCGTCCCACCTGGAACTCCGCCGCCTGAGCCGGATGGACGCGGCCGGATGCCGGCGGCTGGAAAGCGCGATTCCGGCGTTCTCTACCTGCCGCTGAGGGCATTGGGCGCGCGCTCGAGCTCGGATCGGTAATCGGCCACCTCGATCGGTCTCCCGCCGAGCCGGGACTCCTCGGCGGCAAATGCCAGCAGGTGGCTCTCGAGCGACAGGCGGGCCGAGGTCTGGAGGCTCGTCTCACCAGCACGAACAGCGCCGGCGAATGCCCGCACCAGTCGCTGATCGCCGCCGCCATGGCCGTATTCGTCGGCGCCGCCCACCGGAACGTGCTCCACGGCTCCGGTGACGTGATCGTGAACCGTCAGTTCCGCCTCCCCTGAGGTACGAAAGCGGCCGCGCAGCGTGGCGCGAGTCCCGTCGTACCGCATCGTGCGTTCCTCACGATCGGAGTGACCGTGCATGACGAGCGCCGAGACGGCGCCGTTCGCGTGCTCCATGGTCACCACCTGGTGATCGACCACGTCGTTGTCCATGCGGTAGACGCACCGGCCATACGGCCCGGTTTGCAGCGCGTGAAGAC
>DATGJB010000156.1:0-5705 GCA_035295425.1 Chloroflexota bacterium | reverse complement strand
CGAGGTGATCACCAGCTATCACGACCTGTGGCACGTCGAGCAGTCCTTCCGCATGTCCAAGACAGACCTCGCCGCCAGGCCCATGTTCGCCCGCACCCGAGACGCCATCGAAGCGCACCTGACCATCGTGTTCACCGCGCTCGCCATCTCCCGCACCGTGCAGAACCGCACCGGCCAGTCGATCCGCCGGGTCCTCAGAACCCTGCGGCCGCTGCGCTCGGCGACCATCGAGATCAACGGCGCCACCCACACGTTCCCGCCCGCACTCGGCCCCGACGAAACCACCATCATCAACGCCCTGCAGAACCCAAACCCAAGGCACTAAAGCAGATGACCTAGCTCAGGTCTGATGTCAAGCTGAAGCGTCCAACGTTCGTACTCGCCTTTTCCTCAGCAGCTTTATGCGGACGCCGGTGACTGGCTTACCGCACGAGCCAGATTGTGGCTGGCCGCACTCGACCCTAGAGAACCTGCGCTCGATCTTCGTTCACACGATCGAGGAGTACGCCCGCCACAACGGTCACGCCAACCTGCTCCGCGAACGCCTCGACGGCGCCGCGGCGCATGGCCGGGTGCGAGCAATCCCGGCTGTTATGCGGGCAGGGCTACGGCTGCCCGACCGGGACGGATGGGTCCACCATAGCAGCCACGCCCGGCTGATCTCGCGAACGGTTTCGAGCCCCCGCTGCCGATGGCGCGGCCAGGGCGAGCAGCGGCAGTCCTGCCGCTAGCAGGAAGAGCCAGGTCATTGCGCCATTTATGCCAAATTCCTGGACAAGGCTGCCGCCGAACGCAGGCCCGATCGCGCAGGCAATAAGTGACAGAACCCTGCTCATGCTCATGACCCGCGCCTGCATATCTCTGTTGAACTTGCTCATAAGATGAGTATCGAGTTCGATATTTCCCATCGCCCCTGTAAAACCTAGCACTGCCATTACAACTGCCATCAGGATGACTTGCCGTCCGACCAACAGCGCAAGTACGGCGAAGCCGAGAAACCATATTAGCATCTGCAGCCTTATCCAGGAATACCTGACCCGGCAGAGAAATTGCGATGCCGCTGCCGATCCGAGCGCGCCGCCGACTCCCGACGTGGCCAGTACCATTCCGATGGCAACTGCCGAAAGATCCTGGAGATGCGCGTCGGCCAGGAAAACCATAATTAGCGCCTGGAAGATCAGTGTACCAGCGGAAAATGCTATTATCACGATGCATGCGAACCGGTCAGTGCACAGTCGGCAGAGGCCTTCCCAGATATCGCTGCGCAACCGGTTGGCTGAGGCCGGCTCACGGTGATCCGCCGCCTTCTCGGCAGCCGACCACCGAGACTTGATCCGGACCAGCGCGGTCGCCGAATAGATGAACGATGTCACGTCCGCAAGGAAGGGCAAGATCGGATCGATTGCGAACAGCAGTCCCCCCAACGGACGCCCGGCAAGAAGCACGACGTGGGTCCGTCCCTCGAGCCGTACCAGCGCCGATGGAACCTGGTCCCCGCCGAAGAGCGAGCCGATGCACCGGCGCTCGGCGAGGGTGCCGATAACTTCCAAGGCGCCCTCGACCACGGCGGCCGCCGTCAGTAGGAGCACGCTCGGCTTTCCCACGGCGAGTGTGATGACCACCGCCGCGATGGCGGCTCCGCGGCCGACTTCGCTGAACAGCATGGCCCGTCGCGGATCCCACCGGTCTACCAACGCGCCGGCCGGCATATACACCAGGAGGCCCGGCGCGATGGCGGCGAAGGCCACCCAACCCGCCTCAAGGGGAGAACCGGTAAGGCGCAGGACGAGCAGCGGGCAAGCGATGCTAGTGACGTGGCTTCCTACCATCGATACTGACGATGCTCGCACTAGCCGCCGGAAAACCGGGTTCCTCCGCATCGACGCTACCGCGTCGGTGCGGTCGGCGGCTTTCAGGGTCAGATCGCTTGTTGCCACCGGTACGTCACGGGATTCAGCTACGGGAGCTGGCTCGCTGGGCGCCACCGAATGCAATTTATCCCTCCCTGAGGGAGATTTGCCGAGATTTGCCGAGCGTGATCAAATTGCAACCGATGTGCCCGGCGCCGACGTGCAACTACCGCAGGTTACCGTATGACAGCGCCGCGCCGTGGCACCGCCCAGTACATTTGCCCACGCCGCCGGACTAATAGGTGAGGCTGCCGTTATCGGCGTGCATTTCCTGCTTATTCTCTGCGCCTTTCGATGATTCTCGGATAGGCTTATAGCCAGAGCAGGTACATAGCCGGTATGCATGCGGTTGTCGCTACTCAATGACAGTAAAGTGGCCAGTGATCCTGCTGAGGCCAATGGGACGCGCAGTGACAATTAGTTAGCGAGCGTTAGGATCTATTAGTGCGCGTCAATAGACGCAGATTTCAGCGGCAGCCTGTGGTTTAATTGGCTCATGGGACGGGCGCCAGCACTTGAATGGCCCTTTACCCTCGATGTTCCGGCGCTTCTAGCAGCTGGCTGGAAGCCGGTACCCTTCCGCGAGTTTGTCGTCAAGGTCCATAGCCGGTGCGACCTGGCGTGTGACTACTGCTATATGTACGAAATGGCGGACCAGTCGTGGCGTGACCGGCCGCGACGGATGTCAACGGAGATCGCGTACCATACGGCCACGCGCATCGGCGAGCATGCCCGCGTTCACCGGATACCTAGCGTGACGCTGGTGATGCACGGCGGGGAGCCATTGCTAGCCGGGCGCGAGCTCATCGCTGAACTCGTTTACGCCACCCGGGCTGCCGTCGGACCGGCGGTGCCGGTGAACACCAAGATTCAGACCAATGGCGTCGGCTTGGACGATTCCTATCTACAGCTGTTCCGTGAACTTGACGTCCAGGTAGGGGTCAGCTTGGACGGGGCGCCGGAAGCACACGACCGTCACCGCCGGTTCCGTAGCGGCCGGGGAAGCTACCAGGCTGTGGCTATCGGTCTGGATCGGCTAAGACATGCGAACTTCCGGCACCTGTTCAGCGGGCTCCTGTGTACCATCGACCTTCGCAACGATCCGATCGCCACCTACAAGGCTCTCTCCGAATTCGATCCGCCGCGGATCGACTTCCTGCTGCCCCATGGAACGTGGGCAGCGCACCCGCCCGGGCGGGTGCCTGGTGCGCCGGACACGCCCTATGCCGACTGGCTGATCGCCATCTTCGATCACTGGTATCCCAGTCCCGTTACGCCAGTCCGGGTGTTCGAGGAGATCATGCATCTGCTGCTCGGCGGCGACTCACAAACAGAGATGCTAGGCCTGTCTCCCGCGAAAACGGTAGTCATCGAGACCGACGGCGCGATCGAGGTCGCCGACAACCTAAAGGTGGCCTATCACGGCGCGGCAGCGACTCAGCTTCATGTGGCCCGGGACCGGCTCGACGACGCCCTGAGCCTGCCGAGTGTGGCGGCCCGCCAGCTGGGTTTGCGTGCGCTGTCCCGGGCCTGCCGTTCCTGCCGGATCCACCAGATCTGCGGTGGCGGGCTCTACGCTCACCGGTATCGCCAGGGCACCGGGTTTTTCAATCCATCGGTGTACTGTCCGGACCTCCTGCGACTCATTGACCACATTCGCCAGGCCATGCAGGCCGACATCGATGAACTGCGGGCGAAGTAGAGGCCTGGACGACCATGCGTACCCACGCGATATCACGAGACCTGTTCGCTGCCCTGGCGGCTGGCGGCGGTGGCCCCGAGGCGATACGTGCGCTGACGACGGCCGAGGACAGCAAGCATGGCCTGCTGCTCCGCGGGATAGTCCACGCGGCGCAAGCAGTGGGCGACGATCAGGCCCGGCTGACTCGGCACGGCTGGGACGCGCTCGTCGCCGCGGAGCGCCAGGCTCCGGATGCCGTCACCCAGACATTGCGTTATCCCTCTGTCGGAGCCTGGGCGCTACGCACGCTAAAGGCCTTGCGCGGCGGCGCCAGTGCGCCGAGGGCTCATCCCGCACGGCTGGCCGCGGTGGCGGCCGCGGCCGCGATCCGGTCGGGACTCGACGCCGAGGTCCAAGTGCGATCGGAGGCCGGTGTCATCGGGTTGCCGTCCCTCGGCGCGGCGAGGGTGAACGCGGACGTGGCCACGGTACACAGCTCGGCCGGGCGCACCGAGATCCGCTGGGCCCGCGGCCAGGTCGCAATCCCGCCGGACCCGCAGCAGGATGCGCCTGGCTGGCAGGGAGTCCGCCGAGTCTGCGCCGGGAACCTCGACATCGGCATCGACGACCTCGATCCGTTCCGGATGCCCGCCGTCCAAGGTCTTGCCTCGCGACTGTCCGCTCGTGAAGCGGAAGAGTGGACCCAGGCGATCCAGCAGGGCTGGCGTCTGCTGGTCGCGGATCACGCCGAGGTCGCGACCGAAATCGCGGCGACGACCTCGGTGGTCGTCCCGCTCAGCCCATCCGTCCATGGTCAGCTCAGCTCCAGCTCGCCGGAAACGTTCGGCGCGATCGCGATGTCCCAGCCTGCAGACCCGCATACCTGCGCGGTCACTCTCACACACGAGGTCCAGCACCTGAAACTGGGCGCGCTACTCGACATCATGAGGCTGACCCTGACTGATGACGGCCGCCGGTACTACGCGCCATGGCGGGATGACCCGCGGCCGATCGCCGGGCTGCTCCAGGGGGCGTACGCCTACCTGGGCGTAACCGGGTTCTGGCGGATCCAGCGGCACGTGGCCAGTGGCGCGGCTCGGGTCCGGGCGGACGGCGAGTTCGCCTTGTGGCGGGCCGGAACCGCGCGCGTCATCGACACCCTGCTGTCCAGTCAGGGGCTCACCACGGACGGCCTTGATTTCGTGCAGCGGATGTCGAAGACAGTCACCGCCTGGCGGGACGAACCCATTTCAGCCGACGCCCGAGCGTACGCCCTGCGTGAATCCGAGAGTCATCTGATCCGCTGGGAGAGCCACCACGGGCCTGTACCGGCATGACGCCTGCGGTCAGATTGGCGGCGGGTCGAAATCCGAGTTTATTCGCGTGCCGGCCGCGGCTGCCTCGGTCATGGGATGGTATGGGCCGAGCGTCCGCTCAAGGCCTTCCATGGTCGCGGCCATAAGAGCGTCGGCTCTGTCATTCGCCCCATCAGCCCGGAGGTCGATCATCAGGTTGGCTGCGCACCCAAGGGTTACCGGATGCTGGTCGCCGAGCAATCGTGTCAGCCGGTCGAAAGAGTCCTCCATCAGGAACCGGGCCTG
The DNA here is from genome assembly GCA_035295425.1 of Chloroflexota bacterium. Classification (GTDB taxonomy): domain Bacteria; phylum Chloroflexota; class UBA5177; order UBA5177; family UBA5177; genus DATGJB01. The sequence goes on along the minus strand of DATGJB010000156.1, from coordinate 513 downwards.
GCTCGTCTCACCCAGGGCGGCCAGGTCGCTAGCCAGGTTGACGGCAACGGTGAGGGAGAAGAGATGGTCTCGGGTCAGCCGAGTGTCCAGTCCATCCAGGGCCACCTCGTTGAGCCGACGCGCTTCGGCGGGATAGCCCGCCAATCGCAGCAGCGTCGCGAGGTTCCCCATGCAGCCAAAGTTGTAAGGGTGGTCGGCACCGTACACGGCGGGATATTTCTCCGCCACGAACTTGGCCAGGGCGAGCGCCTCGTCGATCTGCCCGAGCGCACATTGGACATTTGACAGGCTGATGGCGGCGGCCAGCGTATCCGGGTTTGTCTCACCCCGGCGCATCCGGCACAGTTCTAGCGTCTCGGTCGCGAGCCTCAGCGCCTGGTCGTAAGCCTCCGGAATCCGGCGCAATGCGATCGAGACGTCGGTCGCGGCACTCAGCGTCAGGTGATGTTCTGGGCCGAGTTCCTGGAGACCATAGCGCCGGGCGTCTTCACCCAGATCACGAGCCTGATCGAA
>DATGJB010000155.1:0-40969 GCA_035295425.1 Chloroflexota bacterium | reverse complement strand
ACCACAGTTACAGCAGCTTGCCCAACGATCGCTGGCAGAGGAGGCACGGCGCCGATGGACCGAGAGGACCGACAACGCACACACGACCACCAGCCTGGCGGAGACAGAGACGGCGAGCAGACCAGAGGAACGAGCATGACGAACCGCATCGATCAAGCCCCACTCCGTCCTGCACGTACTGCGGCTGGCTCGTCGAGCGCACCTTCAGCTGGTTCGGGCAGAGCCGGCGACTGGCCAAGGAGTACGAGTTGCTCTGCGAGACGAGTTAGGCCATGATCCACGCCACCATGACCCGCCTTATGCGCAAGCGATTGGCCCTGCCTGACCCTTCTCAGACCGCTTCTAGGGAGGTGGGCCGGATGTCGGAGTTACGCCACACGGCGGCTATACCTCCACCATAGAGTTGTCGACGTGCGATTTTCGGGCCCTCAGGTTACGATTTCGTTTCGACTTCGGTTGGCGGGTCGGAAACGGCAGCATGGTCGCACTTGCCAGGGACTGGAAGACCGGCCGCTGCGTTTCTGGCACTTACGTCCTTGTAGGATCTGCCCAGGGGACGAGGCGCGTATGCTTCGGGGCGGCCCCGCATACGCCCCCTGACCGCCACATCGACGAATATGCGAGCTCCACGCTTGGTTCAAGATCGGATCCGAAAAGGGGCGGAGCGGCCGATGAGCACTCATTGGCCGCTCCGCACACTCTCCATCGCCTCGGTGACTACTTGGCCACGGCCCACTTCCCGCTGGAGGAGCAGCCCCACAGGATGAGCTTGGTCCCATTCGCCTGCAGCACCAGCCGCCCCACGAAGGTCGAGGTGTTGCACATGCTCGCCGGTGGCGCCGAGTTAATTGTGACCAGGGGCACCTGCAGGAAGCTCCCGTAGCTGGTGCCCGCCGTTCCTACCTGCAGCAGGCTGTTGGGAGCGGTCACGATGCCAATCCCCGCGTTGGCAGCACTCACTGTACCGCCGAGCGTGCCATTTCCGCTGATGTTGAAGGAGGCACTTGCCTGCTGGCTGGTTGTGTTCTGGATGTAGTTGGCAGACCCGGCCGGGATATCTCCGGCCAGGATGGCCGATCCTCCCCAGCTGCCATTGGTGTACCGCAGATACTGCCCGTTCTGTCCGGCCGGCAACCCACCACCTGCCGCTGTCGACTGTATCGTCCCGTCCGGGAACTCGATCCCATTGCCGCTCCCCGCGACGTGGACGTTGCCCACCACCTGGAGAGCTTGGTCTGGGGTCGCCGTCCCGATACCCACCTTCTCGGCGTCGGCACCCGTACCTCCGAGTACGAGCGCATTACTCTCGCTCACCAGGGCATTCTCGCCGATTGCCGTAGCATCGGTGAGCTGAGTACTGGTCCCTGGACCAGCGCTATAGCCGACGAAGGTGTTGTTCGAGCCGGTCGTGTCGGCGTTCCCGCTGTTCCCCGTCACCCCAGCCAGGAAGCCGAGCGCCGTGTTCGAGCTGCCCGTGGTGTTGGAGTAGAGGGCGCTGACCCCGCTTGCCGTATTGGAGTTACCCGTGGTGTTGTAACCGAGGGCCCCTTCCCCACTTGCCGTGTTGGAGCTGCCCGTGGTGTTGAGGTAGAGGGCGTTATACCCGCTCGCCATGTTGGAGTTCCCCGCGGTGTTTTGATTGAGGGCCGCGTACCCGCTCGCCGTGTTGAGGCTGCCGGTGGTGTTGTAATTGAGGGCCGCGTACCCGCTCGCCGTGTTGTAGCTGCCGGTGCTGTTGAGGTAGAGGGCGCTGTCCCCGCTCGCCGTGTTGTAGTTCCCCGTCGTGTTGGAGTAGAGGGCTCCGTGCCCGCTTGCCGTGTTGGAGATGCCCGTGGTGTTGAGGTAGAGGGCCTCAAACCCGCTCGCCATGTTGGCATAGCCCGTGGTATTGGAGTAGAGGGCCTCAAACCCGCTCGCCATGTTGGCGTAGCCCGTGGTGTTTTGATTGAGGGCCGCGTACCCGCTCGCCGTGTTGTAGCTGCCGGTGCTGTTGAGGTAAAGGGCGCTGCCCCCGCTCGCCGTGTTGTAGTTCCCCGTCGTGTTGGAGTAGAGGGCTCCGTGCCCGCTTGCCGTGTTGACGACGCCCGTGGTGTTGAGGTAGAGGGCCTCGTACCCGAAGGCACTGTTCTGGTTGTCGCCGTTCTCACTGAGAAGCGCCCCGCTCCCATAACAGGCATCGCTCGGTCCCGCTCCCGAACTGCCGCAGTAGGCATTCGAGGCTGGCTTGGCGGCATGCGCCGCGGAGGGAACCATGACCAGGACGAGGACGGTGATGAGGCTCATCACCATCGCTCGCCGCCCGGTTCCCCGATTGCCGTTCGTATGACTCCAGGTCGCTCGCGTTGTGGACATTGCCACTTCCTCTTCCTTCATCCAGTACACGTCCGCGAGCTCGCTCGCACGGCGGACTCGCTACTCCTGGCGCGGTGTTTCCCACCGGTACCGGAGGTCGCTACCGGTCGCCCATCCGCACCTCCGCCTCGCCTCCCTCCCCTGCACCCGCCATCGGGGCTCGTGTGCGGTTCGGTTGCATCTTGACCGAACGCCGGTATCAACAGTATGCAACACGGTCCTTCACAACACAAGGTGACAGTGGCGGCCAAAGGAGTAGTTCTTGACATGCCGCGGATCCCTTGCTACCCTCGGTAGCGAGCAGCGCAGCCACAAGGAGTATTCCGATGGTTTCTGTTGTAGATACGTCGGACGTAGACGCGGTGGATGCGCGCTTCCTGGCGGGCATCTGAGGGCAGGATTCGGAGCAGGTCGAGTCCTGTTTCGCGCCGGATGCGAGATTCCGGGCGCTAATTCCGTCAGGGCGGCACGAAGGTGGGGGTGCAGCGGCGGCCGTCGTGTATCTCCGCCAAGAGTTCGCAGACGCCGATCCGCTTCTTCTCCTGGATTCAGACGTGCGGAGCATGCAGGATGGGCTCGCCATTCGCTACCGACTTTGGGTGCATGAGGATCGCTGGTATGTTGGCGAACAGCAGGTCTACTGCCACGTCCGTGGTGAGCTGATCCAGCGCATGGACCTCCTGTGCTCGGGCTTCGAGCTCGAGACGCAGGGCATCTGAACGTAGAGGCGACGGGGGATAGCAGCTAGGGCGCACACGGCGGTATCTGCCGGCACTCTGCACGACGCTCCCACTGCAGTCGGTTGGTCCGGCCACCGGGGGCTCACGGTCGACGGATGGCGAGAGGCCAGGCAGATGCGATGTAGCCCTGATCGGGAAACGGATCAGGCTCCGGTATCGCTCGGAAATTGGGGACGGCGCTGTCACGGTCCGACCCCCTGGATTGTCATTTGCCCGTGAACCCAACGGGGAAGACTGTGAGGAGGATGGAAACGATTTTGGTCTTGACAGTCAGGGTTTGGCAGAGACGCTCGCTACCTGGCTGAACGAGAGGCCTGCGTGACACCGCACCCAACGAGCGCTCGTGGCGTCCGTCATGTTCCACTGAGTCCAGCTATCTCCGGTAGCCGCCAGCTCGTCAAACATAGACACGTCTGGACAGGCCACTGGTACTATTTTCCGGTGCGAAACCCTCGCGCTGACTAAACGGCAGGTCTCGATGGTTCAGCGGTGTCGCGTCCTCAGGTGGTGAGGAGTCATTCGGGCAGCTCCCTCCGCGATCTGCTGAAGGTTGTGGGCAATGATGCCCCACCCAACCCAGCGCTCCATCCCATCGGGTCCGTGATAGAGGCAGCGAGCGAGCTTGTGGCGTCGTTTGAGCACTCCGATCCGTCCCTCGATGCCAGCACGCCAGCGGCGGCCCCGTTGGTACCATCGTTGCTGTTCATGGACGCGCCCCGCTCGTGATATGCCGGCGGCGAGCAAGATCGACCACATGCTCGAGCGGCTGGTGGAGCGTGGCAGGCTGAATCGTGTTTGCCCATCGTAGGAGAGTGGTATCGTCCGGCACCCGCTCGGCATAGACCCGACAGAATTGGCGCAAGCCCAGGCTGTCGCTCAACCAGCACTCGGTTTGCTCATAGCTCCATCCGTAGAGATGCTTGACAACCAGCATGCGGAGAATCACCTCTACGGGGCAAGCAGTACTTGTCAACACGCGTTCCCTAGCGTTCCGCCCAGGCTGGGTCGAGGTGAGGAGCCAGCCGGTCGGGAGCGGCGACCGCCAGGCTGTTCAGGGCGTGGCGGAGTGCCTCGCCCACACATTCGAGCCGGCTGAGGGTGCGGATGGCGGCCAGCACGTGCGTGGAGTCGGTCCGCTGCCGGCCCCGCGCACTGAGCAGTCCGCGCTCCTTGAAGCGTGCGCGCATCGTGTCCAGGAGCGTCTGCTCGGCGCCGCCCGCCACCAGACGACCATGGAACTCGCTCAGGACCGAGGCGTCGAAGCCGGGGTCGGTGAGCTCCAGGGGGAGCGCATACTTCCAGTCGATTCGGCCCTGCACGGCATCGGCGGCCTGCCGGTCGGAGAGGTTCTCGGGATACCGCAGGACCAAGGTCAGCGCCGGACGCCAGGGTGATTCCGCCGGCTGGCCGCGTACGGCGAACAGCGCAGCAAAGGCCTCGTCCTGGTAGAAGACACCGAGCTCATCGCGTATCCGCATGTGCGGATTGCCTTTGGGGAAGGAGACACGAGCCACCCGGGCGGTGTCCGCGGGAATCGGATCAACGGGCTGGGGGTGCAGGGACGTGGCAGACTCCGAGTTGAGGTGGGTGCCCTGATTCCACCACGGTTCCGGCCTACCTCCCAATTCGCCAACAGTATCCACCATGCAGGACGAGCGCCAGGAGGGCAATGTCAGATTCGACTTATCACTCCACAGGGACTCAGGCGCCACTTCTTGCGATCCAGGACCCGGGCGCGGACCACTCCGGTCCCTTCTCCCGCAGTCCCTCGACGCTCTCAGCCCTCCGCAGCCAGAGGGGGACGCGCCCACCGGCGCGGACGGATTCTCCGAGCGTCTGGTAAGTGATCCAATTCTGCCCGTCGCCGGAGCGCTTGACCGACAGTCGACTGGACGGTAGAGTGATCGGCAGAAAGGAGACAAATGATGAGGTTGGTACGAGTGGGTCTGGCGCTTGGTGGCGTGGTCTTTGCTGGATACACCGGGCAGGTCGTCGTTCAAGCCGTCGGACATAGCTACGATCCCTTCAAGCAGTTCTCGATCAAGCACAATCCGAGCGGCGCATGGAGCTACGTCGTCGACGGCTCGGCTCTGACGCAGCCGATCAAGACCTGCAATGGTGTAAAACGCGTGTATTGCTGGACGAATGGCCAGTCCTACCCAGACGCAGCCGCAGTGGAGGCGAACAAGACCGGCAAGACTGTCAGCTTCCAGTCGATCGTGCTGCCGCCCGACTACCTGGACATGGACCCGGAAAACAACCCGAACGTCGGCTTTCAATGGGCGGCTCCGAAGGCCGGAACGTTTACCGTGTCGGGTAATTTTCTGGGTGTGGACACGGGTGAAGTCCCGCACTCGGTCGAAATTCTCCATAACGGCGCCTCGATTTACGCCAACACGATCTCATCCTATGGGGAGGAAGACAGTTTCGACCTGCAGGTTTCCGTTGAGAAAGGGGACACGATAAGCTTCTTGAACGAAACGAACGGGCCGAACGCGCTGTCGACCGGCTTGCAGGCGGCGATCGGTTAGAAGACAGGCTCGCCGTGGCCTCGCGTAGCCAAAGGGTGCCGGCAGCGCTGTCCTCGCACTGGGGAAGTGAGTCTCAGCCCGGCGCTGGTTCCGGCCAGGGCCCGTAGCATGGCCGGTGTGCCCGCGCGCAGGGGATCGGCGCCGCTGAGCTACCGCGCACGCGCAGGACCCGAACCCGCTTCGGCGGGATCTGAGCGCGGCCCGCTTCGTCCAACGAAGTCTGTGGCCCGCGGCGGCTTCCGGCCAGGCACTGTCGAGGTTCACGACGTCCGCCACTGCACTCGAGTGGTCCCACCGCAGTACATTTCGTAACGAAAATGCAACGAGAAGTCATAGACGGTTCAGGTCCCGGCCCGTATAGTGCGTGCAAGGACCCGGTCGGAAGCGGCGGGGCAACGGGAGGGAAGGAACATGAAGAGACAAGGTCTCGTGCAGACCGGGACGTTCGGGGGACTGGCTCTACTTGCCACGGTGGTCGCGACGGCGCTTCCGGCTCAATCGGCTCAAGCGTACGTGGGGGGGTGCCGGACCGATCCGGTCGTGGTCCTGTCCAACGTAGGCACATTGGATCTGAGCGCCACTATCAATGACACCCTGTCGGACGTAAAGCAAGTCGTCTACGTGGTTCACGCGCCCGCCGGCATACATGAACTTGCGGTCGTGAACACGAGCGGGCTGATGGGCCTGAAGGAGACCGTGAAGTTCTACGCCGACGACGCGGGGAATACGTTCGATGTCTTTACCACGGTGTACACCGGGCAGAACGGGGTGCCGGTGACGGCGAACGCTTCAGTCGTGTCGCCGCTCAACCTTGTGCTCGGCCTCGCCAGGACGGTTCCCGGGTTCAGCGGTCAAGCACTCCACCTCCACGTCAAGGCAGTGCTCTAGGGTCTCGCCCCCGATTCTCCGGCAAGGATGACCGGCAGCGCTCGCGCAGGTGCGCCGCGGTTGGCGCACGGATTACTGAAGTGTCCGCGGAGTCGGTCCGCCACCTGCGTGACCGGCGCGAAAGGACCGTCCGGACCTCCCTTCACCGTGGGGCATTCTGGCCCGGTCAGCGGCACGCACGCGAGAGGTTCCGCAGGCGACAGGATCGGCGCCAGGGTCAACCCAGGGCGAATGCTCACTGGGTGCTCATGCGCCGTTGCGGGACACCAACCGCCGGCTGAGGCGCTGATTCCGCTACGCTGGGCAGGAGGCTTCCATCGAGATGCGTGACACAGAGCCGCGCGGCGCCCGCGGCGTCGGACTCGCGGCCGGGCTGGGTGCTCAAGTGCTCTACCGTGCCGCCGAGGCCACGCTGGACGCCGGATATTCTTCCTTCTGGCTGAACAATCCTCCCGGCACGAACGCACTGCGTCAACTGGGCGGGCTCACGGTGCCACGCCTTCGGCTCGGCGTGGGCGTCATTCCGGTGAGCCATGTTGCGGCGGCGGACATTGTGACGGACCTACGGGAGAGCCAGGTACCCTTACAGCGGCTGTATCTCGGCATCGGCAGCGGCGGCGCCGGTGCCGAGGGACTGGCGCGGGTGCGTGCCGCAGTCGCGGAGCTCCGATCGGCGTTGGACTGCACGATCGTCGTCGCTGCGCTCGGACCGCGTATGTGCCGTCTCGCCGGCGAGCTAGCCGAAGGCGTGTTACTGAACTGGCTCACGCCCGACTGGGCGCGAACATCCGCGGAATGGATCCGCGGTAGCGCGCACGACGCAGGACGTCCGCCACCTCGCCTCATGGCCTACGTGAGAGTTGCGCTCGGCGACCCGGCGCAGGTCCGGCTGAGAGAGGAAGCAAGGCGCTACGAAGCCATCCCGGGGTACGCGGCCCACTTCCGCAGAATGCGGACTTCGGCGATCGACACATGCATCCAAGGTGACTCACCCTCTGACATCCAGGCAGGGTTGCGTGTCTGGAATGGCGTGCTCGACGAGCTGGTCGTGCGCGTGATCACCGCAAACGACACGGTAGAAGAGATCATTGCCGCTATAGAGGCAGCGCGTCCCCACCAACCGCGATAGTCCTCTAGCGGCGCGGGCACTTCAAGTGCTGTTCTATATCGGGCGGGTACGCATGCCCTCGGATTTCGGGCGAGCCACCCGGTGCCGCACAATAGAACCTGTGGAGGTGTCATGAACTATCTCGATGCGATCTTGCCCTTTCTCGTCTTTCTGGGATTGCGCACGCGCTATTGGGTGATCATCATCGTCGTGGTGATCGTCGTCATCGCCCTCCTGTACTGGGTGCAACGCCGCCAGACATAAGATCGCGTACCGGGCGCGTCCGCCAGGAATCCGCGCAGGAGAGCCAGAACCGTAGCCGGGCGAAGCCTCGGCGGCCGTAGTCGGCCTTCATCCGCAGCTTCCGGCTGACCCACTGCTCGGCGAGCGCATCTGGCTGAGCAAAGCCGGCGAGGCTGCAGTTCGTTGGCGTCGAGCGACGCACGTCGAGACGGGCGGCTGCGCGGAGCGCATGCGGTTCGAGCTCTGTCGGGATGCCAAGCACAATCCCCTCTGCTATGCTGCCCCGAGACCGGCAGCACGGGAGAATCGGGATGGCCCGGATCAAACTCGCCTATATCGGCGGCGGAAGCACCCGCGCCCCCGGCACCCTGGCAGCTCTTATCGCCCAGGCGTCAAATTTCGCCGGCTCCGAGGTCGTGCTCGTCGACATCGACCCGGCGCGCCTCGAGCTCGTGCGTTCCCTCGCCGAGCGCATGGCGGCGGCGCGCGGGGCCGACGTTCGGGTCCGCGCTACCACCGAGCGCCGGCTGGCCCTGCAGGACTGTGACGCGGTATTGTCCAGCTTCCGGCCGGGCGGATTGGAGGCGAGACACATCGACGAGAGCGTGCCCCTGAAGTACGGAGTCATCGGGCAGGAGACGCAGGGGCCGGGAGGATTCTTCATGGCGCTCCGTTCCATCCATGTGGTGAAGGATATCGTGCACGAGATGGAGAGCGCCTGCCCCCGGGCGGTGCTCTTCAACTACACGAATCCCGTCAACATCGTCGCCGAGGCGGTAGCTCGCCACAGTGATGTACGTGTGGTCTCACTTTGCGAGGGTCCCATCATATTCCCGAGGATGCTCGCGCGAGCCGCCGGTCTTGATCCTGCCGCCATCGAGGCCGTGATGATCGGCTTGAATCACGCCTGTTGGTCGGTGAGTCACCGCTACGCCGGCGGCGAGCTCATGCCGCTGGTGCAGCGCATCTGGGAGACGAAGCAGGACGACGCGGCGCTGAGCCCTTTCAACCGCCGTACGCTCGAGCTGACGGCGACGATGGAGTCGATCCCGGCCTCGTATTTCCACTTCTACTACTACCGGGATGAGATCGTCGAAGAGCTTCGCTCCAGGCAAACCTCGCGCGCTCAGGAGATCATTGCGTCCGCCCCGAGCTACTGGAAACACTACACGGAACAGGCGGAATCCGCCAGCCCCCAGCTTGACCCGGCGCAGTCGCGGGGCGGCATCATGGAGCTCGAGCTGGCGATTAACGTGATGGATGCCATGTTCAACGACCGTGGACAGATCTGGCCGGTAAACATTCCGAACCGCGGAGGCATCGAGTCCCTGCCCGACGGCATGGTGGTTGAGGGGCCGGCGCGGGTCGATCGCTTCGGGTTCAGCCAGGTCCCCCAGGGCCGGCTTCCGCGATATGTGGCCGGTCTGGTAGAGGCGCTCGCCGAGTACCAGATACTGGCCGCTCAGGCCGGATGGTCCGGCAACCGGCGCGACGCGCTTCGCGCCCTCGTCGCCAACCCGCTCGTCCCCTCACTGCCGATCGCCGATGCCATCTACGACGAGATGAGCCGGGCGCACCGCGCACATCTGCCCGAGCGACTCCTCGCGTGACGCACCGATGAAGCTGGTGGTGGCGCGGGATTACGACCACATGAGCGACCTGGCGGCCGAGCTGGTGGCGGAGGAGGTTTCGAAACGTCCCCAGATGTCGATCGTCGCCGCTACCGGGAACTCGCCGATGGGGCTCTATGCCCGGCTGGCCTCTCTGCGGGCCTCCGGACGGCTGCAGACGACTTCACTCCGAATCTTCCAGCTCGACGAGTATCTCGACGAGCCGCCGCGGGACGCTCGCTCACTCTTCGCCTGGCTTCAACGGAGCGTGGCGGTTCCACTAGCCATCCAGGAGCACCAGATCACGCGACTCGAAGGAGTCGGACGACGGATACACGAAACGTGCCGGCGATTTGACGTGATGATCGACGAAGCCGGCGGTTTCGACCTGGCGGTCCTTGGCCTGGGGCCGAACGGTCACCTCGGGTACAACGAGCCGCCGGCCGATCCCACCCTCAGGACCCACCCGGTCGATCTCACCGACAGCAGCCTCAGGGCCGCCGGCTCGTACTGGCGGGATGACGTGACCGTGCCGCGGCACGCCGTCACCGTCGGCCTCGCCGACCTCCTGAGCGCCAGGCGAATCCTGCTGCTGGTCTCCGGCGAAGGCAAAGCTGACATCCTGGCGAGGACACTGAAGGGCCCCGTCACACCGGACGTGCCGGCCTCGTATCTACAGGGAAACCCCGCACTCACCGTCATCGCCGAGCGAGCCGCCGCCTCGATGCTGGTCGAGGGATCCGGAAGCGGCGCGCAGCCCGAGCGCCCCTAGCGAGCGACGCTGGTGGATCCGAACGCGCTGGTTGCGGGAGTGGACGGCGGCAACACCAAGACCCTCGCCGTGGTTGCGGATCTTCACGGACACGTATTGGGCGTGGGCCGAGCCGGCTGTGGCGACATCTACGGCTCGGCGGGCGAAGAAAGCGCCCTCGCCGAGTTGTGTCGGGCCGTGGGGCAGGCGCTGGCGGACGCGCCAGAGGACCGCCGCAGTGTCACTGCGGCGGTCTTCACCATTGCCGGAGCCGACTGGCCGGAGGACCATGCCTTTATCCGTCTCGAGCTAGCCAGGCGCCTCGGGATCGAACGGCTGGACGTCCACAACGACGCCTTTGGCGCTCTTCGCGCCGGCTCGGCGGAAAACAGCGGCGTCGCCGTAGTCGTGGGCACCGGCGCGGCCATTGCGGCTCGACACCCGACGGGGTTTTCGTGGCACAGCGGCTGGTGGCAGGAGCCGCAGGGCAGCCTCCATCTGGCGCGTCAAGCGCTTGGAGCGGTGTATCGAGCCGAGCTCGGCATCGGACCGCCTACCTGCCTCACGGCGCGAGCCGTTAATCTGTTCGGCGCCGGATCGGTGGAAGGGCTCCTGCACTCGCTGACAGCGCGCGGACACCCTCCGATCGATATCTCCCCGTTCACGCGACCGCTGCTCGATAGCGCCCGTCAGGGCGACGCGGTTGCCGCTCAGATCGTGGCCCACCACGGATCGCAGCTGGGCGAGTACGCTCGGGCTGCGGCGCGGCGCGCCGGATTGGCGTCTCCTTACACCGTGTTGGTGCTGGGCGGAGGGGTGCTGGCGAACGACCACGGAATGCTCGCTCAGGAGATTGCGCGGGTGTTCCGGTCAGAGTATCCCTCTGCTGTAGTGCGCAGGCTACGCTGCGAGCCGGCGGTCGGAGCCGTGCTTCTTGCAATCGAGCTATGCGGCTTTACGGCGAAACGCTCCGTCGCCGGCCGGTTGAGACATACACTGGCCGAGGCAGAGAGCCATCAGGTCACCCGGTCGCGGTTGCAGGGGATGATTCGCGAGCCCTTGCCGAGCCGGGAAAGCCCGGAGATGTCGTAGATTCGGACGTACTCGCCGCGCGCGCTACCGCCGGGCGGCGCCGAGTTTTCGGAGCTTATCGGGCTTTCCCCGATGTCGAGGTCGCCGAGAGTGGGGATCGAGGTTGCCAGGCGCGCGTGGTGGGTCAGGTACGTAACCGTAGCTGAGCCGTTGTGCCTCTCCACCACTGCGTAGTTGAAACCAGCGCGCGCATACGCCCCCAGTGCCGCCGGCTCCAGAGGCAGAGCGGGCGCGAGGCAGGTGCGGCCGGCCCCAGCGAAGTAGAACACCATGATCTCGGTAGACGTGATCGGTTGGCTGTGGTGGGCGCGGACGTACCCGGCGGCGACCGAGAAGCCGGACCGTTCGGCGGTAAGACGCCAGGACATGACGGTGCCGGCCGCGCCTAGAACCAGGGTGATGCCAACGGCCAGGATTCCGGCCCGTCTACTGCGCTCCGCTGCCCAGCCTACACCGGCGGCAATCAACAATGCGGTAAAGGGCACGGATGGCGAGAGATTGCGGGGCACGTAAAACGGAGCGAAGGTGAACACGCCATACGGCGCCAGGACGAGCGCAGCGGCAGTCACCCACGCAAAGGTTCTGCGATGGGCTGCGAGCAGGACCGAGAGCGCCGTGGCCACCGCATACGGCCACCCCTGTCGAACCACGAACCATTGGAGATACGGGACGAAGCTGACGCGGATCACGCTCTGCTTGCCCTGGTGGAGCTGATAGAGGATCTGGCGCGCATACGGCAGCCAGCCGCCACGGAGCTCGTCACCGAAGAGATTTACGCCGGCGGTGTGCGAGGCAACGTCGATCCCCTGCCACAGCAGGACCGGGGTGGCGGCGCCCGCCGCCCAGACCATGCCGGTCCGCAGAACATCGCGCCACTGACTCGACATAACGCGCGGCACGAGGTCGAGGACGATGAGAATGGCCGCGTACACGATGAGGCGGTAGTTGACGGTGAAGGCAGACCCCAGAAGGAGGGCTGCCGCCGCGCGATAGCGCCAGCACCCGGGTGCGAGCTGACGGTCGATCGCGGCCACGCGCTGGTTTCGCCTCTCACTTACCAGCCAGCACAGCACGGCCGCGAGAAACAGGGTATTCGCGTCGCTCTCCGAGAGCGCCGACCGCGCATAGATGACGTCGTACTCGGACGCGGCAAGCAGCAGCGCGGATAGCGCGCCAACCAGCGGTCCAAACAGCCGAGCGCCAATCAGGTAGATCAGGACGATTGCTCCCAGGCTGAAGGTGGCATTCATCAGCAGGGGAGCATAGTCGTGGACTCCGAAGATCGCGTACGACACTCCCACCAGCAAGGCGTGCCCCGGCTTGGCTGTGCCCACCGACTTGCCCGTCAGCATCGAGACCGGCTCGCCGGACAGGCTCTGCAGGCCGGCGAGCATCCTCTGGCCCTCGAGGCCGAACTTTGCTTCGTCCCAGTAGATCAGTCCCCGGTTGGGAAGGTACGCAAAGCGCAGCAACGCACCAACGGCGATGGCGCAGACGAGCGCTCCCCGGTCTGCTAGGCCGGAAAGAGGCTCACGCCTCACCGGAGGCGTTAGCCGGTGCTCGCCGGCTGGGTCAGCTCCGCGCTGAGACAGCGTCGAAGCATCTGGTCCAGCCGTACCTTCGCCTGCCAGCCGAGCAGCTCAGCCGCCTTGCGCACGTCCGGAATCCGTACCTGCACATCGTCTTTAAATGCGTCGACGTGGTTCAGCTCCAGCGGCCTGGCCGGCGGCCGGCCAAGGAGCTCGTGGTAGAGCGCGTAGATGCGGTGCGCCAGATCCGCCATTGTCACCGGCTCCGGGTTCCCGAGATTGAAATCGTTGTTGAGTGTTCTGGCCGAGAACGAATAGTCCGCGATCGCCGCGGCAACGTCCTCGATCCAGGTAAAGCACCGCACCTGCCGTCCGTTCCCGAAAATGAGCATGGGATTCTGGTCTTCGTGAACGATTCTCTGGATGAAGTCGGCGAACACATGGCACACGCCAGGGTCGTAGCCCTCGGCCCGCTCATGCAGCCCGATGATGTTAAAAGGCCGCCAGATCGTGTAGCCGAGCTCGAACTGTTCCTGAAACGCCCGGGATAGGCGTTCCCCGACGAGCTTGGAGAGGCCATAGTCGGTCAGCGGGACAAGCATGTTCGGCACGTCCTGCTCGCACGCAATGTCGGCCTGCCGCTCGTACACCATTGAGGACGAGATGTAGACGACCCGCTCGATCTCACGGCTCACTGCTTCGCGAAGAACCAGACCGTGGAGCATCGTGTCACGTTGGAGTATGTCCGCCGGGAAACGATGAAAGCCGGCGACTCCGTATATCTGGGCGGCGGCCTGGATGACACCGTCGACGCCCGCCATGACGCGGCTGACCGTAGACGGATCGGTCAGATCCCCTTCGACGAACTCGATACCGGCTGGGGGCGCCTCGCGCCCATACCGCATGTAATTGTCTACGCCGCGTACGTCGTGGCCGTTCTCAATGAGCCGGGGCACGACCGCGCGCATCAGCGAGCCGCACGCGCCGGTCACCAGGATCTTCATCTTGCCCTTTGTTTCCCTTTCCAAATATCCAGTCGGCCCAGGGCCACACGTTCCACAGGTCGAACACAAACACCGACTCACGGTTCTGACCGCAGTGAAGAAGCAGCAGCTCCTGGTCCCAACGACGCAGATCGGAGTGCGCTGTCATCAGCACCACCGCGTCACTGCCCCTCAGAACTGCCGGGTCATCATAACCCGGCACCAGCGGATCGTACACCGCCGTAGTCGCGCCTTCCCGGTCGAGAAGGTTTATAAGCGGGGCCGTGAGATTGTCCCGGATATCGTCCGTGTCTGCCTTGAAGGCGAGGCCGAGAACGGTCACGCGTTTGTGGGCGAAGTTCCCCAGTGCCGAGCGCAGGTCGTTCACCACATGCAGGACCACGTTTTCATTCGTTTTCAGGGCAGCGTGCGCGATCAGACTGGATGGACTGCTGAAGGCGAGCGCCGCGGTGTCCTTGCCAAGGCAGGGTCCGCGGCTGGGACCCGGGCGGGGGATCCCTCCGCGAGGATATCCGGCGTTGGCGGCATTGAGGACGGCGAACATGTCCGCATCATATTGCTCCGCGGCCAGAGCGAACTCGTTCGCCAGCCCGAACATCGTGTAGCGAAACGTGTTCAGGAAGAGCTTTGCCAGCTCGGCCTCGACCGTCGAGACGTACAGGCACGATTTGTGACTTCCCAGCGACATGAAGAGCCCGGCCGCGCGGTCCGCCGTGCGGGAGTCGTCGGCTCCGATGATCTCCGGAAGATCGTCAATGTCTTGGAGGGCGGTGCCCTGCATGAGCCGTTCCGGACAGAACGAGGGAAAGAAGTCGACCCCGGGCACCCAATCGCGTTCGGCCCCGATGCGAGCTGCGACGACATTGCGAGTAAAGAGTGGAGCTACCGTACTTCTCACGATGAGCGTCACGCCGCGCGCCAGAAGTGGTGTAATTCGGGAGAGAACGTCAAAGTACTGGTCGAAACGAAACGTGTAATCGCCACCGAGCGGAGTGCCCAGGGTGAGCACGACATATTCGGCGCATGAGACTCGATGAGGAAAGAGCGGGTCGTCGTAGGTGAGCGGCACGAATCGAGCGTCGTCTCCGGCCCGCGTCAGAAGGCGGTCGCATCCGTCTTCGCGGAACGGCATGACGCCCCGCCGCAGCGAGAGTATCTTTCGTTCGTCGATATCGACCGGGGTGACGTCGTGGCCCGCCGCCCACAGCTTGAGGGAGAGTGGCAGACCCACGTGGCCAACGCCCACACAGAGTACGCGGGCCATTGATCCTCCTTTCAACTTGCGTGGAGTAATTCTAGTGCGGACTGCCGGACTGGCGGGCGGACTAGAGTGGTTAGCCGGCGGGGTCCTCGGCGTTCTCGATCAACTCGCAGTGGATGACGTCGCCCGAGGGACCGAGCTCGAGAGCCACCACGTCGATCCGGTATCGCGCGGGCTCGAGCCCGCGTGCCGACAGGTACTCCTCGACCGCATTTGCGAGCCGCCGGTACCTCGCGTGCGTGATCGACGATTGCGGAGAGCCGAAGGCGCGGGACCGCCGGGTCTTCACCTCGACGAACACGAGTGCGTCTCCCTGTGATGCCACGATGTCGATCTCGCCGCGTGAGAGACGTACATTGCGCTCAATGATTCTGTAACCACGCCGGGTCAGGTAACCGCATGTCCAGGCCTCCCCGAATGCGCCGACCCGGCGGATCACTCCAGCACGCCGGATACCGGCTGAAAGGACCGCCGGTGCAGCGGACTCGGTCCGAAAGCGCGAAGGCGATCAATATGGAGTCGAGTTCCGTAGCCCTTGTGCGAGGCAAAGCCGTAGGAAGGGAATCGTCGATCGCATCGGCACATCCAGCGGTCGCGCACCACCTTTGCGACGATGGACGCCGCCGCGATACTCAGCGAGCGAGCTTCACCTTTCGGCATGCTCACCTGCGGCAGCTCGAGGCCATCCAGTGTGAAATGATCGATCAAGACCGCCTCCGGGGCAGGACTGAGCCGCCGGACAGCGGACTCGAGGGCCTGGCGGTTGGCGGCAGTGAGGCCGCGCCGATCCACGACGTGGTGTGCTGCCCAGCCGATTCCGATGGCTACCGCAACTTCGCGGATGGTGCGGAACGCCTCGGTTCGTTGCCCTGGCGACAGCTGCTTCGAATCACGGACGGCGCCAAGTCGCTGCGTGAGGGTCGGGTCGTCAACCGGCAGGATAATCGCCGCTGCCACGAGCGGCCCCGCCAGGCTGCCCCGTCCCACTTCGTCGACGCCGGCGATGGTGCGACATCCCTGTGCGTAGAGCGCATATTCCAGATCGAGAGGCGGAGGTGACGGCGCGCCGGGTTCCACGCCGCAAGTGTACTGCCGAAGGGCGAGTGGCCGCAGGGTTGCCGGGGCGACAGGGCGGCTTAGGCGGCGACCGTGGCCGCCCGGCTAGGTGGTCCGCTTCTCCTTGATCCGCGTCGCCTTACCCACTCGATCGCGAAGGTAGTAGAGGCGCGCGCGCCGTACGTCCCCCCGCCGGGTTACCTCGATCTTGTCGACCCGCGGGGAGTGCACCAGAAACGTCCGCTCGACGCCGATGCCGTGTGCGATCCGCCTGACGGTGATGTTTTTGTCGGGCCCGCCTCGGGTGACCCGAAGGACCGTCCCCTCGAACACCTGGATCCGCTCCCGGTTGCCCTCGACGACCCGCACGTGGACGCGCACGGTGTCCCCCGTATGAATATCCGGAACGCTCTCCTTGAGCTGCTGCTGGCGGATGCTCTCCAGAATCATTCCCACTGCCATCTCTCCAAACACAACGAAGAGGCGCCTCGGCGCCTCAACTGCTTGACTTACTGCAACGAGTGTAGCACAGCGCTTTGGGCATGCGAAACAGAGTTTTGCCGTGATACGCTGCCTACGTTCTGGTTCGTGTCACACGGCGGCAGCCGTACGCGTTCTCAGGAAAAGATCCATTCCGCGGAGGTACGTGACTTGACCGGACGGGTTGCGATCTTGGTGGCGGTCGTTCTGGTCGCACTCTCCAGCCTTGCCGCCTTCAAGTCGGGCACCGAGCTCCCGGGCACCTTCTGGCCGGCGTCCGCGCAGACCGTGGCCCCGGGCGCCGGCTACTGGCACACCCGGGGTACGACAATCCTGGACGCCAGCAACCGGCCGGTGCGTCTCGCCGCAGTGACGTGGTACGGCATGGAGAGCTCCTACTGGGTTCCCGCCGGTCTGGACTACCAGAAGTACACGGCCATCATGGACGAGGTGAAGCGACTCGGCTTCAATACGATTCGGCTGCCGTTCTCCAACGAGCTCGTGGAGACGAACCCCGTGGTCGCTCGCGCCGTGAACGCCAACCCGCAGCTGCGCGGGAAGCACGCCATGACGGTGATGGACGATATCATCGCCTACGCGGGACGCATCGGGCTGAAGATTATTCTGGACGATCAACGCTCGCGTGCCGGCCGCCCGCTCGAGGTGAACAACCTGGACGAGGCTCTCTGGTACACCAAGCAATATCCCGAGTCTGCCTGGATCGCGGATTGGCAAAACCTTGCCCGCCGGTACCGCGGTAACGCGACGGTGGTCGGGTTCGACCTGCGAAACGAGCCACATACCCAGGGCCCCGGCCCATGGAACGTTCACGCGTACCTGTCCCAGGGCGCCACCTGGGGACCGTACCGCGGCGCCGACAATGTTCGCACCGACTGGCGGCTTGCAGCCGAGCGCGGCGGTAACGCGGCCCTCGCCATCAATCCCCACCTCCTGATGTTCGTGGAAGGCATCCAGACGTATCCGGACTCGAGCCAGCCGGCAGGGCTGGATTCGTATTTCTGGTCCGGGATTCTCACACCGGCGAGAAGGTATCCTGTCGTCTTCAAAGTTCCGCACCAGCTCGTTTACGAAGCTCACGATTGGGGACCCTGGAAATGGGAGATGCCCTGGTTCAAACACATGACGTACGCGAGCGTCGCGAGCGTCTGGCACAGGCACTGGTCGTTCGTGGTCGATAATGCGGCGGCCAGCTTCGCGGCTCCCCTCTTCCTCGGCGAGTTCGGTACGTGTACCAACAACCCGCAGTGCGTTGATGTGCAGAAACCCGACAACCAGGCGATGTGGTTCCACTTCCTGCTCCGTTTCCTGGCCGCCCACCCTCAAGTAGGGTGGTCGTTCTTTGCTCTCAACGGCAGCAATTCGAACGATAGTGCCGCCAACAACGGGATTCTGAACACCCGATGGGACGGTGTGAGCAACCGGGCTCTGGTCGCGGACCTTCAGACGATTCAGCACTGAACCGATCGCGGGCTGGAGCCTGCCGGTCGGCTCCTTACACTCCTGGCACAGAACCTGCCCGAGGAAACGGTGGGAGGATGCTCACCGCTGGGTGTCGCGGCCGATCTCCTCTCGCTCCCTCGGCGCCCCGTCCCCCGGGGCGCCGCTCTATCCACGGCCCCCGGTACCAAACGTTTATGGCAGAGCTCGCACTCTTCTCGGAAGGGTAAACAGGAATCCGGCAAAGAGCACGATGAAACCGGCCGCCAACAGCCCCCAGAACGCCGCGCCGCTGGATGTCACTCGCGCCAGCGTACCGGCCAGCGAGGCCAGTATCGTACCACCCGCGATCAGGACATTGGCCACAAGCAGCCGGGGCGGTCCCTGACCGCGAATCAGCCGCCACGCCGAGTAGAGTGCGCCGCCGATGACTGCAATCGCTCCGAAGGCGTTCAGGATCGCGATGAAGGCGACCACCGCGCCCGAGACGAGGCGAGTTCCCGCCTCGACGTTTGACGCGTGCAGCGGCGCAGCGGGTACCGGCGTGGTGAAAAGCAGAATCAGGCCCACGACGCTGAGTGCCATCACGGACAGGGCGGTCGCTCCCGCCACTCGACGTGGCGCGTGCAGATAGACTGAGCCGAGACCCAGATACGCCGCCATCAACAGAGCTCCGCAGGCGTAGTAGAGTCGAAAGGCGAGCAGGTTGCGGTCGGCGGCGAGGAAGACGACGAATGCGAGCGCCGCGACTGCTCCGAGGGCGAGCGAGAAGCACCAGACCAGCTGGTACGGCCGACGCCGGGTCCGGTACTGGTTCGCCAGGATCGCACTGAATGCGGCCGCCACCACGAAGACCGCCGCTGGTAGAATCTCGGCGCTCAAGCGTGAAAACCTGCTACATCGGCGTCGCTGAGAGCACCGGCGGGTGCTCTCTGGTTTGTCGAACTTTTTGAGCCCATGCTAGATTGTCGTCGGAGAGGGGCGCCGTTTGTCACCCCCAACGTCAGTGAAGCCAGAACGCTGCCGCAAAGGCGGCGTTGGACTGGTTGGAACGATCGGCGGGTACGTGGCGCTCTGTATCCTGGGTGGCCTCGTCATCGGCTGGCTTCTCGATCGCGTCGTTCACACGTCACCCGTGTTCCTGATCGTTGGGGTCGTTCTCGGCTTCGTCGTGAGCTTCTACGCCGTCTACAGGGTCGCCATGGGAGAGTTGGGAGAGTGACGATTACGGGCGCGCGCCGCTCGGCGCGCCGCCGGGTCAGCGGCTGGGTTCCAGGTGTCGGCATGGCCATCGGACTGGTGATGTTCGGCGCGGGCATGCGCTGGACAGGTATCGGCGTCGCCGTCGGAGGCGTGCTCGCTTACACGAACGGTGTAGTCCTGTCGAAGCGGGTTGATGCTGCCGCGGGAACCGGCAACATGGCCGGGGCCCTCCTGGTCATGCAGACCGGACTGCTGATCACCATGGCTGTCATCGCTGCGGCAACCATCGTACTGGTAAAGATCTCGCTGCCGATGGCGGTCGCATGCGCGATCAGTTTTGGCGTGGGTCAGATCGTCATACTCGCCGTCTACTACATGACGCAGGCCCGCAGCGAGAGTGGGGCCGAAGCGGGGGCGACGTCGTAATGGCCGTGGGCATCATCGCCGCAACTTTGCCGATCGGCGAGCACAAAATTCTTGGCGACCCCAACAGCCTGATGAACCTCCACCTGGATACAGTGCTGCTCACCCTTCTGGTCTGCGGCGTTCTCCTGGCCCTTGGCCTGTACATCCGCAGCCATGTGACTGCCGGCGCACCATCTCGGGTGCAGAACGCCGTCGAGGCAGTCATGCAATTCCTCGACAACATCATCGAGGACAACCTGGGGCGGGACCCGGGCACAATCGCATCGATTGCCCTGACCCTGTTCTTCTTCATATGGGTCTCCAACCTCATCGGATTGCTGCCGGTCCCAACGTACTTGCACTCGCCCACCGCCGATGTAAACTGCACCTTTGCTCTGGCGCTCCTGGTCTTTATCCTGCTACATGCACGGTACATCCGAACCAGCGGGTTGAATGCGTACAAGGGCCACTACTGGACCAGCAGCGTCGTTAAGGGCGTGGTGCTGAATCCGCTATCGGTGCTCCTCGGCATCGTCAACGAATTGTCCAGGCCGCTGACCCTGGCCTTTCGTCTCTTCGGCAACATCATTGCCGGCGAAGTTCTTCTCGTCGTCTGGGCGTACCTGGCTGGACCATCGGTCGGCTTCGGGATTACTGCGATCTGGAACGCCATCTTCGTGGCGTATGGAATCTTTGTCGGAACCATACAGGCATTCATTTTTACGGTCCTCACTGTGGCCTATATGGCCATCGCGAGTGAGCCGGCACACGACCACTAGGAGGACAGGTGTGAACGAACTGCTCAATCTTGTCGCCGCGGCCAATCCGACCACCGCCATGGGCGCCTACATCGGCGCGGGCGTCATGATCGGCGGCGGAGCAATCGGCGCCGGCATCGGCGACGGGCTCGTAACCTCGCAGCTGGTGGCCGGTCTGGCCCGACAGCCCGAGGCGCGCGGCCTGCTGACGACCTGGATGTTCATCGGCGTCGGCCTGATTGAAGCCTACGCGGTCATCGCGCTGGTCTTCGGCCTCGTCGTGCTCTTCACCAAGCCATAGGATCCCATGCTCGGCCCTGTCAGCATTAGCATCCCGACCCTCGTGGTCGAGCTGCTTATCTTCCTGGTCATGGTGTACGTCATGGAGACGTTCGTCTTCGGCCCCATTCGCCGTGCCTGGCAAGAGAGAGACCGTGCCATCCAGGAGGGCCTTCAATCCTCCACGGAGGGTCGTGACGAGGCCGAGCAAGCGAGACAGGAAGTGATGCGGATACTGGCGGAGGGCCGGCGGGCAGCTCAGGAGCTGGTCGACGCCGCCACTGCAGAGGGCGGCCGGCAGCGGGACGAGCTTGTCGCGCAGGCAACGGCAGAGTTCCGCCGGCTGGTCGGCGCCGCCCAGGAGGAAATTCGGGCCGAGCGTGCCCGCTCCGCGGAGCAGCTGTCGCGAAAAATTGTCGATATCGCGCTGGAGGCGGCCAGCGCCGTCAGCGGTCAGTCGTACGACCGTCCGCAGGTGCGGGAGCTGGCAGCATCGATCGTCGGCAGAGAGGGGTTGGCGTGATGCTCTTGCCCGTTGGCACGGTCCTCGCCGGCCAGTACTTTCTGTGGTGGGCGGCCCAGGTAGTTGCCGTGGCGATTCTCGTCATCCTCGCGTTGCGCTGGAGGCCCGGGTTTCTGCACGGCAGGACCATAACAGAGAGCATGAACGCGGCGCTCGACAGCCGCGAAGAGTCGATCCGGATTCAGCTCGAGGCAGCCGAACGCAGCCGCCAGGAGGCGGCTCGAATCCGGGAAGAAGCCGCGCGGCAGGTAGCCGATGCTCGCGAAGAGACCAGGACGATGGTCGAGCGTGCCCGCACCGCGAGCGAGGCGATCGCCACTGAGATGCACCAGCGCGCCGAGGAGGAGTATCGACGCATCGTCGGCCAGGCAAGAAATGAGATCGAATTCGAGCGCAGGCAGGCAGAAGCGGCTCTGCGGCGGCGCGCGGCTGATATCGTGGTAGACGCCGCCGGCCAGGTTGTTGGGAATTTCCTCGAGCCGGCCTCGGATCGGCATCTCATCGACGTCTCGCTGTCCGACCTGAAGGACGTTCGATGAGGCCGTCGACCACCGCGAAACGATACGCCGAGGCTGCCTTCGACGTGGCACGGCAGGACGGCAATGTCGAGAGCTGGCTCTCGGAGCTGCGGGAGGCAGCCGGCACTCTGGAACGGTCATCGGTAACCCGCTACTTCCGCGATCCTGTCATCTCACACGATGAGAAGCTGCGTACCGTGGGTGAGCTTTTCGGAAGCTTCCAGCCGCATGTACTCAATCTGCTGCGTATTCTCGCGCTACGAGACCGATTACAGCTTCTGCCGCAGATCGTTGCCGAGATGGAGAATCTCGATCGCACCGCGCGCGGCGTCACGGAAGCGCAGGTAACAGTGGCACG
The DNA here is from genome assembly GCA_035295425.1 of Chloroflexota bacterium. Lineage (GTDB taxonomy): Bacteria > Chloroflexota > UBA5177 > UBA5177 > UBA5177 > DATGJB01. Next base: position 18,822 of record DATGJB010000155.1, on the reverse strand, counting down.
CCCGGTCGATGAACGCGAGATCGAGGAAATCGCGCGACGACTGGGAGAGGCAACGGGCATGACGGTCGAGGTACACGCGCACGTCGACCCGTCGATCCTGGGCGGAATCGTCGTGCGCATCGGGGACCGGCTGGTCGACGCGAGTGTGGCGGGGCGACTGGACCGCCTGCGTCACGACCTGGCCGTGTAGTTTTCAATATTTGACATAATGTCACGGACTGCGAGGAGCATTGGATGGCCGTAGGTGCCGATCAAATCGAACAGATCATTCGAGACAGTATCAAGAACTTTGATTCTGCGGGGAGCGCGACCAACGTCGGTAACGTGATCGACGTGGGCGACGGTATCGCTCACGTGTACGGTTTGCAGGGCGCGCTGGCCAACGAGCTGGTGGAGTTCGTTGGAGTCACGGACGCCAACACAGGTCAGCCCGTCATGGGCATTGCCTCGAACCTTGCAGAGGACACCGTGGGCGTCGTGGTACTCGGTCCCTACGAGGACATCACCGAAGGCGTCGAAGTCCGGACGACCGGCGAAATTGTCCGCGTTCCGGTCGGTGACAAGCTCCTGGGCCGCATAGTCGATCCGCTTGGGCGGCCGATTGACGGTAAGGGAAATCTGATGACGGCCCAGACCGGGCCAATCGAGCGGCTCGCCCCGGGCGTGGTCGTGCGCGCCCCGGTCGATACGCCGGTGCAAACGGGCATCAAGGCGATTGACGCGATGATCCCGGTTGGACGCGGCCAGCGCGAGCTCATTCTCGGGGATCGTCAGACCGGCAAGACCGCCATCTGCATCGATACGATCATCAATCAAAAGGGGCAAAACCTCCTCTGCATCTACGTCGCCATCGGCCAGAAGGAAGCGAAGGTGGCGTCTGTTGCCGCGACGCTCGAAAGCCACGGTGCGATGGAGTGGACGACCATCGTGAGCGCCTCGGCCTTCCAGTCCGCCGCTCTGCAGTGGATCGCGCCGTACGCCGGGTGCGCGATGGGTGAGTACTGGATGCAGCAGGGGAAGGACGTCCTGGTGATCTATGACGACCTGTCCAAACATGCATGGGCCTACCGCCAGCTGTCACTGCTGTTGCGCCGGCCGCCAGGTCGCGAAGCGTATCCCGGAGACGTGTTCTACCTGCACTCGCGACTGCTGGAGCGCGCCGCCCGAATGAGCGACGAGAATGGCGGGGGATCCCTGACCGCCCTCCCCATCATCGAGACTCAGGCCGGTGACGTATCGGCGTACATTCCCACCAACGTGATCTCCATCACCGATGGCCAGATCTATCTGGAATCGGACCTCTTCTACGCCGGCATCCGTCCCGCGATCAATGTCGGTCTCTCCGTCTCACGAGTTGGCGGTGATGCTCAGACCAAGGCAATGAGTCAGGTCTCCAAGGGCCTGCGAACCGACCTCGCGCAGTATCGCGAGCTCGCGGCTTTCGCCCAGTTCGGGTCGGATCTGGATCCTGCAACGCGATCCCGCCTCGAACGGGGCCAGCGCGCCACCGAGGTGCTGAAGCAGCAGGAAAACCAACCGCTGAGCATGCCGCAGGAGGTCATGATCCTCTATGCCCTGGGGAAGGGGCTCCTCGACGACATCCCGATTCCTCGCATTCGGGAGTTCGAGTCGGCACTTCACCAGTACATGGCGGCCAGTCAGGCCGACCTGATCGAGAGGATCGCTGCTGACCGGCGATTGTCCCCCGAAACGGAGCAGGCGCTCACTGGAGCCATCGACGAATTCAAGCGAAGCTCGGAGTTTGCCGAGGCGCCGGCGCCCGCAGGCGCACGTTCGTAGGCGGCTGACCAGCCGCAATCACCCAGTCAGGAGACAGTGTGGCATCTCGACGCGAGATCAGGCGCCGCATCCGCAGCATCAAGAATACGGCCCAGATCACCAAGGCGATGCAAATGGTGGCTGCGTCGAGGATGAGACGCGCCCAGTCGAGAGTGGCATCTGCCCGGCCGTACGCCGAGCACATCGCGGCGATCGTGGCAGATATCGGGGCCCGGCCCGGCGCGGGAGAGCATCCACTTCTGGCGCGACGGGAGATCCGGGCCGTGGACATCGTCACCATTACGCCGGATCGGGGTCTGGCCGGGGCGCTTGTGACCAATATCAATCGAGAGACGTCGCGGCTGCTGCAGTCGGTGGGAGCTCCCGCAAGCATCGTGGCCGTGGGCCGCAAAGGACGAGATTTCGCGCTCCGAACGCGCACGAAGCTGACCGGCGAGTTCATCGGGATGGGTGATCATCCCACGATCACGCAGGTCGGTCCGATCGCTCGCGAGATCCTGGACGACTTCGAGTCGGGCCGCGCCGACGCGGTGTATCTCGTCTACACGGAGTTCATCAGCACGCTTCGTCAGCGGCCCCGCACGGTTCAGCTCCTGCCGGTCACTCCGCCGGAAGCTGAAGAGCAGCCGGCGGGCACCGCGCCGTGGAACTATGAGCCTGATAATCCCGGGCTGGTACTCTCGCAACTGCTGCCGCGATTCATCGAGTTCACGATCTACCATGCCTTGCTGGAGTCGATCGCGAGCGAGCATAGCGCCCGCATGATCGCAATGAGTAATGCCACCGACAACGCAAATGAGCTCATCAAGGACCTGACGCTTCTGGCCAACAAGGCCCGTCAGGCGGAAATCACCAAGGAAATCGCCGAGATTAGCGGCGCCGCCGAGGCGATCCGCACCGGCTGATCCCATTCTTTGCGGAGGAATTCATGGCGCAAGCGCCGGAAAAGCTGACACAGGAAGAACAAACCAATCGCGGCAGCGGACGGATCGTCCAGATTATTGGTCCGGTTGTCGATGTCGAGTTTCCCGAGAACGAGACTCCGGACATCTACACGGCGCTCGAGGTGGTGAACCCCAGCGGGCAGACCGAGGAGCAACCGATCGTGCTCGAGGTAGAGCAATCGCTTGGCAACAACTGGGTTCGCACCGTCTCGATGGCCCCGACCGAGGGGCTGTCCCGCGGCATGGCTGTCCGGAACACGGGCAGCCCGATAACTGCGCCGGTGGGCGCGGCAACGCTGGGGCGACTCTTCAACGTTATTGGCCAGCCGGTGGATAACGCCGGCCCCGTCGACGCGCAACAGCGGCTGCCGATCCACCGCGATCCTCCCTCCTTCGAGGAGCTGGTTACGACGCCGCAGATCCTGGAGACGGGCATCAAGGTCATCGACCTCATCGCTCCCTTCGCGCGCGGCGGCAAGGTCGGCGTGTTCGGGGGAGCCGGCACGGGCAAGACGGTCATCATTCAAGAGCTCATTCGAAACATCGCGGCCGAGCACGGCGGCTTCTCCGTCTTTGCCGGCGTGGGCGAGCGCACGCGCGAGGGCAATGATCTGTGGCTCGCCATGCAAGAGTCGGGCGTCATCGACAAGACCGCATTTGTATTTGGCCAGATGAACGAGCCGCCGGGAGCCCGCATGCGGGTCGGCCTGACGGGACTCACCATGGCCGAGTATTTTCGGGACGCGGAAGGTCGCGACGTTCTGCTGTTCATCGACAACATCTTCCGATTCGCTCAGGCGGCATCGGAAGTGTCGGTGTTGCTGGGCCGGATGCCGTCCGCCGTGGGATACCAACCGACGCTCGGCACCGACATGGGCGAGCTGGAAGAGCGGATCACGAGCACGACCAAGGGCTCCGTGACGTCGTTCCAGGCGGTCTACGTGCCGGCGGACGATTACACCGACCCGGCGCCGGCCACCGTGTTCGCCCACCTCGATTCGACCATCGCACTGGAACGGTCGATCGTCGAAAAGGGCATTTACCCTGCCATCGATCCGCTAGCATCCACCTCGACCCTGCTCGACCCGCGGGTCGTGGGCGAGGAGCACTACGAGGTGGCCCGCGGCGTGCAACGCGTGCTGCAGCGCTACCGCGAGCTGCAGGACATTATCGCGATTCTGGGAATCGACGAGCTCTCGGACGAAGACAAGCTCACCGTTGCGCGAGCCCGCAAGATCGAACGTTTCCTGTCGCAGCCGTTCTTCGTCGGCGAGCGCTTCATCGGTATCCCCGGTCAGTACGTGCGCGTGGCCGACACGGTGCGCGGCTTCAAAGACATCCTCGACGGCAAATGCGACGACCTGCCGGAATCGGCGTTCCTCTACGTCGGAACGATCGAGCAGGTGCGCGAGAAGGCGGACCAGGAGGCGCAGGCCTCGGGCCGCTGACGATGGCGACGATTCGGCTGCAGGTTGTGACACCCGAGCGCGTGGTGCTCGAGGACGACGTCGACATCGTGGTGGCGCGGGGCGCAGATGGAGATCTCGGTGTGCTGCACGGCCACGAGCCGCTCATCACTCCGCTGGCGACCGGCGAGCTGGAGTATCGCGCAGACGGCGAGCAGCTCCACCTTGCTGTGTCGGGCGGCTTCCTCGAGGTGCGCCCCGACAAGGTCGTGGTGCTCGCCGACGTGGCCGAGCGCTCCGAGGAGATCGATCGGGAGCGAGCTGAAGAGGCACGACAACGGGCCGAGCAGGCGCTGGCCGAACATCGTGGCACCGAGCTCGAGGCGGCGGCCGCCGCCTCCCTCCAGCGGGCGCTCTTGCGCCTCCGTGTTGCGGAACGCCGTCGACATCGCGAGCGTCCCGGCCCGACGACGGAGGGCTAGAGCTGGCGAAACAAATCGGAATCGACCTCGGGACGGCAAACGTTCTCGTTTACGTCCGGGGCCGCGGCATCGTCTTGAACGAGCCATCGGTGGTTGCAGTCACCGAAGACAACAAGATCGTCGCGGTCGGCGATGAGGCGCGCCAGATGCTCGGTAAGGCGCCGGCCAGCATTACCGTCGTGCGGCCTATGCGGGACGGGGTCATAGCCGACTACGTCCGGACGGAAGGCATGCTGCGCTACTTTATTCGGCGGGTCACCGGCGCGGCGTCGATCTTTCGGCCCGAGGTAATGATCTGCATCCCGGCCGGCATCACGAGCGTCGAGAAGCGCGCTGTACACGACGCGGCGGTGCAGGCCGGCGCGAAGCGCGCCTTCCTTATTGAAGAACCCATTGCCGCGGCAATCGGGGCGAACGTTCCAATTTCCGGTCCCACCGGCAACATGATCGTGGACATCGGCGGCGGCACGACCGAGGTCGCGGTGATCAGCCTCAACGACATCGTGATCAATCGCACGGTAAGAGTCGGCGGCATGAAGATCGACGAGGTGATTGCCAATCACATCCGGCGCCGCTACGGCCTGATGATCGGAGATGCCACCGCTGAGGAGGTCAAGATCCAGGTCGGCAGCGCGCTCCCGCTCGAACAGGAGCTGAGCATGGAAGTGCGCGGCCGCGACCAGGTCACCGGATTGCCCAAGTCGATCCCGATCAGCACCAATGAGATCGTCGAGGCAATCGCAGACCCGTTGGCGTCTGTGGTGGACGCTGTGCGCGCCGTTCTGGAGGAGACGCCCCCCGAGCTTGCCTCGGACATCATGGATCGGGGGATGGTCATGACGGGCGGCGGGTCGCTGCTGCGCAATATCGACCAGCTGCTGACCAAGGTGACGGAGGTTCCCTGTCACGTCGCGGAGTTTCCGCTGTATTGCGTCGCGGTGGGGACCGGGAAGGCGCTCGAGAACTACCACATTATGAAGCGCCACCTGGCGTAGCTGCGCGCCAAAGACGCGCGCTCTCAACCTTCGGTAGCTTCCTCTGCCCGCCGGGAAGCATGGCACGAAAATTGCTGGCCTTCTGCGCGCATACGTCAGGCACATCTGCCAAGGAGGGAAGAGTGCGGGACATCTGGAAGTCGGCGCTGGAGTGGTACATCTACTACGCGGACCGCGCCCGCAAGGCCAAGTACGCCCTGGTGATTATGGCGGTGAAGGACGAGCTCTCGTCGATCAAGACCAAGGGCGAGCTGGTGCGGCACTATATGGAGACCGACGGCCTATGCGAGTCCGTGGTGGAGAGGCTGTTCCCAGGTGAGGAGTGGCTCGATACCCGTCAGACCGAGGACGTCGCCTACGGTATCCGCTGCCTCGAGCTCTCGACCGGCAAGAAGTTTGACTTGATGCGCCAGGCACCGAGCCGCTGGCTGATCGAGACCGTCGCTTAGGGACCGCCCTCGCCTTCCTCTTCGCCTTCGGACCTGCCGGGCGGCTCTGCCGGCGTGTCGGGAGCCGGCCCCCGCGACAGGAATCGCTTGAGCCTCCGCTCGAGGGTTCGCCGTGGAAGAAGGACGCGGCGCCCGCACCTGTCGCAGGTGAGGCCGATGTCGGCGCCCAGGCGCACGACCGTCCACAGATAGCCGCCGCACGGATGGGGTTTGCGAAGCTGAACCGCGTCGCCGACGCGAAAATCTACGATGCTGGTGCGATCGCGTTCCACGTCTCAGCCGCCAGCCGGGCGGCGGCCCCGGCCGCGGCCGCCGCGAATTCCGTCCCGTTCGCTGCATACAGGATGTCGCGGGACACGTTGATCAGAGCATTCAGTCCGGCGGCGCTTGCGCCGGCGGCCATCGCCACTTCGATGGTGGCGCCCTGAGCGCCCACGCCCGGGATCAGGAGCAGGGCGTCCTGGCTGAGCCGCCTGACGGCGCGCACGGCTTCCGGTGCGGTCGCGCCGACGACGAGGCCCACCTCCGCCTCACCCCGAAGCTGAAGCGATCGGCGCGCCACGTGAAGGTAGAGCTGCTCGCCTTGAAGTCGCAGTTCCTGCAGGTCGGCTGCGCCGGGATTGGAGGTGCGCGTCAGCACGAGAACACAGCGCCCGCGGTAGCCAAGGAACGGCTCGATGCTATCCCACCCCAGATACGGGCTGATGGTCACGGCATCGAAGCCCAGCTCCTCGAAGATACCGCGCGCGTAGCCGCGCGCGGTGTTGGCGATGTCGCCACGCTTTGCATCGGCAATCACCGGAATCGCCGGGGGGATGAGCTGCCGTGTTTCGGCGAGCGCCTGCCACCCGGCAACGCCGAATGACTCGAAGAAGCCGAAATTGATCTTGAAACACACAGCGTGCGGGCTCGTCGCCACCACAATTCGCTCGCAGAATTCTACGAGCCCTGCAGCTGACCTCGGGATGTCAGCGGGCATTTGGTCTGGATCTGGGTCCAGGCCGACGCAGAGCCAGCTCTGAATGCGGGCGGCCCGCTCCTGCAGGCGTCGGGATAACGCTTTTGTTTGAAATGGAGACAGGGAATCAGTTACCATAATGACGAGTGTCCACCCGTCTGCACTGCATCGCGGCTTTGCCTTGCCGCGCGTCTTCCCGTCACGGAGTTACTTGACGCATTAGCGCGTTTGTGCCACATTAAAGGTTCGCGGCACAGAACGGCACTTGCTGCCCAGCAAGTGCCTATACCCATTTTCGCCCACCCCTCATCTTCCCCTACTCGGTTCAAGGAGTCTGAATGGCTGTAGAAGTCTCTGGAGACCAGCGCGTCTCGTTTGCCCGGTTCAGTGAAGTCCTCCCGCTGCCCAATCTAATCCAAATGCAGCTGGATTCGTTCCGCTGGTTCCAGCAGGAGGGCATCAGGGAGCTGTTCGACGAAATATCACCGATTACTGACTTCGCGGGCAAGATGTCGCTGGAGTTTATCGTCCCGGACGAGCCCTTTGGCCGTCCCAAGTACAGCGAGGCCGACTGCCGATTGCGCGACATGACGTACTCCGCCCCGCTGACAGTTAAGGCAAGGCTCGTCAAGAAGGTGACGGCGGAAGGCGAGCCACTCGGCGAAATCACAGAGCAGGAAGTCTTCATGGGAGATTTCCCGCTGATGACGGATCAGGGCACCTTCATCATCAATGGCGCGGAGCGTGTCGTGGTGAGCCAGCTGGTCCGCTCGCCCGGCGTGTACTTCACGGCGGACGAGGACCCAGCTACCGGGCGGCAGCTCTGGGGCGCCAAGCTCATCCCGAACCGTGGCGCCTGGCTCGAGTTTGAAACGAGCTCCCGAGACGTCCTCACGGTAAAGGTCGACCGCAAGCGGAAGATTCCGGTCACCACCCTGCTCCGCGCGGTGGGCTATGGCACCGACGAGCAGCTGCACGAGTTGCTCGACGAAGTCGACACCGGTCCCGACCACCAGTACCTGCAGTCGACGCTCGACCGCGATCCCACGCACTCGCAGGACGAGGGCCTGGTAGAGATGTACAAGAAGCTCCGGCCGGGCGATCCTCCGACCCTTGAAAACGCGCGGAGCTTGATCAATTCGCTGTTCTTCAATGACCGCCGCTACAGCCTCAACCGCGTGGGCCGTTACAAGTTGAACAAGCGCCTGGGCGATCGCGACCCGAACGGTCCTCAGATCCTTACCCGGGAAGACCTTGGGCGCATCGTCCGCGAGATGATCCGGGCGAACAACGGCCACGGCAAGCGCGACGACATCGATCACCTTGGAAACCGACGCGTGCGAGCGGTCGGCGAGCTGCTGCAGAACCAATTCCGCATCGGTCTGCTTCGCATGGAGCGCGTGGTCAAAGAGCGGATGACGATTCAGGACGTAGAGGCGGCAAAGCCCAACGCTCTGATCAACATCCGGCCGGCCGTGGCGGCTATGAAGGAGTTCTTCGGCGGTAGCCAGCTCTCACAGTTCATGGATCAGACCAATCCTCTGACCGAGCTGACGCATAAACGGCGATTGAGCGCGCTTGGCCCGGGCGGTCTGTCTCGCGAGCGGGCCGGCTTCGATGTCCGCGACGTGCATCACTCCCACTATGGGCGCATCTGCCCAATCGAGACCCCTGAAGGCCCGAACATCGGTCTGATCGGCTCGCTCGCCACCTATGCGCGAACCAACGCATATGGCTTCATCGAGACGCCGTACCGCCGCGTGTACAACGTTATACCGGTGAGCTCCGAGCACCTCGTCGGCCGAGCCGTGCGCGAGCCGGTGATGGGTGCCGACGGTAACGTGATCGCCGATGCCGGAACCAGAATCGACGGGCAGACGGCGCAGCGTATTCGCGACGCCGGCATCCAGTCGGTAGCTATCCGGCCTTTCGCGTCGACCGACATCGTCTACCTGACGGCTGACGAGGAGGAAGACTTCGCAGTGGCCCAGGCCAATGCGCGACTCACCGAGTACGATGAGTTCGCCGAGGAGCGCGTTTCGGTGCGGTACGGCGAAGGGTTCGAGCTCGAGCCGCCGCAGCGCGTGAGCTACATGGACGTTTCCCCTCGCCAGCTGGTGAGCGTCGCGACCGCGCTCATTCCGTTCCTCGAGCACGACGACGCCAACCGCGCCCTCATGGGCTCGAATATGCAACGGCAGGCAGTTCCGCTGCTTCGTCCCGAGTCGCCGTACGTCGGCACCGGCACCGAGCGGCGAGCCGCCTACGATTCCGGACAGCTGGTGCTTTCCGACTCGGAGGGCATCGTGACCAGCGTGACGGGGCGGCAGATCGTCGTGACCGAAGACGGCGATCACGGCACGCCGCACGTCTATCCGCTGCGCAAATTCGTTCGATCCAACCAGGGAACAACCATTAACCAGCGTCCCATCGTCAGCAAGGGCCAGCGTGTTGGGGCCGGGGACGTCCTCGCGGACAGCTCGTCTACCGATTGCGGAGAGCTGGCCCTGGGCCAGAACGTACTGGTCGCGTTCATGCTCTGGGAGGGCGGCAACTACGAAGATGCCATCCTCATCAGCGAGCGCCTCGTCATGGAGGACAAGTTCACCTCGATCCACATGGAGAAGCACGAGGTGGACGCCCGAGATACCAAGCTCGGACCCGAGGAGATCACTCGCGACATACCGAACGTGGGAGAAGAAGGTCTCAAGAATCTGGACGAGCGGGGCATCGTGTATCTCGGCGCCGAAGTGGAACCAGGTGACATTCTGGTCGGCAAGATCACGCCCAAGGGCGAGACCGAGCTGACCGCTGAAGAGCGGCTGCTTCGCGCGATCTTCGGCGAGAAGGCCCGTGAGGTGAAGGATACCTCGCTGCGTGTTCCGCAGGGCGAGCGTGGAAAGGTCGTGGACGTCAAGGTTTTCAGCCGCCTCACTGGCGACGAGCTGCCACCGGGCGTCAACCAACTGGTGCGCGTCAGCATCGCGCAGAAGCGCAAGATCTCGGAGGGCGACAAGATCGCGGGACGCCACGGCAATAAGGGCGTCATCTCGAAGATCGTGCCTCAGGAGGACATGCCGTACCTGCCGGACGGCACACCGGTCGACATGATCCTCAATCCGCTTGGCGTGCCGTCACGTATGAACATCGGCCAGGTGCTCGAGACACACCTCGGGTGGGCTGCTGCGGCACTTGGCTATAAGGTGGCCACGCCGGTTTTCAACGGTGCGACTGAGGATCAGATCGTCGACGAGCTGCAGCAGGCCAAGCTTCCCGGCCACGGCAAGATGGAGCTCTTCGACGGGCGCACCGGTGAGCGATTCGACCAGGAGGTTACCGTCGGCCAGATCTACATGCTGAAGCTGGCGCATCTGGTCGAAGACAAGATTCACGCGCGCTCCACCGGCCCGTACTCGCTCGTCACGCAGCAGCCGCTGGGCGGAAAGGCGCAGTTCGGCGGCCAGCGCTTCGGCGAGATGGAGGTTTGGGCGCTCGAAGCGTACGGTGCAGCGCACATTCTGCAGGAGCTGCTGACCGTCAAGTCAGACGACGTGATCGGCCGTGTCAAGACGTATGAGGCCATTGTCAAGGGCGAGAGCATACTCGAGCCGGGCGTGCCTGAGTCGTTCAAGGTGCTGGTCAAGGAGCTGCAGAGTCTGGCATTGTCGGTCGAAGTCCTCAACGAGGACGAGGAGGAAGTGCACTTCGCCGACGAAGCGGGTCTGGATCAGATCCCAAGCCTCGACGTCAACATCACAGGGTTCGAAAAGGGCGACTAGTGAGCGACGAGTAGAGAGCGTGGGGCACTGAACGACGCCGCGGCGCGATGCCGCTGGTCAAGGCTCGGAGCCCCCGCTCAACGCTCTCCTCGGAGGAAACATTGTTAGAAGTAAACGACTTTAATGCAATCCGAATCAGTCTGGCGTCGCCGGAGCAGATTCGCGGTTGGTCGTACGGCGAGGTCATCAAGCCGGAGACGATCAACTACCGAACGCTCAAACCGGAGAAGGATGGACTCTTCTGCGAGCGCATCTTCGGACCGACCAAGGACTGGGAATGCTACTGCGGAAAGTACAAGCGTGTCCGCTACAAGGGAATCATCTGTGACAAATGCGGCGTCGAGGTGGCGCGGGAGAAGGTGCGACGCGAGCGCATGGGTCACATCGAGCTCGCATCCCCGGTAAGCCACATCTGGTACTTCAAGGGCACGCCCAGCCGGCTCGGTCTTCTGCTCGACGTGTCGCCCCGCAACCTGGAGCGAATCCTGTACTTCGCGCTCTACATCGTGACGCGCGTGCACGAGGACGAGCGTCAACGAGCCATCGACAAAGCACGGTCGGATGAGGCCGAGCGCATCGCCGAGATCGAGCACGAAGTCAACGCTCGAGGCGAGGAACTGGCGGCCGCCATTCAGGACCTGGAGATCCAGCGCGCGTCGGAGATTCAGGCGCTCGAGGAGCGACGGCAGGAGGCAATCAACGAGGTCATGGCCGCCGGCCACGACCTGGAAGAGGCCAAGTCCCGCGTCGACCAGATCGAAGCGCAGTACCTCCAGGACATGAAGGCGCTGGAAAGCCGCACGACTCAGGGGACGGCAGACCTCCAGTCAGCCGCCGATGCCGACCTTGCTCAGGCACGAGCCGGGGTCGTTGACCAGGTCGAGCAGGTGCGACAGGAGACGCAGCGAACCATCGAGGAGATCGAGTCCATCAAGTGGATGAGCCTCCTGACCGAAGCGCAGTATCGCGACCTCAAGGACCGCTTCGGCTACCTGTTCGAGGCGGGAATGGGCGCGGAGGCGATTCGCGACATCATCTTGCAGGTCAGCCTCGACGATCTCGCGGTGGAGCTGCGCAACGAGATCCGCAATTCCAGCCAGTCGAGCCAGCGCCGCAAGAAGGCAACCAAGCGGCTCCGGGTGGTCGAGTCGTTCCGCAAGTCGGGCCAGCAGCCGGACTGGATGATCCTTACCGTGCTTCCAGTGATTCCACCGAATCTCCGGCCGATGGTGCAGCTCGACGGCGGCCGGTTCGCCACGAGCGATCTCAACGACCTCTACCGGCGTGTAATCAACCGGAACAACCGTCTCAAGCGCTTGATCGAGCTCGGGGCGCCCGAGATCATCATCCGCAACGAGAAGCGCATGCTCCAGGAAGCCACGGACGCTCTCATCGACAACGGACGGCGAGGCCGCGCGGTCAACGGCTCGGGAAACCACAAGCTTAAGTCGTTGTCGGACATGCTGAAGGGCAAGCAGGGCCGGTTTCGCCAGAATCTGCTGGGCAAGCGTGTGGACTACTCCGGCCGCTCGGTTATCGTGGTTGGACCGGACCTCAAGCTGAATCAGTGCGGTCTGCCCAAGAAGATGGCGCTCGAGCTCTTCAAGCCGTTCGTCATGCGGAAGCTGGTTGAACGCAATTTCGCGCACAACATCAAGAGCGCCAAGCGCATCGTGGAACGGGTACGGCCCGAAGTCTGGGACGTACTGGAAGAGGTCATCAAAGACCACCCGGTGCTGCTCAATCGCGCCCCCACCTTGCACCGGCTCGGCATCCAGGCCTTCGACGCCGTTCTCGTCGAGGGCAGCGCCATCCAGATCCACCCGCTCGTATGTACGGCGTTCAACGCCGACTTCGACGGCGACCAGATGGCCGTACATGTGCCGCTCTCGCGAGCGGCCCAGGAGGAAGCCCGCGGCCGGATGATGAGCACCCGAAACCTCCTGTCACCGGCCAGCGGCGAGCCGATCGTCAATCCCACGAAGGACATGGTGCTCGGCTGCTACTACCTGACGATGAGCCGGGACGGCGAACGGGGCGAGGGAACGGTCTTCTCCACGTTCGACGAGGCGCTGCAGGCAGTCGAGCTCGGCAAGATCTCGCTGCACGCCAGAATCTTCGTCGGCGTGCCGCAGGACATGCTGGATGAGGATCAGATCCAGACAAGTGCAGGCCTCATACGGCGTGACGACCTCACCAAGCTTCCGAACAGCTCGAAGGCATACGGGCTTGAAACGACGGCGGGCCGTATCGTGTTCAACGAGGCGCTGCCGCGAGAGGTCCCGTACAAGAATGCACGCCAGGATAAGGGAACGCTGCGCGACGTCGTCGCCGAGGTGTACGCCCTCTATGGCCAGGAGCGGACCGCGGAGGTCGCGGACGAGATCAAGCGGCTGGGCTTCGACTACGCGACGCACTCCGGCATTACGATGAGCGTCGCCGATATCACGATCCCTACCGCCAAGCCGGAGATCGTTCGTCTGGCCGAGGAAGAAGTTCTGCGCGTTCAGGAGCAGTACGAAGAAGGCCTCATCACCGACGACGAGCGATACCGCAAGGCGGTGGACATCTGGACTCAGGCCAGCCAGGAGGTCGAGGAGGCGGTCACCAACTCGCTCGACCCGTTCGGCCCGATCTACATGATGTCGGTGTCAGGCGCGGCCAAGGGTGGTTTCACGCAGGTCCGGCAGATTGCCGGCATGCGCGGCCTCATGGCCGATCCTTCGGGGAAGATCATCGATCTGCCCATCCTCTCCAACTTCCGGGAGGGGCTGTCTGTGCTCGAGTACTTCATCTCAACGCACGGTGCCCGAAAGGGACTCGCCGACACGGCGCTCCGCACCGCGGAGTCCGGCTACCTGACCCGACGCCTCATCGACGTTGCGCAGGATGTGATCATCCGCGAGGACGATTGCGGCACGACGGCCGGCACGTCGCTGCGTGACACGCCGCGCGGGGATACCATTCTGGAGCCTGTCAACCGGCGGATCGTCGGCCGTCTGCTGGCGCAGCCCTTCTACGATCCAGAGACCGGCACGCTGATCGCCGATGCCAACGAAGTCGTCGACCGCGACCTCGCCAATGAGATCGGCGAGGCACTGGCGAAGGATCCGGACGCTTCGGTCATCGTTCGGTCTCCGCTGACCTGCGTGGCCAAGCATGGCCTGTGCCGGTCTTGCTACGGCTGGAGCCTCGCGACCGGTCGCATGGTCGAGCTCGGCGAGGCAGTCGGCATCATCGCTGCTCAGTCCATTGGCGAGCCGGGGACGCAGCTCACTATGCGTACCTTCCATACCGGGGGCGTGGCCGGATCGGACATCACGCAGGGTCTTCCAAGGGTCGAGGAGCTGTTCGAGGCTCGCGTGCCCAAAGAAGTCGCGGTGATCTCCGAAATCGACGGCATCGTACACATCGAACACGATGACAACGAGCAGCGGATCGTCGTCTCGTCCACCGAAGAGGAGGCCACCGAGCGCCATAGTCTCGGCACCGGCTACCAGCTGGCGGTGGCGAACGGCGAGCTGGTTCAGCCGGGCACGGTACTGGCCCGCCCGGCCAAACGAGGTCGCAAGCAGGAGGCAGGCGAGGACATCGTTGCCACCACCGCCGGCCGCGTCACGGAGCGCGGCGGCCAGATCATCATCGCTCCAGAGCCGCTCGAAGTTCGGACGTACCCGGTGTCGGTCGTCGCACGGGTCCGCGTGGCCGATGGCCAGGAGGTCACGGCCGGAACGCAGCTCACCGAGGGCGCACCGAATCCTCAGGACATCCTGCGAGTCATGGGACGCGAGGTCGTGCAGCTCTTCCTGGTGGAGGAGGTGCAGCGGGTCTACAAGACACAGGGCGTCAACATCAACGACAAGCACATCGAGGTGATCGTCCGCCAGATGCTGCGCAAGGTCCGGGTCGACACCCCCGGAGACACCGATCTCCTGCCTGGAGAGATGGTGGACCGCTTCAAGTACGAAGGGATCAACGCTGCCGTACTTGCCCAGGGTGGCGAGCCGGCAACGGCCACGACGGTCTTGCTCGGTGTAACCAAGGCGAGTCTCACTACCGACAGCTTCCTCGCCGCGGCATCCTTCCAGGACACCACCAAGGTGTTGACCGACGCGGCGATCGCGGGACAGGTCGATCGCCTGGTGGGTCTCAAGGAGAACGTCATCATCGGGAAGCTCATTCCCGCCGGAACGGGTCTACTGGCGCGCCAGCGGATGCGAGAGGCACTGCTGCAGGAGCACGACCTGATGCTGGCTGAAGCCAACGGCGAGCTCATGGGCGACGGACATGACGGTGCCGACGGGTTTGACGAGGAGTCTGTGGACGGAGACGGCGACCTGGCCGATCTCGCGGCGGTCGGTGCGCTTGACCAGTCTGACATAGCCTGATATACTCGTAGAGCGCAGTCCTCTTACTGCAGGGGACTGCGCTCAGTTCGCTCTCGAACATGCAGGGACCGGGTAGTGGGTCTCCCGGATACCCCCCGCGTGGTGGAGGCATCGCCGGAGCGGGATGCTTCCCTGAACGGATTCACCGAGAGACCTGGAAAGCGTATTCCCGAGGAGAAGTAGCTTGCCGACCACCAGTCAGCTCGTGCGCAAGGGTCGCGCCCCCGCCCAGAAGCGGTCGAAGGCGCCGGACCTGCAATTTGCGTACAACACGCTGAAGCAGCGTCGACTCGAGCTCAAGGGCGCTCCGCAGAAGCGCGGAGTTTGCACCCAGGTGCGAACCATGACGCCCAAGAAGCCCAACTCGGCGCTTCGCAAGATTTGTCGTGTCCGATTGAGTAATAATCGAGAAGTAACCGCATATATTCCAGGAGAAGGTCACAACCTCCAGGAGCACTCGGTAGTGTTGATCCGGGGCGGCCGGGTCAAGGATTTGCCGAGTGTGAAATATCACGTCATCCGCGGCACACTGGACGCGGCCGGCGTGAACAACAGGAAGCAAGGGCGCTCCAAATACGGCGCCAAGCGACCTAAAGGCAGTTGATACCCGGGCCATTTATGGCCCGTCGTCAACAACTAAATCAGGATTGAGGCACTGCCAGGCTTCGTGACAACCGTGGCAGTGCCTCAACTCGTGTCGACAAGAACCAGGCAAAGAACTCAGAACACCGGATAAGCAAGAGCCGGCCGGATAGCGAAGCGGACGGACCAGCAATGGAGGAACGAAAGTGCCCAGGCGCGCAAAAGTCTCGCGGCGGGTGATCACGCCAGATCCCAAGTATCGAAGCCGCACCGTGGCCAAGTTCGTCAACAACCTGATGCATGACGGTAAGAAGACCGTCGCGCAGTCCGTGCTGTACGACTCCTTCGACCTTATCGAGCAGCGCGGGCGCGGCAACGCGGTTGATGTATTCGAGCTGGCACTTCGGAACGCCACACCGGTGCTCGAAGTGAAGCCGCGCCGCGTCGGCGGCTCGACCTATCAGGTTCCCGTCGAGATCCGCGGCGACCGTCGCCGCGCGCTGGCGATGCGCTGGCTCATTCGCTCCGCCCGAAATCGCTCGGGCCGGTCCATGGCGGAGAAGCTGGCTGCCGAGCTACTCGACGCCTCTCAGAACATCGGCGAAACCATACGAACAAAGGAGAACACGCACCGCATGGCCGAGGCCAACCGAGCCTTCGCCCACTATCGATTCTGATCGAGTGTCGAGGCGACATGCGCCTCGACGCAGCTGACCGAGTCGCTGCGGTACTACAGACCTTATGGCACAGGAATTCCCTCTCGAAAAGACGAGAAACATCGGGATCATCGCGCACATCGACGCCGGTAAAACGACGACGACCGAGCGAATCCTGTTTTACACGCGCAAGATCCACCGCGTCGGCGAGGTGCACGAAGGCGCCGCGACGATGGACTGGATGGAGCAGGAGCGCGAGCGCGGGATCACGATCACATCGGCGGCCACGACCTCCTTCTGGAAGGGCTTCCGCATCAACATCATCGACACCCCGGGACACGTCGACTTCACCGTGGAAGTCGAGCGCTCGCTTCGCGTGCTCGACGGTGGGGTGGTGGTGCTGGACGCCGTGGCGGGCGTTGAGCCGCAGTCTGAGACCGTCTGGCGCCAGGCGGACAAGTATGAAGTGCCGCGATTCGTCTTCGTCAACAAGATGGACCGCATCGGCGCGGATTTTCAGCGTTGTGTCGACATGATCGAGGAGCGCCTGGGTGCGCACCCGGTTGTCATCCAGCTACCGATAGGCAGTCAGAGCGACTTTGCAGGCATCCTCGACCTCATCGATATGAAGGCGATCGTGTATGCCGACGACCTCGGGACCGAGCTCAACGAGGCCGAGATTCCGGTCGAGATGCAGGGAATGGCCGACCAGGCTCGCGAGCATCTCTTCGAGCAGCTCTCGCTGGTCGACGACGAGTTCACCGAGCTGTACCTCAATCACATGGCCGGTGAGGACATTACGTCGGACCAGATCCGGGCCGCGATTCGCCGTGCGACGATCGCCAACCGCATGGTCGCCGTGCTCTGCGGGTCGTCACTCAGGAACAAAGGCGTGCAGCCGATGCTGGACGCTATCACCGAGTATCTTCCGTCGCCCCTGGACGTTCCACCCGTCACCGGGATCAACCCGAAGACCGGCGAGGAAGAGCAACGGCGCGCCAGCGACTCCGAGCCCTTTGCCGGCCTCGCCTTCAAGATCGTCGCGGACCCGTACGTGGGTCGGCTTGCCTACTGCCGCATTTATTCAGGCAAGCTCTCGTCCGGCTCGTACGTTCTGAATTCAACCAAGGACAACCGGGAGCGTGTCGGACGTTTGCTCCGCATGCACGCCAATCACCGTGAGGACATCACCGAGACCGATGCGGGCGACATCGTCGCGATCGTCGGGCTCAAGAACACCTTTACGGGCGACACCGTCTGCGCGCCCGATCACCCGATCATCCTGGAGTCGATCACGTTCCCGGAGCCCGTCATCTCGGTCGCCGTCGAGCCGAAGACCAAGGCCGATACCGACAAGATGTCCGAGGCGCTGACGCGGCTTTCCGAGGAGGATCCGACGTTCCGTCTGCGCACCGACCAGGAAACTGCCCAGACCATCATCTCGGGCATGGGCGAGCTGCACCTCGAAATCATCATCGACCGCATGCTGCGCGAGTTCAAGGTCCAGGCCAACGTCGGGCGCCCGCAGGTTGCCTATAAGGAGACGCTAACTCGGGCCGCCAAGGCAGAGGGGCGATTCGTCCGACAAACCGGCGGTCGCGGTCAGTACGGCGATGTGTGGATCGAGGTCGAGCCGCTCGAGACGGGTAAGGGCTTCGAGTTCGTCAATAAGATCGTCGGCGGTGCGGTTCCCCGCGAGTACATCGCACCGGTCGAGGCAGGAATCCGCGAGGCGCTGGACCGTGGGGTCCTGGCCGGGTACCCGGTAATCGATATTCGAGCCACCCTGTACGACGGCTCGTACCACGAGGTCGACTCGTCCGAGATGGCGTTCAAGATCGCGGGATCCATGGCGTTCCAGGCCGCGGCCGAAAAGGCGGGCCCGACGCTGCTCGAGCCGATCATGCGGGTCGAGGTGACAACGCCCGAGAACTTTGTCGGCGACGTGATCGGCGACCTCAACGCGCGACGCGGCCGAATCGAGGCGGTGGACCCCAAGGGGAACGTGACGATGATTCGCGGCTTCGTGCCGCTCGCCGAAATGTTCGGGTACGCCACGACGTTGCGATCCGCGACGCAGGGGCGGGCCTCGTACAGCATGGAACCGTCGCACTATGAGCCGGTACCCGGCAACATCGCGGAAGAGATCAGGAAGAAGAGTCGAGCCGAGCTCGAGGCGGCCGGCAGCCGCAGGTGATGCTGCGGCTCGCCAGAGCCGCGTTCGAATTCGAGAGGACAAACAGAAAGAATGGCAAAGCAGAAGTTTGAGCGAACCAAGCCGCACGTGAACGTGGGGACGATCGGGCACATCGACCACGGGAAGACGACGTTGACGGCGGCAATCACCAAAGTATTGGCGGAGCGTGGGGGAGCCGAGTACCGG
>DATGJB010000154.1:0-77102 GCA_035295425.1 Chloroflexota bacterium | reverse complement strand
AACGGTAGCTCAGCGCCGGCGCCTGGGCGATCGTCACCCATACGCAAAGCCCTCGATACCGCGAACTGCCAGCGTATCCTCGATGTCGCCGGACAGGAAGTGCTCGGCGGCTTCCAGCCGCCGTAGGGTAGCATCCAGGTGCGCGAGCGTCAGTCCCTGCACGAAACGATGGGCCGCCTCGCCGGAAGAGAGCTCCGCGATCGGCCGCATCTTCTCCGGTATCCAGGCGGCCTCACCGGGGAGTGACATAGCGCGCAACGCCTCGTGCGCACCTTCGACATCGTCAATGAAGTGCTGATGATCGGCCCGACGCATGACGATCAGCCGCTTCGGTCCCGGCGTCCGTTCGAACAGCTCGATCACGCCACGTAGCGGGATCGGGACATCGTTCTCTGCCGCCAGATACAACGTCGGCACTTCGCGCCCCCAGGCGAAGGTCAGCTGCAAAGGAAGCACTCCCGGCAGAGGATGGCTGCTGCCACCGGGCGCCAGCGCCACCACCGATTGCACCCGCGGGTCGATCTCAGGCGTCGCCAGCACTGTCCAGCCACCGAAGCTATGCCCAACCAGGCCAATGCGTGCCGCGTCGAGCTCGAGACCAGCAACTTCTTCAGAAGCCTGACCCGCCAGCAGGTAGTCGAGGAGGAACTGCACGTCCGGCACCCGGGCCGCAATCACGGCGTCGACCCGCCTCGCACGTTCGCTTGCGCTTTCACCGGCACGAGCGCTCAGCTCCGGCGCCACGACCTCGGAGTGGTCCATAGCCGCGACGACATAGCCGTAACTCGCCAGGTGATCGCACAGGAAGCTGGACGACCGCCGGTTCCCGCCGCTGAAGTGAGAGAAGACAACCAGCGGGTACGTTTCCGACCCTGCCGGAGCGGTGCACAGCTCGCCGGCATCAGTCGAATGATTGCCCTCCCCGGCGCCCGCCGGATACCAGATTTCGCACGGGAATCGCCGGTTTCGGCGCCGATCAAGCGCCTCGAAGGTATGCGCAACGACGGAGAAAGGGCCTCGCGCGTATGGATCGTATGCGGCGCTCTCCATGCCTGCCCTACTCGCTCCTGGGATCTCGCCCGCCTTACTGACTGCTCTCTGATGGGTACAGAGGATAATTGCTGGCGCTCAGGGATCCCGGTGGTTGCTTCCCCAGCTTACCCACGTCATCGCGCACGCTGCTTCAAGGGTTCGACTCCGAGCGGCACCGCGCCGATCGTGTATTCCCGGAATCTCAGGAAGGACTGGCATGTCGGTCGAAGACAACATAGCTGTTGTCCGCGGACACCTCGACGCGCTCAGCAGCGGTGATGTCGAGGGAGCTGTCGCGTGCTGGGCACCCGTGGCGCAAAATCACAGCCATCCGGTTAACCGGGATGCGATACACCGCGTCATGGAGAGCCTGTGTGCGCTGCGCGAGCGCCATACCATCGAGGAGATCGTGGCCACTGGTGACGCGGTCGTCTGTCGCACGACCTGCCAGGGTGTGCACGCTGCGGCGCCCGAGCTCCCGGGAAACGGAGGCATCCTGGTCGGCGTACCGCCGACGCGCAGAGAGTACATAGTGCAGCGCATCCACATTTTTCACGTCAAGGATGGGCTGATCGTTGCGCACTTCGCGAATCGCGACGACCTGGGTATGGCACGCCAGCTCGCCTTCCGGATTGAGCCGCCTGAGCCGCTGCCCTAGATGCGCATCGCGAGCATTGCCGACCATCTCGACCTGGTCGAAACCATCGCCCGCTGGCACTGGGACGAGTGGGGGCATACCGATCCCGGCGGGTCGGCGGACGAATGGACGGCACGGTTGCGCACGTTTACGAGCCGTGACCGCATCCCGACGATGTTCGTGGCGCTCGAAGGTCAGGACCTTCTGGGCTCGGTCACACTGAACGAGCATGACATGAGCACGCACCACGATCTCACTCCCTGGCTATCCGGTGTATACGTCAAACCGGATGCGCGGGGCCGCGGTGTGGCCTCGGCGTTGGTCCGCCACGCCATGGATCGAGCCGCGGCGATTGGCATCGACCGTCTCTATCTCTATACCAGGTCGGCCCGTGGACTGTACGAGACGCTGGGCTGGCGCACCATCGCCGCCGACGAGTACGAGGGCCGGCTGGTGCACATCATGGTGGCCGAGCTCGCAGCAGATTCGCCCCCGACGCAGGTACCTACTGCCACTGGAAGCGGCGGGAGCCCAGCAGCACCGCTGCCAGCGCCCAGGCCACCACGATCGGCAGATCCCAGCCGGTGTCGCCCAGCCCTTGACCTCGAGTCCAGACCGTCTGCAAGGCATCGTTGAGCCGTTCGGAGGGCAGTATCTCCGCGACGTGGCGCAGTCCGGAAGGGAACTGGTCGAGCGGGATGAAGACGCCGCCGAGGAAGGAGAGCGCCAGGTAGAAGAGGTTCGACACCGCGACTGAGGAATCCGGTTTGACCAGACCGCCCAGTACGATGCCGAGCGTGGCAAAGGAGAAGATCCCGACCGCCAGGATGAAGAGGCCGGCGAAGACATTGCCGTAGACATGCGCCTTGTAGCCCAGCGTCCCGACCAGGATCAGGACGGCGATGACGGCGGCGATCAGCACGGCGCCGGCAACCACCTTGGCTCCGATCAGGGCGGTCCGCGGCAGCGGTGTCACGCCGAGCCGCTTGAGAATCTTGGTGTCGCGTTCCGTGGCAAGGTTTACCGCCAGCGTGCCGAGGGCCGAGGCCATGATGGCGTAGACGGCGTAGCCGGGGACCAGATAACTGATGTAGGAGATATCGGTCCCTTTGACCTTCTGCGCGCCGTACAGTGCCCCAAAGAAGGCCAGGAACATCACCGGCAGGAGGAGCGAGAAGACCACCGCCTCGCGTCGCCGCAGCCAGAGCAGAATCTCGATCCGCGCCTGCTTGAGAAAGGGCGTTATCAATCGCGCACCGCCTCCCCGGTCAGCTGCAGAAACACATCCTCGAGGGTTGCGCCGGTTACCCGCAAATCAGAGATCTCCGTCCCGGTGCGGTGCCGCCAGGCAGCGAGAGCCTCGATGGTATCCAGCGCGTTGGACGTGGTCAGGAGATGCTCGCCGGCCCGGGCGCTCCGGGCGCTCGTCACACCCGGCAGGGTGTGCAGCGTCCCATCCTCGATCGGCGGCGTCACGGTGAAGGTCACTACCTCGGCCGATGCACCGGACATCAGCTCCGCCGGCGTCCCGAAGGCGACGAGCTTCCCGTGGTCGATGATGGCGACGTGGTCGGCCAGACGCTGCGCCTCCTCCATATAGTGCGTGGTCAGAAGCACCGTCACCCGCTGCTGCCGCAGCCGGTCAATGATTTCCCAGGTCTGCAGGCGCGCCTGCGGATCCATCGCGGCGGTCGGCTCGTCGAGGAAGGCCACCTGGGGATTGCCGGCAAGCGCCAGTGCCAGCGACAGACGCTGTTTCTGGCCACCCGACAGATTGCCGAAGAAGCTGCCGATCTGGTGCTCCAGGCCGACCAGACGGATCAACTCCGCGGGGTCGGCCGGGCGCCGGTAGTAGCTGCAGAAGAGGTCGACCGCCTCACCGACCTTGATCCGCTCGTAGAGCGCGGTCTGCTGCAGCATCAGGCCAATCTGCTCCCGCATGTCACGCCCGTGCCGTACCGGATCGAAGCCCAGCACGCGTACCGTTCCGGCGTCCGGCCGGCGGTAGCCTTCCAGAATCTCGACCATGGTGGTCTTGCCGGCGCCGTTTGGACCGAGCAGGGCGAAGATCTCGCCGCGCCGCACCTCGAAGCTCAAACCGTCGACGGCACGGATGGAGCCATACGACTTGCGCACGTCTTCCACACTGATTGCCATCTCACCACGCTCCGCTTCCGCGGTGGCGACCGGGACCGCGTCGGTGCGGTCCATCATCCCGGACCGGAGAGCGTGGTCGTTCCCTGGTGCATCCACGTCCTGATTCTCGGCTGTCGAGTGGCGGTACCGCCAGTGTGAGGTGCTGGCATGCTGCTTGCCACATCAGACATCGGAAGTACCGGTAGCCATTCACATCACTGCCGGTCGGTAGGAGGTGCAGACCATGCCACGTGGCGACAAATCCAGCTACACCGACAAGCAGAAGCGGCAGGCCGAGCATATCGAAGAGGGCTACGAGCGCCGCGGAGTGTCCGAGGACGAAGCGGAGCGCCGCGCCTGGGCGACCGTCAACAAGCAAACCGGCGGGGGAAAGAAGAGCGGCTCAGGCCGAAAGCAGAGCTAACCGCACCGGCGAGATCCTAACGTCGACTGTATGGCAGAGCGGAAGCAACCGGCGGTGTGAGCGCGACGGGGAGTGACCCACGAGCCGGCTCGCCTTCCAGCAGCACCCTGAGTGTGGCGTGCAGTGAGGCGTCGCACGTGCTGTAGCTACAGACCCGGGCGGTTGCCCGGGAGAAGAGTGGCAGGGCGTACGGCGAGCCCATCGATACCACGGTGGTCGGCACGCCGGTCCCGGCCATCGCTCCGGCCAGGGAGACGAGCTCGTCGCTCGCCAGCACGGCTTCCGGATCGAAGCTTTGCACGCGGTTGAAGTGCAGCAGTGCCGCCCAATCCGCCGCCGCGGCGCGGGCGCGGGCCGTGTCTATCTGACCGGCATCGGGCATCGGGTCAACCATCAGGACGTCGACATCCTGCCGGCCCAGCGCAGTCAGCGCCGCCCGCAGCTGGACCTCGACGGCGGGGCCGAAACGCCGCGCCATGCGAGTCGCAACGATCAGAGCCCGGTCCCCGGGCTTCATCAGTGTGCCATCCACCAGTGTGATGGAAGCAGCCGCGATCCGTTCCGCCACCGCCGCGTGCAACGGCGTGCCGATGCTCACCTGCGCCACTTCCGGCTGAATGGCCCGGGGATGGGCCGGCGATCCATCGGGCCCCGGACCGAAGATCCGCAGCTTGACGGTACGCACACGCTCCACCGCTTCGGACACGCGGGACTCCGAGAGGCGGCCCTCACGGTGAGCGCGATCCAGCGCCTCGTACGCCGCGTCCCACTGATCGGTGAGCACCAGGTCACACCCGGCCTCGACCGAGCGCACGACGGCCGCGCGCCCGTCAAAGTTATGGGCGATGGCGTGCATGTTCATGCAGTCGGTGACAACCGCGCCCTGAAAGCCAAGCTCCTCGCGGAGGAGATCGGTCAGGATCGGGCGCGAGAGCGTGGCCGGAATCCCGGGTGCAGGATCGAGCGCCGGATACGCCACATGCGCCGTCATCAGGAGCGGAACGCTGGCGGCAATCGCCTGCCGGAACGGCGCCAGCTCCACGGCCTCGAGGCGGTCTCGAGGTTGGGCCAGCGTCTCCAGATCGAGGTGAGAATCTTGCCTGGTATCACCGTGGCCCGGGAAGTGCTTGCCGATCGGCAGGACGGTCGATCCGTTGCCGCTCGCGCCGCCATGGTCAGGGAGTGGGGGAGCCATCAGCTCCCGCAGGAACGCACTGCCCAGCCGGCCCACCAGCTCCGGGCTGCCTCCGAAGGCGCGAGTATTGATGATCGGGTTGGCGGGATTGACGTTCACGTCGAGCACCGGCGCGGCGATCGTGTTGATACCGCAGGCTCGTGCCTCCGCCGCGGTCACCCGCGCCGCCTCGCAGGTCAGCTGTGGATCACCGGCCGCGCCCAGCGCCATGGCGGTGGGAAGGAGCGTCGCCCCTCCCATGACCAGACCCACTCCTGCCTCGGCATCGACGCCGATCAGTAGGGGCTGCGGTGAGGATGCCTGGAGCCAGTTGATGAGCGCCGCGGTCTCGGTTGCGCTCCGCATCTCGGTCGGCAGGAGCCACACGCCACCGATCCGGCCCTCGCGCGCCGCTCGCGCCGCCGGCTCCAGGTCGTCGCGCGATGTGATGAACGCCCAGATGAGCTGTCCTACGCACTCGCTCATTCGCTACATCTCCCTCGATCTCTCCGCACTCAGGTCAGGAACGATGTGCCGGCCGGCGGGGCGGTCGACTCACGCACCACCAGACTGGCCGAAAGCTCTATCCGCGTCGCGTCGAGGTGCTGGCCCTGCAGGAGGCGGTACAGCACGTCGACTCCCATCCGGCCCAATCCCTGCAGTGGCTGCCGCACGGTCGTCAGCGGCGGTACGGTGATCGACGCCAGCTCCACGTCATCGAAGCCGACGATCGACAGGTCGTGCGGCACGCTCAGTTTGCGCTCGCGCGCGGCACGGACCACGCCAACCGCCATGGCGTCATTCAGGGCGAAGATCGCGGTGGGACGGTGCGGCAGGGCAAGCAGCTCGTGCGCGGCCCCCAGGCCACCGTCGATCGACCAATCGGCCTCGCGCACCAGTGTGGGAACGATCGGCAGGCCCGCCGCCAGCAGCGCCGCCTGGTAGCCGGCTACCCGGTCGGCGCTGGCACGCGCCTCGCCGCGACCAGCGATCAGGCCGATGTGGGTGTGTCCCAGCCCGATCAAATACTCCGTGGCGGCTTTGGCACTGGCCCAGTTGGTCGTCGCCACGGCCGGTATGCCGTTCGGCACCGGCGTTATGGGATCGATGATGACCACCGGATACCCGTCACTCACCAGCGTCTGCAGATCGGCAGGAACCTCGCTGTTCAGAATGAGGAGTGCGCCGTCGGTGGTTCCCTGGAGGAGACGCTGTGAGAGCGGGCCATCACGCATCGCAGCGTCGTCGCCGGGACAGATGACCAGGCGGGCATCTCGGTCTCGCAACGCCTCGACGGCGCCCGTAATGATCGCCGTGACGTAATCTCCCCGCACCTCCGGTACCGACAAGGCGATCAGCTGCATGCGCCGCCCGGTGCGACCGTCGCCGCGCCGCGTCACGCTGTAGCCGAGCTCCCGCGCCGACCGAAGCACCTCATCCCGCGTTACCGCCGACACATCCGGGTGGTCGTTCAACACGCGGGATACCGTGGCAATCGACACACCCGCCTGCTGCGCGATGTCCTGAATCGTCACGCGGCCCCCGGATCCATTGCCCAGGTCGCGCTCGCGCCTGCTCACGTATCGCTCCCTCTCAGCTGCCGCCACGCGGTGACAGCGCGCGGTTTAATCGTCGCCACCGGCGCTTCCGGTTGGAAATCTTTTCTGTAAATTTCCGGTACGCCTCTACTATACCCGCTCGGTTTCGGCTTGTCTAGCACCAGTTTTCCGGGATGCCCGGCTGCGTGATCTCCGGGAAGTATAGCGATCCGCCGAATCCACTGCACGCGGCCCTCTTCCGGCGGCTCCGCATACCACAACCGGGGCAACCATGGCGCCGGATCGAGGCGCCGTCTCGCGGCCGTGGCCGCCAAGGCAGCACCTTTGGGCGCCGAGCGACGCACAGGGCAGAACCGGAAACGACCTGTGCCCGAATTTCCCCGTTGACAGGATGTACCGTGCCTGCTATTGTGTTACCGGGAAGTGTGCTGAAAATTACAGGCATTATCCGGTAGAACATACCCGGCCAGACGGCCGGAAGTGCGATGGATGAAGGAGGTGACTTCAGCACAGGCAGCGTGTCCCCGTTCCGAGGGTTTCAAATAGGTCCGAGTTGCGCGGCCGGGTCCGGAGCGAACCGCCGCGCCAGTCTCCAAGGAAGGAGCCCGCAAGTGACACCCAGGTTGCGCCCCATCTCGTCCTTCCGGCCACTGCTGGCGGCCGTACTCGCGCTGTCGTTCATCGTGATGCCAACGGCCGGACCGGGCAGCCTCACGGGGCGGGCGGTTGCGGCCTCGCCGAAGTACGTCACCACGTATCAGAACGGCTTCAGCACCTTTACCCGGAACTTCAATCCATTTCAGACCGCCACCCGCCTCGACTTCACGCAGGGCGGCATCTACGAGCCGCTGATGATCTTCACCACCGCCGGAAAAGGCCACGTCTACCCGTGGCTGGCGACGCACTACAAGTGGCTCAACCATAACAAGTCGGTACTAGTCACAATCCGGAGTGGGGTGCGGTGGTCGGATGGCACGCCCTTCACGCCGGCTGATGTGGTCTTTACCTTCAACTACGGCAGGAAGTACAAGGTAGCCGACGAGACTGGGCTGATGCAGAGCGGTCAGGTCACCCGGGTGTTCCAGGTCGGCAGTAACCAGGTCCAGTTCAACTTCAGCACGGTCAACACCACCGTCCTGCCACAGCTGCTTTCGACCAATGTGATGATCATTCCGCAGCACATCTGGTCGAAGATCAGCAACCCGGACACCTGGACCAACCCTCACCCGGTCGGCACCGGACCCTTCACCCGGATCGTGAGCTTCTCCAGCCAGGAGTTCATCCTCGGCCGGAACCCCTACTACTGGCAGAAGCTGGCCTACGACGGGATCAGGGTCCCGGCGCTCGCCAGCAACGACGCCACGCTGGCGGCGGCGGTGAGTGGCGAGCTGGACTGGACCGCGAACTTCTTTTCCAACGTGCAGCAGACCTACGTCGCCCACGATCCGGCGCACTTCCACGCCTACTACGGCAACGTCGCCTATCCGCTGGGGCTCTACGTCAACGACGAACAGTACCCGTTCAGCCTCTATCCCCTGCGTGAGGCGATGAGTCTGGCAATCGACCGCGGCAAGATCAGCACCATCGCCGAGCAGGGCAACGAGCCGGTCGCGGACGCGCTCGGCGTGGCCCGCCTCTATCCCGCCTGGGTTGATCCCAAGCTCAAGGCACAGGCCAAGAATCTTGCGACCTACGATCCCGGCAAGGCAAAGCAGGTGCTCACCGCGGCGGGCTTCACCTACAAGGGCAGCGACCTCTACGACCCCAAGGGGAATCGCGTCAGCCTGAACCTCAGCTGTCCATCTGGCTGGAGCGACTGGGTCGACAGCATGACCATCATCCAGCAGGATCTGCAGGCGATCGGGATCGACGCCAACTTCACTCAGGCCGATGCCGGATCCTGGCTGGATAAGCGGTCGAAGCGCCTCCTCGACGGCTTCTTCTGGTCACCACTGGGAGGAATCAGCCCGTACGACAATTTCTTCCGCTACATGTCCAGAAGCTCCTACTTCCCGGTCGGGCAGAACGCGCTCGCCAGCGGGCTCGCCAACCTGTCCGGCTGGACGAATGGCCAGGCCGACACCCTGCTGCGGCAGTTCCGGCAGACCTCCAACCACAAGACTCAACTGGCCATCATGTACAAGCTGGAGAAGATCCAGCTCAATAGCCTTCCCTACATCCCGACGGTGTACGCACCGTACTGGTACACCTACAGCACGAAGCACTTCACCGGCTTCCCCAACAAGGCAAACAACTACGCGAACGGATCGACCTACCTCTACCCGGACAACGTGAAGGTCCTCACCACCATCAAGCCCGTCAAGTAGGTGCCCGCGGGCGCCGGCCCGGGAGGAGCACCCCGGGCCGCCCGCCTCCGGCCCCCATTTCAGTAGCTCCTCCATGCTGTTCCGCCGGGCGAGTGATTCCAGGGCTTCGCTCGCCCGGCGCCAACGCGCCATAATTGCGCTACCGCGTGCGCCGACCTGGACGGGGCAAGGAGACGCTGCCATGTCGTATCTGATCCGCCGGCTGGGCTTCTACCTGGTGGCGTTCTGGGTTGCCATCACGGTCAACTTTCTCCTGCCCCGCTTCCTGCCGGGTAACCCGATCGACTATTTCATGCTGCGCTATCAGAATCAGCTGGCGGCCAACCCCCATCTGCTCGACTCGCTGCGCCCGGCCTTTGACTTCAAACACCAGTCGCTGCTCGTTCAGTACGCCGAGTACCTCAAGAACCTGGCGCATCTCGACTTTGGCGTCTCCTACAGTCAGTTCCCGACGCCGGTCAACCAGATCGTGGGTCAGGCGCTGCCCTGGTCGCTCTTCCTGGCCGGCCTCTCCACGCTGCTGGCCTTCACCATCGGAACCTTTCTGGGCATCGTTGCCGCGTGGCGCCGCGGCGGCACGGTCGACGTGGCAGTCACGCCCTTCACCATGTTCACCCAATCGTTCCCCGCGTTTTTCGTTGCCATGCTCATCCTCTACTTCATCGGCGTGAAGGGCGGCTGGTTCCCGATCAACCACTCGTACGGCGAGGGCACTCAGCCGGGTCCGAATCTGCCGTTCATCGCGAGCGCGCTGCGGCACGCAGCCATGCCGGTGATCGCCCTGCTGCTCTCCAGCGTCGGCGGCTGGCTTCTGGGCATGCGGAGCGTCATGATCAACACGCTCTCGGAAGACTACATTGCCATGGCTCAGGCCAAGGGACTGTCGAACCGGCGCGTCATGCTGCTGTACGCCGCGCGGAATGCGCTCCTGCCGCAGGTCACGAGCTTTGCCATCGTCCTCGGGTACGCCATCACCAGTCTGGTTCTCATCGAGAACGTCTTCGCCTATCCCGGGCTGGGCTATCTCATGGTGACCTCGGTCCAGGCCACCGACTACCCGCTGATGCAGGCCATCTTCTTCCTGCTCACCGTCGGCATGCTGACCGCCAACCTCATCGCCGATTTGCTCTATGCGGTGCTCGATCCACGAGCAGCGCGTGCTTGAGGGAGGACCCACGATGCAGCCGCGGATTCAGACCCCCGTCGACCCGACGGCGACCGCAGAGCCACCGGTCCCTTCCACTGCCGCGGGGCGGGCCCGACGGCACGTGCCGCAATGGCTCCGCCTCTTCGTCGGCACTCCACTCACCGTCGTCGGAATCGTGGCGTTCGGCGTCATCGCGCTGGCTGCCGTCCTCGGACCAATCCTGACACCGTACCAGCCGCTCGACATGATCGGTCCCCTGCACTCTCCACCAACCGGCGCGCATCTGTTCGGCACCAATGACGTCGGACAGGATCTCTTCACGCAGGCGGTGTACGGCGCCCGCTACAGCCTCGCGGTCGGTCTCGGATCCGGCGTGGCCATCACCGTTCTGGCGACGATTCTCGGTATGACCGCCGGCTACGTCGGGCGCTGGGTGGACGATGTCCTCAGCATGATCATGAATGTCTTCCTCGTCATGCCGCAGCTACCCCTGCTGGTCGTCATTGCCGCCTATATCCCGTTCAAGGGCGGCGATCCGACCGGGGCCGCCGTCGTCATGATCGCGGTCATCACCATTACCGGGTGGGCGTGGGGAGCGCGGGTGATCCGCAGCCAGACGCTGACGCTGCGCAATCGGGACTTCGTGCAGGCCGCGATGGTGGCAGGCGAGCCGACCTGGCGCATTATCTTCCAGGAAGTCATGCCCAACATGATCAGCCTGCTGGCGAACACCGTAATCATGTCGAGCATGGGCGCGATCCTGGCGGAGGCGGCGCTGGACTATCTCGGTATCGGCAGCATCAATCAGGTCACCTGGGGCACGATGCTCAATAAGGCGCAGGCTAACTCAACGCTCTTCTCCGGCGAGTGGTGGTGTTTCGTGTTTCCCGGCCTGGCCATCGCCGTGACCGCCATGTCGCTCATCCTCATGAACTACGGCATCGATCTGGTCAGCAACCCGCGTCTGCGGATCATCAAGGACCGGTCGTCCATTGCTGGCCGGGCGCGGCTCATTCCGTTCATGCCCGGCGGTCATCACCGACCACGGGGGCTCAAGCGTGGCTCCGAATCGTGAGGCAGGGGTAGTGGCTGCGGTCGACACACGCGTCAGATCCCGGGAAACACCGGACGCGGGCCGACCGCTCCTGAGCGTCCACGAGCTGACAGTCGATTACCTGACGCCGCGCGGCCCGGCCCGGGCGGTCGATCATGTCTCCTTTACGATCGGCCCCGGCGAGATTCTGGGGCTGGCCGGCGAGTCGGGATGCGGTAAGAGCACCGCCGCCCACGCGATCATGCGACTCATCAAGCCGCCGGGACGTATCACCACCGGTGTGGTGCGCTTCCGCGATCGAGACGTCATGCTGATGTCAGAGCGCGAACTGCTCGATTTTCGATGGCGCCAGGTGTCGATCGTCTTCCAGAGCGCGATGAACGCGCTCAACCCGGTGCTGAGCATTGGCGCCCAGATCAGCGATGCCATCCGGGCCCACACCAGGACCAGCCGGCGGCAGGCCTGGGAACGGGCGACCGAGCTGTTCGAACTGGTCGGCATCGACACCGGCCGGCTGCACAGCTTCCCGCACCAACTCTCCGGCGGCATGCGCCAACGGGCCGTCATCGCCATGGCGCTGGCGCTGAATCCCGATCTCATCATCCTGGATGAGCCAACCACCGCCCTGGACGTGGTCGTGCAGCGCGATATCCTGCAGCAGATCGAGGAGCTCCAGGCGCGTCTCGGCTTCTCGATCCTGTTCATCACCCACGATCTCTCCCTCCTGGTGGAGGTATCGACCCGCATCGCGGTCATGTATGCCGGCAAGATCGTCGAGTCGGCCACGGCACGCGACCTGTTCGACGAGCCGCTCCATCCATACACGGTCGGCCTGATGGAATCGTTTCCATCGATCACCGGCCCCAAAGAGCGGCTGGAAGGCATTCCCGGCGCGCCGCCCGATCTGATCACGCCGCCACGCGGCTGCCGCTTCCATCCACGCTGCCCCCAGTGCTCACTCGCCAGGCCCGATCTCTACCAGCTGCAGACCGAGGTCGAGCCGGTCTTGCGGGAAGTTCGTCCCGGCCACTGGGTGGCGTGTCACCTGTATTAGTCGCGAGTCTTCGGTCTCCAGTCTTGAGTCGCGCGCGGAGCCATCTGATGATGATCCAGGAACCCGATACGATCCTCGAGGTGCGTGGCCTGACCAAGCTCTTTCCTGCCAGCCGGTCGCCCGGTCTGTGGGGGGGCCGGCGGTACATCCACGCCGTGGACGACGTGAGCTTCGCGCTCCGCCGCGGTCAGATCCTGGCGCTGGTTGGGGAGAGCGGTAGCGGCAAGAGTACCATCGCCCGTCTGCTGGCCCGCCTCTACCCCGCTACCGCCGGCCGGGCGCTCTTCCACGGCAGCGACGCGCTGCAGTTGCGCGGCCGGGACTTGCTGCGCTACCGCGGGAAGGTGCAGATGGTCTTTCAGGACCCCTTCGGCTCCCTCAACCCGGTCAAGACGGTCGGACACCATCTCGAGCGGCCACTGCTGATCCAGCGCCAGGCGGAGGGGCGCCGCGCCACGCGGCAGCGGGTACAGGACCTGCTGGCGACGGTGGGGCTGACGCCTCCGGCCGAGGTCGCCGCCAAGCTGCCCCACGAGCTCTCCGGCGGCCAGCGGCAACGGGTCGCACTGGCCCGGGCGCTGGCCGTCAATCCCGAGGTTATCCTCGCCGACGAGCCAATTTCCATGCTGGACGTGTCGATCCGCATGGGGATCCTCAACCTGCTGGCCCAGCTGCGCGACCAGCACGGCGTGTCGTACCTCTATATCACGCACGATCTGGCCAGCGCCCGCTACCTCGCCGACGAGACCCTGGTGCTCTATGCCGGCCAGCTGATGGAGTCGGCGCGGAGCGAGGAGCTGATGGCCGAGCCGCTCCATCCGTACACGCGCCTCCTGCTCAGCGCGGTACCGGATCCGCGAACGAGTCTGGAGAAGCGGCGGGTCGAGGCGCGCGGCGAAATCCCGGTGGTCATCAACCCGGCGCCCGGCTGTCGCTTCGCCGGCCGCTGCCCGCTGGTCATGGACATTTGCCGGCAGGTGACGCCCGTCGTCACCGAGCCCCGCCCCGGCCACCGCGTGCGCTGCCACCTCTACGGGTCGCCGGCGGCGTAGCGAGATCGAGCCGCATCGTCCAGCTGCCTCCCGCCTCACCACATCGCAGGAATCCCAACCGTTCGTACAGCCGCCTCGCCGGGTTCCCCCACTCGACGCTCAGACTGAGTGCCGGCCGGCCCTCAATCCGGCATCGCTCGATGAGTGCCTGCAAAAGAGCCGTGCCTGCCCCGCGTCCTCGCCACTCGCGCAGGACCGCCACGGTAAGCTCCGGAATCTCCGGCGCGACAAAGCCATAGCCCGGTTCGGCTGAGTCGAACAGCCGGTACCAGGCCGCACCGACCGGGGTGGCATCCGCCTCCGCGACCACCCCACTGTCTCCCGGCCGCCCCCAGCCGTCGAGGTAGCGGGCCAGCCCCGGACGCGCGAGCGCCTCGTCCACCGGTGGACGAGGACCGTCCTGGCGCCAGAACGCCGCTTCAACGAGCACGAGGCGAAGGAAGTCGTAATCCGTGGGAAGGGCCGGCCGGATGGCTATCGTCCTACGCACACCGGCGCCGCCTCTTCCTGTCCATGCGACCGGTCGAGAAGCTATTCGCGGATCGTGGTGGTTGAGCCACTCGCCTCGTCCACCGGCGCGCTCCGCGCGCTACCATCCCGACCCTTCTTCGCCGCTCGCTTCGCGATACTGTTCGTGACCGCGTGGGTGTAGGCGCGCGTGCCCTGGACGAAGCGGCGCCGCTTGGCGCGGCCCTGGATCTTCCTGGCTCGATTGTCTTCCGGCTGCTGATCGGTATCGGAGGCCATTTCGCTCCCTCGGCACGGGGCTTGCATCACCAGGAGCCCCATCCTTCGTCGATGACAATGGAGGCGCCATGCGCTGGTCGTACCTCATTCTCGCAATCGTGGCGAGCATCCTGCTCTCGCTCATCCTGAGCGCAGTCTTCCACGCCTTTGTCGTCCTGGGCTTCCTCCCGCTGCTCTTCGTGCCGCTGGCGTTTCGCGGCCCGAGGTAAGCTTGCCTCTGGCCGATAATGGACAATGCCGCCTGAAGCGCTGGAGAACGGTGTGCGAGCGCAACCGGTTACGCTCTGGCGCAACCGCGATTACATGGTGCTCTGGGGCGGCCAGGCGATCTCCACCCTGGGCAGCGGCATCTCCCAGCTCGCCTACCCGTTCCTCATCCTGAACCTGACCGACTCCCCGGCCCAGGCCGGCTTCGTCGGCGCCATGTTCCTCTTTCCATACCTGCTCATCAGCCTGCCGGCGGGCGCGCTGGTGGATCGCTGGAATCGCAAGCGCCTGATGATCCTCTGCGACGCGGTCCGCACGGTCAATATGGGAAGCATTCCGCTGGCCGCGGCGCTCGGTCATCTATCCATCGTTCAGCTCTACGTCACCGCCGCGATCGAGGGCACCGCCTTCGTCTTCTTTAACGTGGCCGAGGTGGCCGCGCTCCCGCGGGTCGTGGACAAATCGCAGATTCCCGAAGCCTCGTCACAGAACCAGGCTGCCCAGGCAGCAGGCGCGCTCATCTCACCGCCGCTTGGCGGCTTCCTCTTCCAGACCGTGGGTCACGTGTTCCCCTTCCTGGCCGACGCCATCTCGTACGCGGCATCGGTCCTCTCCCTCCTCCTCATTCGCACCGAGTTTCAGCTCGAGCGGAGCGTCGAGCAACGGCATCTCCTGACGGAGATCCGCGAGGGGGTGGCATGGTTGTGGAACCAGCCGCTCATTCGCTACATGACCTTCCTTACCGGCGGCCTCAACTTCGTGGGAAACGCCACCTTCCTCATCCTGCTCATCCTGGCGCGCCAGCACGGCGCCTCGCCGGCCCTGACCGGCGTGATGTTCGCGATCACCGCGGTCGGCGGCCTGGCCGGAGCACTGCTGGCGCCGCGCTTCCAGCGACGCTTCGGCTACGCCCAGGTCATCGTTACCACGGTCTGGATCCAGGCGGTCGCCACGTTGTTCTTCGCGGTCGCGCCTAACATCTTTGTTCTCGGCGCCCTGGGTGCCATCACCTTCCTGCGCGGTCCGATCTTCAACGCGGTGCAGTTCAGCTACCGTGTCTCGCTCATTCCCGACGCGCTGCAGGGACGCGTCAACAGCGTGGTGCGTATGGTGGCGTTCGGCACAATCCCGCCAGGAACTGCGCTCGCCGGCGTCCTGATTCAGGGCGTTGGAGCCGTCCGGACTGTCCTGGCCTTCGCCGGAGTCACCTTCTTGCTCGCCGTTCTCACCACCGGGAACCGGCACATCCGGGCGGCAACCTCGGCGGTTCCCGATACCATCCCCGCCTGAAGGCCCTGGCACGAGACGACCGAGAATCCGCAGCTCTCCTTCTCACGCAACCTGGCTCGAGGTGGTGCAACCGGCTGCACCACCTCGATAACGCGGATACCCGCACAGGAACGGGAAGGGACCGCACCTACCGACAGGCCCGGCGCGAAGCGCCAGGCCTGTCCGCGGTGGATGGCCGTCCTCCCTGACGGGGTACCTGCAGCCACCAGAGATTCGGGCCTCCGGTGGAAAGGCGCAGAATTCGTTGCCTTCAGAATCGGCCATGATCAGCCAGCGCTCCCCTGCGGTACCTCGTCGGCGGAGCGCCCCAGAGGAAGAGAAAGGGCGGCTGGGTCAGCGCGCGAAAGAGGCGCATGGTGTCTCGTTCATCCTCCGTCGGGGAGGGATTCCCGCAACCGATCCGGCGAACCGTTCCAGCGCTCCGTGAGCAGGTCCGCCACCTCGGGCGGGTCTGATCTCAGAATCTCGACTGCCGGGGTGCCGTGCCAGCGGGCAAGCTCCACCAGAGCGCGAGACAGATCGGCGAGCAGTGTCTCGGTCACCCGCACCCCCGGCTCTAGGTGCAGCGACTGAACGGTGAAGCGGCCTTCTTTGCGATGCGCTTTCGGGTCGAGACGACCAACAAGCCGGCCGCGGTGGAGAATAGGCAGCGTGAAGTAGCCGTAGCGCCGCCGGTGTGACGGCGTGTACACCTCGATGCGGTAAGAGAAGCCGAAGAGATCCTCAACCCGGGCCCGGTCCCAGATCAGCGGGTCGAACGGCGAGAGCAGCGTGGTCAGTGTCGGGCGAAGGGCTCGGGCCGCGGCGCGCTCGGCCAGCGGGAGATTGTCTCGATGAACGTAGCCGGGCGCGTCCCACCCCTCCACCTCGGCCCGGCGCACGACGCCGCCTGACTCGAGCTCACGCAGGACGCCGTCCATGCCACCGGCGCCCAGTCTGAAGTAATCGGCGATCCACCGCGCCTTTGTCACGCCGAGCGCGCGAATGGTCTTCCCCACCAGCTCCCGTCGCGCCTCCTGGGGAGCCGGCGTCCGGCTGTCATCCCACCCGGGCAGCACGCGCTCGCGCGCCGCGTAGACACGCTGGAAGCGCTCCCGCCGGGCAATCATCACCTCTCCCGTGTCGAAGAGATACTCCAGCGCCAGCTTCTCCGGTTTCCAGTCCCACCAGCTGCCTGCCTGGCCGTCCGTGCGCTCGAAGTCGGCCGATCGCACCTCCCCGGCCTCGTTCAGCCGCTGCCGCACCGCATCGAGCGCCGCGGGATGCTCGAGCGCCCAGGGTCTGGACCGCTCCGAACGGTGGATCATCCGCGGCCGGAAGAGCGGGAAGTCGTCGATCGGAAGGAAGCAGGCGGCGTGCGCCCAGTACTCGAAGAGCTTCCCCTCGACCAGCAGCTGGTCGAGCCATTGCGGCTCGTAGCGGCCGAGCCGGCTCCAGAGAACGAGGTACGGGCTCCGGGCGATCACCTGGATAGTGTCGATCTGGAGCGCGCCCATCCGTCGGATGGCACCCAGAACGTCGTCCTTCGTCGCCCTCGAGCGGCGCCGTTCCAGCAGGCCCTGCGCCGCCAGCATCAGACAGCGGGCGCCCCGCAACGAGAGGCGAAGGGAGCTGTTGGACACGGTGCGGCCCTCCCAGTACACCGAGGCTGCTGGCATTATAGGAACTCTGTCCTAGTATCCGAGGCGGCGGGCGGGTACGCCGAGCCGGGAACCGGCCCGGTCAATCTGCAAGCCGCGCGGGAAAGGACATGATCGAGAAAGGATGGCGGCAGGAGACGTGGACACGCCACAGCCCTCGCCCTACAATAGAACGAACGTTCCATGCGCGCCCCTTTCGCCGTTCGTGAGCTCCACTGCAAGTCGGCGATCAATCGTGTGCGCGGCATGCCGTTCGACTGGAGCATCAACCCGTACCGTGGCTGCCGGCACGCCTGC
This sequence comes from Chloroflexota bacterium, assembly GCA_035295425.1. Taxonomy (GTDB): domain Bacteria; phylum Chloroflexota; class UBA5177; order UBA5177; family UBA5177; genus DATGJB01. The sequence goes on along the minus strand of DATGJB010000154.1, from coordinate 59,325 downwards.
ATCTACTGCTACGCCCGGCCAACGCACGAGTACCTGGGACTGAATGGTGGCGAGGAGTTCCAGGAAGTTATCTTCGCCAAGGTCAATGCGCCCGAGGTGGTGCGCCGCGAACTGGCGAAGCGCTCGTGGCGCGGCGACCACGTGGTGATCGGCACCGCCACCGACCCCTACCAGCAGGCGGAGTCGCGCTACCGGATTACCCGCGGCATCCTCGAGGCCTTCCGCGACTTCCGCAATCCGGTCAGCATCACCACCAAGTCCCCGATGGTGCTGCGCGACCTCGACATCCTGGCCCCTACAACCATGTCCGGGATAGCCGGGTGCAACGCGAGTACCAGGAGGTCATGCGCCGAGCGGCGGCACACTCACATGCCAGCTCGGGAGAGCGGCGGACATGAGAGACGCAGGCAGACCCCTCGAGCTCAGCGACCGGGATCGAGCCGTCCTCGGCAAGCGGAAGATTACCCGGTGTGATCGCGCGGCAGTCCCGCACCTCTGAAGGACTCCCTCCCCCGGACCGGAAGCTGGAGCTCACCGAAGCCATCGACGCCCTGGACCGTAGAGTCGCTGAGATGGAGGGAGCGGCGAGCCCCATGGCGGGTCGCCGAACAAGGAGTCACCCATGTCAGAGCTGAACATCATCATCGATCCGTTGACGGGCGCCGTCCTCGTCGAGGGGCCGGAGCCCGTATCCCCTCACGTCCTGGATCACCTGCGAGACGCCCTCGGACCCGGACGGGCGATCGCCTGCGCGGCTCGCCCAGCCATGCGCACACCGGCGGCGGCATCGAGCGAAGAGGTTGCAGGTGCCCCTTGCGTTCGCATCGCAGGCTACTACCACAACAGCCTTATCGAGGGCCTGGGCGGCGCTCAACAGTCAAGTTCCAGAGCTACGCTATCCGCTGCCGCGGCTGCATTACCCCCGACATTTGGAATACGAGTGGCGGGATGCTCGTCCCGGTCGATCGTCTGGCCGCTGCCCTGCTCGACCCGGCCTTCGAGTGCGATGGGGTCAGTATCTTGGAAGGCGAGCCGTTCGGCCAGGCTGAGGGGCTGTGGGCACTGGTTCAGGAGCTACGGGGCGCGCCTGTCAGCATATCCTGGTGTACTCGGGCTACACCTACGAGGGGTTACAGCGCATGGCGGAGAACCAACCGACGATTGGTGCGGTGCTCATTGATGGCCCGTATGTCGCGGCCTTGGCTGACAGTGCTGGATCGTGGACGGGTTCGGGGAACCAGCGGGTCATCAATCTCGTGGCCACGCGGCGAGCAGAGTGCGTTGTCGTGCTGGATGCGCGACCATAGAGCAAGAGACCCATCGCTGTCCTACCGACCCCCGGGACGACCACGGCTGGATGGCGGGAAAGGAGGCATGCATGCCAACACGCAAAGCGCGCGGAGGCCAGGACAAGACACCGGCCAAGAGGTCGCCTGAGCCGGTGTTCGATCGCCGCCTCATGGAGCAGCAGATGGCAGCCATCGGTCGCCTGCTGGCTGACAAGGAGTTCGCGTCGATCGACGAGGCGAATGCCTTCCTCCAGGAGACGCTGGCCACGGGTAATCTGCCCTCGCCCGGCCCCGCCACTCCCCTGGACGAGGCGCAGGAGGTCATCTATCAAGCTCTGGAGAGCAGCGGGAAGCGTCGGTTGGAACTGGCGCGCAAGGCCCTGACGATCTCGTCCGATTGCGCTGACGCCTATGTGCTTCTGGCTGAGGCAAGCGCCGATCCACAGGAAGCGCGACGCCTCTATGAGCAAGGGGTGCAAGCGGGAGAGCGAGTCCTGGGTCCCGAAACCTTCACCGAGGCTGCAGGTCACTTCTGGGGGCTGATCGAAACCCGGCCCTACATGCGGGCACGCCTCGGGCTGGCGCAGGTCCTCTGGTACTTAGGTGAGCGGCAGGAAGCGATCGGGCACCTGCATGCGATGCTGGTGCTCAACCCGAATGACAATCAGGGCGTTCGCTATCTCCTGGCCGGGTGGCTTCTGGCGACGGGCGACGAAACTGCGCTGGAGACGTTGCTGGCCCAATATCCGGACGAATGGAGCGCCTCCTGGGCGTACACGACGGCGCTCCACACCTTCCGGCAGAAGGGACCCGGGAAGGTGGCCGATGCCGCCCTCAAGGAGGCCCTGGAGGTCAACCCCCATGTTCCCCTCTTCCTGCTCGGCGTCGATCCGCTCCCTAAAGACCTCCCCGACTACTACAGTCCGGGGGATCGCAATGAGGCCGTCAGCTACCTGGGGGAAGGGGCCGAGGGCTGGCTGCAGACGCCGGGCGCGATGAAGTGGTTGGAAGAGAGCCTCCTTCGCCTCGCCACGTCCTCTGCTAGACCACGCCGGCGTCGGACCTAGAGGACAGATCATGCAAACGACACCGCGAGAAGTCAAGACGTTTACCGCCTATGTCGAATGGGATCCCGAGACCCAACTCTACGTCGGGATCGTTCCGGGCATTGCCGGGGCACACACCCAGGCAGCGACACTGGATGAGCTTCAGCAGAATCTCAAGGAAGTGCTGGAGCTCTGCTTCGAGGAGCAGGCAGTCGACGTGCCGCACTTCGTGGGGATCCAGCAAATTGAGATCGAGATATGACGCGACTGCCCATCGTCGACTTTCGGACGATGGAGAAGGTGCTCGTGCGCCTGGGGTTCCAGCCGGTTCGGCAGAAGGGCAGCCATGTGTTCTACCGGCACCCGGATGGCCGCACGACGACTGTGCCACACCATCCGGGCCGGGATCTGGCGCGTCCGCTGCTGCGTGAGATCCTGCGGGAGATCGACCTCATGCCCGACCAGTTTCGCCAAGAGCTGGACCAACTCTGAGTCCAGAGGTGACCGGAAGGTCGCTGGACTGTGGATAACTTGCTGCTACGCCCGGTCAACGCACGAGTACCTGGGACTGAATGGTGCCGAGGAGTTCCAGGAAGTTATCTTCGCCAAGGTCAATGCGCCCGAGGTGGTGCGCCGCGAACTGGCGAAGCGCTCGTGGCGCGGCGACCACGTGGTGATCGGCACCGCCACCGCCCCTTACCAGCAGGCGGAGTCGCGCTACCGGATTACCCGCGGCATCCTCGAGGCCTTCCGCGACTTCCGCAATCCGGTCAGCATCACCACCAAGTCCCCGATGGTGCTGCGCGACCTCGACGTCCTCGAAGAGCTGAACCGGTACGCCGATGTCGCCGTCCACTTCACCGTCACGACCATGGACCAGGGCCTCTGGCGGAAGACCGAGCCGACCACGGCGAAGCCGAAGAAACGGCTCGAAGCCCTGCGCGCTGCACCGGCGCGGTATCCGCACCGCCGTCTTCCTCAGCCCGGTCCTCCCCGGTCTCACCGACGACAAGGCGCAGCTCGAGGCGGTGGTGGCCGCCGCCGCCGAGCACGCGCCGATGCGCTGTTCAGCCAGGCGCTGCGTCTGGGCCCGGGGATCAGTGAGTACTATCTCCCCTTCGTCGAGCGCGAATTCCCCGAGCTCGCGGCACGCTACGCGCAGCTCTACCGGTACAACACTACGTCCGGTGCTTACAGCGAGGAAGTTCAGTCCCGCGTCGCCGCGCTGAAGCGCCGGTACGGGCTGTCCCATGGCACCATCGCGGCCAAGACGCCGGCATCGCGGCCGGCGCCGGCGGTGCAGCTGGGGCTGTTCAGCTCGCCGGACTGAGAGCTCAGCCTCGACGCAGCCGGGACGCCGGTTCGCGCCGCTGGCATATAACTTGCGCTGAGTTTCCAGACCTGTCAACCCGGAGGAGCGAATGGCCAGCGGCGACACCCTGAAAGAGTGGTGGATCAAGGCGTTACTGGGTGAGGAGCTATCGGCCCACCCGGTCTTCGGCCATGATGTACAGGTCGATGTTGACGAGGATGTTGTTACCCTCAGCGGCGACGTCGAAAACGCGGACCAGCGGGATGAGCTCGAGAAGGAGGCACTGGGCGTTGGACTGGTGCACTCAGTCGTCAACCGCCTGCAAGTCGTCGGCCACGGCGAGCCGCAGCGTCTCCAGACGATCATCGCCGTCTTCCCCAGCGAGCGCGCCGCGCAGCTGGCCCGCCAGATGGTTGCAACCTGGAAGCTGCAGGACGAGCGCCCTCCCGATCTCCTCGCCGACGAACCGCGGGCGCGCGAGTACCTGGCAGAGCGGGCAGCCGCGGCGCAGGTCCCGCTGAAGGACGTGGAGCGTTACCTGCGGCCGCTGGCAGCGGGCAAAGCGCTGCTGGTCGACCGGGTACCCGAAGAGGACGCCTTTCGTGTCATCTCGGCGCTCGAGGGAACCGACGCCGAGTCGGTGCAGACACTTCCCCCCGAGCCCGACACGCTGGCCGTGAGCTAACGTGGCCGAACCAGCGCGTCAACCCGCGCCACCGCCGGAGCCGGCTGGGAGCGGCGGAGTGCGACGCCTGCTGCGCGTGGTCGGCCCCGGCGTCATTACCGGTGCAGCCGAGAACGACCCGGCCGGCGTCACGACCTACGCTACCGTCGGCGCCAGCACCGGAACCTCACAGCTCTGGCTCCTCCTGATCGCCACACCGCTGCTCATCGTCGTCCAGGCGCTTTCCGCCCGGCTGGGCTCGGTGACCAAGCTGGGCTTCGCCGAGCTGATCCGCAACGAGTTCGGGCGCCCCGCGGCACTCATCGCCGCCGCCCTGGTGGTGATCGCAAACGTCACCACCATCGGCGCCGACCTGGTGGCGATGGCAGCCGTGCTGCAGCTGCTCACGCACGTCCGCCTCACACTCTTCATCGTGCCGCTGGTCGTCGTGCTCGGCTACATCACGATCTTCATGGACTACAAGCGCGTGCAGCGGCTGATGCTGTGGGTCGTGCTCGCCTTCCTCGCGTACGTCGTCGCCGCCGTGCTCTCGCATCCGAACTGGGGCAAGGTGCTGGCGCAGACCTTCGTGCCGCCGATCCAGCTGAATGTCACGTACTTCGTGGGCGCGGTCGGGCTGCTCGGCACGACCATCCAGGCCTACCTCTTCTACTTTCAGTCGGAGGGTGAGCGCGAGGAACGACGCGGAACCGGCCGCACCGGCGATACCTACCTCGATATCGCATCAGGGATGATCACCTCCAACCTGGTGGCGTATTTCATCATCATCTCCACCGCCTCGACCCTGTTTGTCCACCACCGCTCCATCCAGACCGCGGCGGATGCCGCCAACGCGCTCAGCCCCTTTGCCGGGTCCTTTGCCACGATCCTCTTCTCGGTCGGCATCCTGGGAGCGGGCACCCTCGGCATTCCGGTGCTGGCGGTTTCGACCGGGTACATCGTCGCGGGAACCCTTGGCTGGCGCCAGGGACTCGGCCGGCAGGCCTACCGCGCGCCGGGCTTCTACAGCGTCATCGCCCTCTCCCTGCTGGTCGGGGTGGAGCTGGCCAACAGCGGCATCAACCCGGTCAAAGCGCTCTTCTACTCCCAGGTCTTGAGCGGCATTATCACGCCACCACACCTGGTCTTTCTCCTGCTGCTGGTGGGGCGGCGACGGGTGATGGGAGCGTTCGTGGCCAGCCGCTGGGAGCGCGTGGTCGGCTGGCTGGCAGTGGGCGTGATGACGGTCTCGATCCTGGCTCTGGCCTACACCGTCTTCGGAGGGTAGCCGGCCGCTGGGTCACCTCGGGTCCGGCGTCCCGGGTGGACGATCGCGCTCAGGACGAGCGTTCCGGCCACGAGGAAACAGAGAGGTGATTGGCTGCGCAGGCGTCCCGGCATAGGTGGCGGATCGCGAATCCGCGCCGTGCTGTCGCAGCAAGGTAGTCATACTTCTCGATGGGCTGGTCCCTCTTCGGGCGGGTGGCTGGTTGCTCTATCCGCTCACGCTACAGGGTATGGACCATCGGCAAACTGCTCCGCGTGATACCCCTTCGCGCCGACCAGCCGGGCCAACGGACTCCTGAAGTCTTCGCCCGCCTGGAGCCGACGAACCACGGTCTGAAAATCATGGCTCGGCCGCCAGCCGAGCTCTTCGCGAGCCCGCGCATTGACATAGACCCGATCGATACCCGGCATCATCGACCAGCCACGACGCCGGTACTCTGCCTCGTACTCGGGAACCCATCGCCGTACCACTGCGGGCGCCGCGGTGCGAAGCTCTGGCAGATCCTCCGGCCGGAATGGCGTGGTGGCGCTGATGATGTAGCGTCCGAAGCCAATTCGTGATGCCTGCTCCGCTGCCAGGAGATGAGCACTGACGGCATCCGCGATGTCCACCCGCCGGAAGAGGATTTCATTGACCTTTGCGTTGGCATCGGCATAGGCTTCGCGCACGGTTCGGTCGTCGTCCTCTTCCGGGAAGAAGCGTGATGTCCTCAAGACGACACAGCTGAGCCCCTGGTTCCGGTGAAACAGCCGGCAGAGATCTTCCGCCGCGGCCTTGGTGACGCCGTAGATGTTCTTCGGGAGTGGGATCACCTCTTCCGTCACCCACGCGGCCGGAGCGCCGGCGGGCGGAACGAGCGCATCTCCGAAGACGCTTGTCGTGCTGGTAAAGACGATTGAGCGTACGCCGGCGCGGGCCGCCTCTTCCAGCAGATTGAGCGTTCCCGTAATGTTGACGTCGACGAACTCTTGTCGACTGTGGGTTCCTACATGCGGCTTGTGCAGCGTGGCGGCGTGGAAGACCGTATCAACGCCATTCATGCACCCTGCGACGCACGCCCGATCGCAGATCGAGCCGGTGTGGTTGGTGAACGGCCCGGCGACGACGTCGAGTCCGGTAACGTCGTGTCCCAGCTCCCTCAGAGTACGAACCAGAGCCTCCCCCAGATGTCCCGAGCTTCCGGTGACCAGAACCTGCATCATTGGGTAGTCTATCCTTCTTCAGCGGACCACCGGGCGCGAAGAGGGACGCTGCCGGAGAATGCCTTCAATGGGACAGACGCGGGGGAGATGAGCAAGGAAATCGTGCGCACCGGCTATGACGCGGTCGCGGACCGGTACGTCGCCACGCGGCGTCTGCATGACAAGGAGCGGTCACTCCTCCAGGACTTCGCCGGCCGTTTGCCGGCCGGCGCCGCCGTGCTGGACACCGGCTGTGGCGCCGGTGTACCCGTGACACAGTGGCTGGGCCAGCGTTTCCATGTGACTGGAGTCGACATCTCGGAAGAGCAGATTCGGCTGGCTCGCCGTCTGGTTCCGCAGGCGACATTCCGCCGTGAGGACATGACAGCGCTGGATCTTCCGGATGGCATCTTCGACGGCATCTGTTCCTTCTATGCCGTGATCCATATTCCGCGCAACGAGCACCGACCCCTGCTGGCGAGCTTCCACCGCCTGCTCAAGGACCGCGGTCTGCTCCTGATCTGCATGGGCGCCGGTGATTTGCCGGACGATGTCGAGGACTTCCTCGGCGCACCAATGTACTGGAGCCACTATGACGCCGAGACGAACCTGCGGATGACGCAGGAAGCCGGCTTCGAGGTGCTCCGTTCCGAGCTCGTTCCTGACTGTCTGGATCCGGAGGGCGTCGCGAACCACCTGTTTCTCCTTGCCCAGAAACGGGAAGCGGGCGCACGCTGATTCATCCTCGAACCGTGCACGATATCGACGGCGATCCACTGTTCCGATCGATCCTGCATGAAGCGACGGTCGATCCCGCGACGCTCGGCATCATCCTGCACGGCTCGCGCAGCGTCGGCATGGAAGACGGAGAGTCCGACTACGATGTCATCCGGGTGCTGACCGAGGAGCGCTTCGCCGCGCGGCTCGCGCACGGTCTGCCACGCGGCGAAGTGATCTGGCCCGAGAACCGAAAGGCGGAGCTGTACGTCACCTCGCCGAGCGACCTCTCCGGCCCCGCCACCCCCGATTGGTTCAAGCGCGGCCTGGGTACGGCATGTGTGCTGCTCGACAAGACCGGGGCGGTCCAGGCGCTGCTCGACGAGCTGACCGCGCTGCCGAATGACCGGCTCGCCGAGCAAACGGCCGAGCTGTTCGACGCTTATCTCAACGGCTTCTACCGCTCCCTCAAGGCGGCACGGCGCGGCAATGAAGTAGGGGCGCGGCTGGAGGCCGCCGAATCACTGGCCGATCTGGTTCAGCTGCTGTTCGCGCTGGAGGGCCGGATTGCCCCCTACCACAGCCGCCTGCCGGCGGTGCTCGACCGGTTGGCGGCACAGGGTTGGGAGCCAGGCGAGCTGCAGCAGCGGTTTCTCTCCATCCTTCGCACCGGCGGCATCCGGCCCCAGCAGGAGCTAGAGGAGCGGGTTGAGCGTCTCCTGCGGGATCGTGGCTACGGCTACGTGGTCGAGGGCTGGGAGGGGGAGATCGAGCGCGTCAAGGCCTTCTAGCGCTCCGTCCAGCGTGGCCAGGGTCGAATCTCCTCGAGCTGCGCCGCCACCGCCAGCAGCGTCCCCTCCGTTCCGGGTTCACCCACTATCTGCACCGCCAGCGGCAGTCCATCGCCCGAGAGACCGGCCGGAACCGCCATGGCGGGAAAACCAACGAGGTTCCAGGGTGTGGTGAGCAGCCAGTTTGCCACGCCGAGTGCGGTCCGCAGCCAGCCTTTTCCTTCCCCACTTCCCGACGGGCACGGTGGTGGATGCTGGTGTGGTTCTCAGTCCCCCGGCGCGCAGAGGCAGAAGGGATGAGCACTGGGGTCGGCGTAGACCGGGCAGCTTCCGCCCATTGCCGGCAAGCGGATCGCGCCGAGCCGCAGCGCTAGCTCCCCGGCAGTTCTGGCGTCCTCGACGTGTAAATCCAGGTGGAGCTGCTGCGGGTAGGCCGGATCCGGCCAGCGCGGCGGGATGAGCTGCGGTGCATGCTGAAACGCCAGCATCGGCCGATCGCCATCATCCCCCGCGATGACGACGCAGCGCTCCGAGTCCTGCTTGCGCGTCCGCATTCCCAGCAGCTCCTGGTAGAAGGCCGCCAGCGCCCGCGGACTGAAGCAGTCGTAGACGATGCGGCCAATCCGGCCGGACAGCGGCGGGCCGGATGGCTCTCGGTCTGTGGTATCCCGGTAGAGACAGAATGGGTGTCCCGCCGGGTCGGCGTACGTGTACGTGTCGCCCCTATCCTGCAGGAGTGTCGCGCCGAGCCGAAGCGCACGCTCGCCGGCCGCCTCCAGATCGTGCGCCGGGAAGTCGAGATGGAGCTGCTGCGGATGTGCCGGATCGGGCCAGCCAGGTGGCCGGTACACCGCCGGACCGTCGCCGAAGGCCAGCCGGGGGAAGCTGCGCTCGTCCGCGGCGACCACGAACCAGTCCGTACGGATGACCTTGAGGCCGAGTAGCTCGGCGTAGAACGACCCGAGCGCCGGCGGATGCGGGCACGCGAACACGATGTTGCGGACGTAGGTCTTCATGCGCCCCTTTCAGAAGCCTTCCCAGGATCAGCGGACGAGATCGTGCTCCATGGCAAACATCGCCGCCGCTGCCCGGCTGGAGACGCCGATCTTGTCGTAGATGTGCGGCACGTGATGGGCCGCCGTCCGCGGCGAGATTGTGAACCGGCGCGCGACATCTTTGTACGACGCGCCGCGCGCGATATGCCGGAGCACCTCAACCTCACGCTCGCTCAAACAGCGACGGTCCCCGTAACCTGGAACATGACGAATGCCGCGAAGAATAGGCCGGCCCGGTCGCGGGCGGCCAGGTCGTCGAGCCAGGCGCGGGCCCGGCTCTCCTCCATGACACCCTGCCCGACTGCACGATCCACGTTGGACGTAATCCACTCCCGTATCGCGGGATAAGGAGGCGCTATCACTCGAGGAGCGACCTCGACATCGACGAGGCCAGCCTCCTTGAAAAGCCTGGGTAGCTGCCGGCCAATCCGGCCATGCGCGATGCTGTCGCTGTTGAATCGGGTGAATTGCCGGCTCATTTCGATGTCACCGGCATCGATCACCGCGGTGTCCCAGTCCGGCTCGAGTACCGCGACGCGTCCGCCCGGCTTCGTCACGCGATAGAGCTCGGCGAGGCCCTTCTCTGGCCGAGGAACGTGCTGAAGCACCTGTTCGACCCGCGCCCGATCAAACGTATCGTCGCCCAGGTCCAGGGCCATAATGTCGCCCTGTCGAAACTCGACCGGCAGGTTCGTTCCCTCGCTGCGCCGGCGAGCTTCCTGGACCATCGTCTCGCTGAAGTCGACCCCAACCACTCGTCCCGATGGCCCGACCAGGCCGGCGATGAGGCGTGCCATCTCACCAAGCCCGCAGCCACCGTCCAGCACCGTCTGGCCGGGCTGGACGTCGAGGTAGGCGAAGAACGCAGCCGGGTTCTGCCGTGCCATCGCCGCTGCCGGAGCACGGGTTGTGTCGAGGAAGCGGACGAAGAATTGGGGATCGTCGGTACGATCCACCTCGTTCCACGCTGCATGACTTGCCCTGGTCGTGCTCACCCGTTCTCCTCCTGCAGGGCAGCTGGACGCTCGCCCAATCCTATCAGCGCCGCGTTCGGCCTTTCGACGCAGGTGCCCGCGCCGCGCTGCCGCTTCACCGCCGCGTGCCGCGAGCGGTCCCCAGGCGCACAGCGCAAGGGTTTCGGCGCGGCGATTATTACTGCCAGACAGCCGGGCCAGGGCGATCCCCGCTCCGATCTCGCCGCTCGCTCACAGTGGCAGACCGGCTTCCAGATGCGCCAGACCGGCATCGAACAGGGCCAGAAAATCCACCGCCGGCTCTTCGTCGGCGGCCAGTAAGACGGCCATCCCGACCCCGACAATTGCGCCGGCGAACGTGCGCACCGCGAAGTCGTCGGCCGGACGCCCCTGGCGCCGCGCCAGGACCTCGGCCATGAGCATGATCGTTCTGCTGAATTCCTCCAGCATCCGGGCACGCAGCCCGGGTATCTCGCGGACCAGATCGAACCGTCGCTGCAGGTCATTCAGCTCCGCCGGGGACAGCGCGGCAAAGACTTCACGCATCGCCCGGCGGAGCGCGTCGATGGGACCGAGCTCGCGCGGCTGCGCCCCAAAGGCGGCGATGATGAGCGGATCGAGGGCGTCGTAGAGCGCCACATCCTCCTTCGTCGGGAAGTAGCGGAAGAACGTGCTGGGCGATACCTCCGCGGCAGCGGCAATCTGCTCGACGGTGGTCGCATCGTAGCCCTGCTCGGCGAACAGCCGGAGCGCCTGCTGCTGGATGGCGGCGCGAGTCTTCGCCTTCTTCCGCTCGCGCAATCCGACGCTCGATCGATCAGCCTGCGTCACCCGTTTCCCCACGTTCCGGCCTGATACTCCACTCTACGCCGCTTCAACCATATGCCGGCCGGCGCCGGTTCGCTCGGGAAGGAAGACGAGGGTCAGCACGATACCGACGACCGCGATGCCGGCCGATACCAGGAGCGCCACATCCATGCCGTCCACGAACGCCGTCCGCACGGCATGAAGCAGCGCGGGCGAGTGGAGCCGGCCGGCCACGGCGATCCCGCCAAAGATGCTCTCCTTCACGACCTTCCCGGCCGGGGCAGGAAGACCTGTGAGGTGGAGCTGCGCCCGGTAGACGGAGCTGAGGGAACTTCCCAGGACAGCCGATCCCAGCGGCCCTCCAATCTTCTGCAGGGCCTGCAGCACCGCCGATCCCACGCCGCTCCGCTCCTCGGGCAGCGCGGCGAGCGCGTCAGACGCCGCGGTGGCCATGCTCAGTCCCATGCCGGCGCCGACCAGCGCCATCCAGGCCGCGACAAAGCCGCCACCGGACTGTGCGGTCGTGGTGGCTCCCAGCGTGAGGCCGGCGGCGAGCACCGCGAAGCCGAGGGCAACCGCGCGCCTGGACCCGAGGAGAGCCGCCAGGCGGTCGGCCGGAATCGCACCCACCACGAGACCGGCAATCAGCGGCAAAAGCCTGACACCGGATCCCAGAGCATCGGTTCCCAGCACGCCCTGGAAGTACTGCGGCATGGTGAACAGCACGCCGATCATGGCGAGCACGCCGATCGCGACCAGGATCACTCCCCAGGTGAAGAGGGGAGAGCGAAACAGCATCAGGTCGAGGAGCGGCTGCCCCCCGGGGCGCAAGGCGAGATGGCGCTCCCAGAGGAAGAACGCGCCAAGCAGCAGCACGCCGCCGATCATCGGTCCGATGGCGCCCAGCTCACCCCAGCCGTTCTGGCCGGCCTCGATCAGCCCGTAGGTCACGGCCACCAGACCGCCGGTCGAGGTAACGACCCCGATGGGATCCAGCCCGGGGCGCTCGGGGGCGCGCGACTCCGGGACCAGCAGACTCGCGGCCATCAAGCCTCCCAGGGCTACCGGCAGGTTGAGCAGAAACACCCAGCCCCACCAGTAGTGCGTGAGCAGCCAGCCGCCCAGGATCGGGCCGATCGGCAGAGCCAGAAAGTTGGCGGCCGCCCAGATACCGACCGCGCGCGGCCGTTCCTCCTCCGTGAAGAGCACGGTCAGCGCCGATAGTGCCATCACGATCACGCCGGCTCCTGCCACACCCAGCACCACGCGAGCCGCAATGAAGGCGCCGGGAGAGGGTGAATAGGCGCAGGAGGCGGATCCCACCCCGAATAGCGCCAGGGCCACCAGCATCACCTTCTTGCGGCCATAGCGATCGCCCAGCAGCCCAGCCGGAAGCATCGCCGCCGCCAGCACCAGCAGGTACCCCGACGAAAACCACTGCAAATCCGACTCGGAGGCATGCAACGCGCCGGCCAGGGTAGGCAGGGCCACGCTGAGGATGGTGCCGTCCAGGCCAACCGCCAGAACCGCGAGGGTGAGCGCGCCCAGTGCCCACCAGCGACGCGCCGCGGCGGGAATCATGGCAATGCCTGCCTTTTGATAGTTACTACTATTTAACTGAAACTATCATATAAGCTCGAGGGGCCGGATGCAAGAGGGAGACAGCCGGAGGCGATACGGTTGCCGGGGCCGTGCGGCAGGCGCTGCGCGGTCACCCGCGGCGAGATCGTGAAATGCCGGGTCGGTCGAGACGGAGGGCCGACGTTACACTGGCGTGAGAGAGGGCCGGCGTGCCGTGGCCCTGCATCCCCGGGAACCGCAGTGAAGGAGGTGTGATTCCTCGTGGAACGCCAGATTGGTCCGTATCTCGCCGAGATGGTGGGCGCATTCACGCTGGTCTTCGCCGGCTGCGGCGCGATCGTCATCGACAGCATCTCCCGGGGCCAGGTGACGCATGTCGGCATCGCCATCAGCTTCGGGCTGGCGATCACCGTCATGATCTACGCCACCGGGCACATCTCGGGCGGCCACCTGAACCCGGCAGTCACCCTGGCATTTGCCCTCACCCGGCACTTCCCGCTGGCGCGCGTGCCGTTCTACTGGCTGGCCCAGACCCTGGGCGCGATCGTCGCGGCCCTGGTGCTTCGCATCCTCTTCGGCAACGTGGCGCATCTCGGCACCACGCTTCCCTCCGGGAGCGACGGCCAGTCATTCGCCATGGAGATCGTGCTGACCTTTTTCCTCATGTTCGTCATCATGGCGGTCGCGACCGACAACCGGGCGGTGGGGCAGGCGGCGGCGCTGGCCATCGGCGGGACGATTCTGCTCGACGCCATGTTCGGCGGCTCGATCAGCGGCGCCTCGATGAACCCGGCCCGCTCCTTTGGGCCGGCGCTGGTGTCCGGCACGTGGGATCACCTCTGGCTCTACATTCTCGGCCCATTCATCGGCGCTCTGATCGGCGCCTTTGTTTACGAGGTGGTGCGCGGCGAGCGGCCCGAGCCGGGCATCGATAGCGCCGGCGAGCCGGCGGAACGCGCCTCCTGATCGATCCCCGCGGCCCGGCCCGGCGGCGCCGGACCGTCCGCCACGCCCCTGTATACTGAAGTCCACTGCAGGCGGGTCGGGCAATGCCCGGATCCCGCCTTTTTCCTCTCGTGGACAGCATGAACATCGTCGTCGAAGCACACCATCTCACCAAGAACTACGGCTCCTTCCAGGCGGTAAAGGGCATCGACTTCGCGGTCCGCCGGCAGGAGTGTTTCGGCTTTCTTGGCCCGAACGGCGCCGGCAAGACCTCCACCATGAAGATGATCTATTGCCGCACGCCGCTGAGCGGCGGCTCGCTGCAGGTGCTCGGGCTGGACGTGACGCGGCAGCCGCGGCAGGTAAAGCAGCGCATCGGCGTCGTCGCCCAGGAGAACGATCTCGATCCCGAGCTGACCGTCTTCCAGAACCTGGTGGTCTACGGCTCCTTCTTCGGTCTGTCCCGGCGGGAGGCCGGGGAGAGGGCCGACGAGCTGCTGCGCTTCGTCCAGCTGGAGGAGAAGCGGCGGCAGTACGCCAGCGAGCTGTCGGGCGGCATGAAGCGGCGGCTGGCGATCGCCCGCGCCCTGGTCAACGATCCGGAGCTGCTCATCCTGGACGAGCCGAGCACCGGTCTCGATCCGCAGGCGCGACTGCTCGTCTGGCAGAAGCTCGGCGAGCTCAAGGCTCGGGGCGTCACGCTGCTGCTCACCACCCACTACATGGACGAGGCGGAGCGGCTGTGCGATCGCCTGCTGATCATGTACGAGGGCCGGATCCTGGCCGAGGGCTCGCCCCGCGAGCTGATCGCCGGCCACGCCGCCGAGTACGTCGTCGAGCTGCCCGCCGCGGCGCGTCACACCGATGCCCTCCTCCGCGCCCTCGGCGAGCACGTCCGCTTCACCGAGACGGTCGGCGATACGCTCTTCGTCTACAGCGAGAACGGCGCCGGCGTGCGCAGCTCCCTGGCCGCGGCCGGCGTCCCGCCGGATCGCGTGGTGGCTCGGGAGGCAACGCTCGAGGATGTCTTTCTGCGCCTGACGGGCCGGGATCTGGAGGAGTAGGTGGCAAGTCTCCCGCTGGCGATCATCCGGCCCAGCCCGATGCAGGTGGTCCACGTCTGGCTCCGGCATGCCACCGCCTGGAAACGGTTCTACCGCACCAGCATCGTGCTGAACTTCGTCGAGCCCATCACCGGGCTGGTCGGTCTGGGCCTCGGCCTCGGCTCCTACATCCACGCCATCAACGGCGTCTCGTTCATCCAGTTCATCGGTCCCGGCCTGGTTGCCGTCACCGCCATGAACGCCACCACGTTTGACGCGCTCTTCTCGACCTACAACTTCCTGCACGAGAACCGCGTCTACCCGTCGATGATCACCTCACCGCTCTCCGAGGACGATCTCACCGCCGGCACCATGCTGTGGCAGGCGACACGCAGCCTGCTCTACGGCGGCACCTTTCTGCTGATCATCCTGCTCTTCCACCTGGTTCACTCCTGGTGGGCGCTGCTGGTGCTACCGGTCCTGGTCCTGACCGGCATCATGTTCGCGGCGCCGGCGATGGCCATCGCCTCCATCGTCAAGGCGTTCGATCAGATGTTTTACTACATCACGCTGGTCGTCACGCCGATGTTCACCTTCTCCGGTATCTTCTTCCCGCCGTCCCGCATGCCGCCGGCGGTGCAAACCGCCATCTGGTTCACGCCGCTCTATCACGTCGCCCACCTGATTCGCGGCCTGGTGCTGGGGCAGATCTCGGGCAGCCTGCTGGTGGACTTGCTCTGGATGCTCGTCTTCACCGCCATCATGCTGCTCTTCCCGGCCCGCCTCATCCGTCGCAAGCTGATGGTGTAGGACTCGTCAGGAGTGAATCGTGAAGGCCCTGTGCACGGAAACCGGCTTGCCGCCGACTCTGGTAACAGACACCACCACGCGGCCGCTCCTGCCGGTCGTACGATTCGGCACGACAAATCGGTAGCGGACCAGGCCGTGCTCGTCGGTGGTGCCCCGCCGGTTCCAGCTGGTCCCGTTGGGGAAGCGAATGCTGAGGACAACGGTCGCTCCCGGCCGCGACAGGATGCTGAGCGTCTGCCGATGTCCGATCCTCACGCGCCGGTGCTGGAGGAAGAGCGCAAGTTTCGGTAGCGTCAGCGCGAAGCCGGCCGTCACGCTGCGCGTCACACCGGACACGGTGGCGGCGACCGTCACCGACGCCGCGTCCGTGCCACGAACGCAGGCGTCGAGCGGCACCCGCAGCGTAATCAGCGCCGCTCCACGGTCGTCCGCGACGGTGGAAGGCGCCGTCAGGGCCGCGCCGCTCGGGAACTGGGCGGTGGCATCCAGTTCGGCGCCGGCGACCGTCTGGACGGTCAGCGTGACGGCGGTCCCCGGCTTGAGCGGCCCCTCGGGAACCTCGACCGTGAGCGGAATCGCGGGCTGGGTCTCGGCGATGCTCCAGGCACGGACGAAGGCGCCGGTCCGCAGGTTGAAGACACCGGTGACGGCAACCGTGGTGGTCGGCTGGATATCGCCGAGCGTGAGCGGCTGTTTGCTCAACCCGGTGATGGCGGTCTGCGGGCCAACGCCCACCGGGATATCGGTGTTGGTGGTGGCCGCGGTGAGAACCAGACGGTTGCCGGTGGGGTCGACCGATCGCACCACGCCGGAAACGAGCTGAATGGTCAGATCCGTATCGTGCAGGGTGGTGACGTCGTAGACCCCGCCATTCTGCGCCTCCGGGGTACCGGTAGCCTGCAGATGATCGCCGGCCGTCAGGTCCTGCAGCGTCACGGCGGTATCGCCCTTGCCCAGCAATCTAGCGGCGGTCTCGAGTATGAACGTAGCGGGGCCGGCGTTGGTCAGCGTCACGTCGAGCGCAGGCTGCCCGGTCACGCTGCTACCGACCCGGTCGAGCACCGCCGGCGGGATCTGGCCGGGCCCTTGACCCGGCCCCTGCGGGCAGGTACGCGGCTTCAGTGGAAACGGTGGCAGCGGCTGCCGGGAGAAGTCGAAGCTATTGATCATGTCGTTGGCCGAGCCGTCCAGTGCGGTCAGCGGCGGCAGCCCAAGGGAGTCCTCGACGAACTTCAGCATCGAGGGAAAGCTGTACATGGTGTGATCGACGTAACCGGCCCGGGCATAGGGAGAGATGACGATTGCCGGCACGCGGAAGCCGTACATGATCTGGGGATTCGGCCCGGGCGGTGGAGCGACGTGGTCGTAGAAGCCTCCGAAGTCATCCCAGGTGAGGATGATGGCGGTGTGCGCCCACTCCTGGGCGTTGCCCATAACGGCGTTGATCTGCCGAACCGTCCAGTTCTCGCCGGCGCACTCGCTGGATGGCGGATGGTCGCTCACGCCGAAGGGCTCGACCAGCCAGCTGACCGTGGGGAGCGAGCCGGCCGCGGCATCCGTGGCGAAGCGGCGGTAGTCGACGACGTGCGACGACCAGTCCGGACCGAAGCGGATGTGCTTGATGGCGTCGAACGAGGACCAGATGTAGCCGGACTGATCCTGGCCCGGCGCGTAGTACTTCCACGAGATGCCCCTGGCATCCAGCAGGTCGCCCAGCGTCCGAAAGTCAAAGCACGGAAAGACGCTGGACCGCGTGCCGTCGGGCGCCACCTGCTGCACCCTGAGACTCGGATCTGAGTCACAGCCCCACCGACCCGTCCCGGGATTGGTATCGACGTTGGCGCCCTCACCGGCGATCGAATAGAGATGATTGGGGAAGCTCGGCCCCTGGATCGTCGAAAAGACGTGGTCGTCGAGGGTAAAGCGGCGGGCATAGGCCCAGTAGTTCGGAATGTCCGATTGGTACAGCTGCGAGTCGGCCTCGTCGACACCGTTCTGCATCGCTCCGCCGATGAGAGAGAACCGGTCCAGCTTGCCGCTGTCGTAGGCAAAACGGCCGGCGGCAGGATCGTGGGCGATATCCCGGATCAGGCGGTCGGGCTGGTGCGTGAGGGGATGGGTGCGGCCATCCGTGCCCAGATAGCTGGTCGCGCCGTCGGCCCCCGGAAAGGTGCCGAACATGGTGTCAAATGTGCGATTCTCCTTGTCCATGATGATGATGTGCTGGATCGGATCGCACGGACCGCCGAGGCTGCAGGCGGCCTGCTCCGCCTGTCCCACCGATGCGGCGCCGGCCAGCGGCGCCCGGATGGCGCCCTGGCTCAGGACGCCGACGGTGAGTGAGAGCGCCAGCAGTACAGCCGGCAGTACGAAGACGCGACGGTTCACACAGATTCCCCTCTGTCGAATCAGTCTAGATTCATGCCGTCGAGACCCGGCAAAAGGATTACGAATGTCTTAACGCCTGCCGTCGCGCGGTGAGGCACGGCCGGGCATGGTTACGCCCCGCGCCTGGCGGCGCCGGCCTCGTGACCGGTGATGTTCGATCACGCGGCGCCGGTGGCACGGCGCGGCCTAGCGGCGAAACACCTCGAACGTCACTGCCAGCTCGCAGCCCAGCTGCTTGCCGCCATGCTCGGCTCCGCCCCGCAGGAACGTCTCCGGATCGAAGTCGGCGAACTGTGCCAGGTAGGTCGTGTGCTCGCGCAGGGACGCGACACCCTGGTCGAGGAAGCCGGTGATGTCGACGCCGTGGGTGGGAGTGGGTGAGCCGTTGAAGCAGACCAGACGGGCGCCGCCCCACGGCTCGAGGCCCTCGTCGAGCAGTTCCCGAAATATCCAGCGGTTGCCGGCATCACTCGCCGCGTCCAGTAGCGCCAGCGCCACCGCTCGATGGTCCGCCGAGTTTGGGGCGCGGTACCCGCCGGGTGAGCCCCAGGTACCCTGATAGTTCAACGAGATCAGCACCTCGGGGCGGTGCTTGCGGATGGCCCGCGCGATGTCGCGCCGCAGCGGCAGCCCATACTCGACGACCCCGTCGTGGTAGCCAAGAAACTCGACCGAAGCGGCGCCGACCACCGCGGCGCTCCGCTCCTCTTCCTCGGCACGCAGCGGTCCGGACTCCTCGGGCGGGACGGTGTCGATCCCGGCCTCGCCGCGCGTCACCAGGAGGTAGCGGACCTCCTTGCCGTGCGAGGTCCAGCGCGCCACCGCGCTCGCCGCCCCGTATTCCAGGTCGTCGGGGTGGGCGACGACGGCCAGTGCCCGGCTCCAGTCCTCGGGAAGTGGTTCCAGCGACGCACCCGTCATTGCTTGCACCATACCATGCCATACCGTCCGCGCACGGGGCTTTCGGGTCAGGTGAAGGTTTCGAAACCTCAGGAGCCGCGCACGCAGGCGCCGGCGTACCGGTATTTGAACGGGCCGGGCACACAGGCACCGGCCTACCGACGGGTGGTACGTTCGGCGCGGCGTGGACTCCGCCACCCCGTACGACTGTCAGGAGAGCCTCGCAACAATTCGGAAACATTGCAGGCCGTATTCTGAGATAGAGGTGTTTCCGCACCGCCAGCAAAGGAGCTACTCATGCCGCTCTCGCTCGTGCCGAAGGAGCGCCAGTTCTTCGTCCTCTTCCGCGAGAATGCCGCCAACCTGATGGAGGGGCTCAAGGTCCTCGATGCCATGCTCAGGAACGCCACGCGCGAGAGTTTTGGCGAGTACCACCGCAAGCTGCGCGATCTCGAGCACCAGGGTGACGAGATCACCCACCACATCAATAACGAGCTGAACCGGACCTTCATCACGCCCTTCGACCGTGAGGACATTTACGCGCTGGCCGGCGCGGTCGACGACGTGATCGACCTGGCGGAGGAAACCGCGGACACCATCATTCTGGACTGCATCGAGACGATCAACCCGGAGGCGCAACAGATGGGCGGCCTGCTGGTGGAGATCGGCCAGGAGCTGGTCCAGGCCTTCGACCAGCTCGAGTCGCGGAAGGACATGGAAAAGCACTGGGTGCGGATCCACGATCTGGAAAACCAGGCAGACCGGGTGACGCGCCAGGCGATCGGCGCCCTCTTCCAGAACAGTCACGACCCCATCTACGTCATCAAGTGGAAAGACGTCTACAGTCTGCTGGAGAAGACGGTCGATCGTACCGAAGATGTCGCAAACATCCTGGAGAGCGTGACCATCAAGAATGCATGACACCGCCCTGGTCGCGGTCGTCGTCGTCATAGCGCTCGGGTTTGACTTCACCAACGGGTTCCACGACACTGCGAATGCGATCGCGACCTCCGTATCGACCCACGCGCTCTCGCCGCGCCTGGCGGTGCTCCTCTCGTCGGCCATGAACTTCGTCGGCGCCTTCGTGACGCTGAAGGTAGCCGCGACCATCGGCAGCGGGGTGATCGACCCCAAGCACCATCACATCACGCTGGTGATGATCATCGCCGCTCTGCTGGGCGCGATCGTCTGGAATCTCGTCACCTGGTATGGCGGTCTGCCGAGCAGCTCGTCACATGCGCTGATCGGCGGCCTGATCGGCGCCGGGATCGTGGGCCTCGGATTCTCGGCGGTGAACTGGGGATCGGTCGTCTCCAAGATGATCGTTCCGCTCGTCGCCTCGCCGATCCTGGGGTTTTTCGGCGCGTACCTGCTGATGCTGATCATCTACTGGATCTTCCGCGGCGCCCGCCCGCGGCAGGCCAATCGCGGCTTCCGGCTGGCCCAGATCATCTCCGCGGCCTACGTCTCCTTCAGTCACGGCACGAACGACGCGCAGAAGACCATGGGAGTCATCACGCTCGCCCTGATCAGCGGCCACTTCCTCAGTAGCAGCTCCTTCCATGTGCCACTCTGGGTCGTCATCGCGGCGGCCGCCTCGATGGGCGCGGGCACCTACGCCGGCGGCTGGCGGATTATCCGGACCATGGGCACCCGGCTCTACAAGATTGCCCCGGCGGAGGGCTTCACCGCGCAGACGGTCGCGGCCAGCCTGATCCAGGGAGCGAGCAACCTGGGATTTCCGGTCAGCACGACCCATGTCGTCACCGGTTCTATCCTGGGCGCGGGCGCCAGCGAGAGCGCCTCGGCGGTGCGCTGGGGAGTCGGCCTCAACATCATTGCCGCCTGGATTATCACCCTGCCTATGGCCGCGATCTTCGCCGGCGCGATCTATTTCGTGCTGCACTTCATCACTCGCTAGGCGCTGGTCGCGAGAGCGGCTTCCACGACCCCGAGATCCGGCCCACCAGCGGGACAGACGGGTCCACTCTGCCCGGGCCGGCGGGGCGAGCCCGCCGGCAGCATCCATTGAAGTTTGTCGATGTATCTGCTAGAGTGGAGTATGACCGATGTACGCGTACGCGAGCCGCTGCCCCTTCGCCACAAGAATGAGCCCTGCTGCGGGGTGGTCGGAGCGCCGAGTCTGTCGACCGGGCAGACCGCAACGCTGGCGGAACGACTCAAAGCGATCGCCGACCCGACACGCCTGCGGATGCTCGATCTGCTGGCGCAGCAGCCGGAACCGCTCTGCGTCTGTGACATCACCCCACTCTTTCCGCAGAACCAGCCGACCATCAGCCATCACCTTCGGCTGCTGCGTGAGGCCGGACTGATCGACACCGAGAAGCGCGGGATCTGGGCCCATTACTGGGCGACGGACGCGGGAAGGAGCGCTCTCGCGGCGCTGCAGGTACTGACCTAGCTCTTTTTTTGTCACGATTCATCGACATATTTCGATGGGAGGAACCAATGACCACCACGCCAACCGACGATCTTACAGCGCGCGTTCGCGAGCGCTACGCCGCGGCTGCCACCATGGCGACTCACGGCACGCGGAGTACCGATGCGCCCTGCTGCGCCGAGGGATGCTGCAGTGATACGGTCAGCGACAACCTCTACAGCGCCGACGAGATCCAGGATGTCCCGGAGCAGGCCGTGCTGGCCTCGCTGGGATGCGGTAACCCAGCCGCGCTCATCGACCTGAAGGGAGGAGAGACGGTCCTCGACCTGGGATCCGGAGGCGGCATCGACGTCCTGCTCACCGCCCGGCGGGTCGGTCCGGCCGGGTTCGTCTACGGGGTCGACATGACCGATGAGATGCTGGCCCTCGCCCAGGAAAACAAGGCCAGGGCGGGCGCCACCAACGTCGCCTTCCTGAAAGGACGGATCGAGGAGATCCCGCTTCCCTCGAGCTCGGTCGACGTCGTCATCAGCAACTGTGTCATCAACCTCGCCGCCGATAAGTCGCTGGTGCTCAAGGATGCATTTCGGGTCCTGAAGCCGGGTGGCCGCTTTGCCGTCGCCGACGTGGTGACGGATGGGCCCCTTCCGGAGGAGCTACGCCGCAACATGGAGCTCTGGGTGGGGTGCATCGCCGGCGCGCTCGACACCGATACCTACAGGCGGCTCCTCGCCGAAGCCGGGTTTGAAGACATCGGTATCGAGATCACGCGGCGCTACCTGGTGGCGGAGACCGGCCTCGATCCGGCAGCGCTACCGGCCGGCTGGGAGATGGGAGATGGCAAGATCGCCAGCGCCTTCGTGCGCGCGACCAGGCCCCTCGCCTCCAGCGCGGATGCCTCCTCCGACGAAGGGAGGCTTCAGGTTCGGGACGACGGCTGCGGCTGCAGCACCTCCTGCTGCCGGTAACCACCGGCCGGCTCCCGACGATCCGGGCGGGCGCGTGGCGCGAGAGCCTCTCGACCGCCATGTCGTCGCCGCCGGCGAGAGTCAGCCCGTGATGAGCTGGTGCGCGACGCCGGCCACAATCCCACCCGCGATCAGCCAGGCTGAATTCGGCTTCCAGCGGATCAGGATGAGCAGGGTCGCGATCGCCATGACGGCAGTGAGCGCGTCGATGATCGCGGCGTGGGCGAGCTGCCAGGTGACGGCCGCCATCAGACCCAGCGCCGCCACGTTGGCGCCGTCCAGGAAGCCCCGCAGCCAGGGCGAGGCGCGGAGTCGCGGGACCAGCGGGTAGACGAGCGCCGCCAGGAGAAACGACGGCAAGAAGATCCCCAGGGTGGCGAGCAACGCGCCCGGCCAGCCGGCGACGAGGTAGCCGATGAAGGTGGCCGTGGTGAACACCGGCCCCGGCGTCACCTGACCCACCGCGACCGCGTCGATGAGCTGGCGGTTGGTCAGCCAGCCCAGGTGGCCGACGAAGTCGTCGTGCAGGAAGGCGAGGAGCACGTAGCCGCTGCCGTAGGTGACGGCGCCGATCTTGAGAAAGGTGAGAAAGAGCGTGAGAAGTGAGTGACTCGCCGCCAGCTTGGCGCCTCCGGCCGGCAGCAGGATCGCGGTCGGCCTGGCGGAAAGGGCCCGCCTGCGGCCGGCCTCGACCGCCATCACCAGCAGCGCGCCGCCGAAGAGGAGCAGGATGGGATTGGCGCCAAGCAGGTACAGGCCCAGCACCGCCGCGCCGACAACGCCGAGCAGGCCATTCTTCACCGCCGAGCCGGCCAGTCCCCACAGCGCCTGCGCGATCACGCCGATGATGACCGGCTTGACCCCGTAGAGGACGGCGGCCGCCGCCGGCGTCGTGCCGTAGCGCACGTAGGCCCAGGCCAGCGCCAGCACCATGAGCATCGCCGGCGTGATGAAGCAGGCGCCGGCCAGCAGCAGGCCGCGGCGTCCGGCGCGGGCGTAGCCGAGGAACATGCCCAGCTCGGTCGAGCTGGGACCCGGTATGAGGGCCGAAGCGCCGAGCAGGTCGAGGAACTGCTGCTCCGCCAGCCAGCGGCGGCGCCGCACCACCTCATCGCGCATCAGGGCAATATGCGCCGCCGGCCCCCCGAAGCCGATCACCCCCAGCTTCAGGAAGACCGCCGCCACCTCACGCAGGGGGCCCGGCTCGCGCCGCTTGACCGGCCCTGGCGTCACGCCGGCGACGGCGTGTCTCCTTTCCGGTCCCGAGTCGCATCGCTCCGATCCATCACCCGGATTATCCCCGGGGCGCCGCCCGGCAGCCATTCCGGGGCCGATTTGTCGCCACAACCGACCCATTGCGCGCGCGGTGTATCGGGTCGTAGGATGCGGGTGTGAGAGGCCCGAGCCGCCACCCGGCCCATTCAACCCGACTCCGGTAGCCACGATGGTCGCTTCCCGTCCCCGGATTGGCCTGGTGCTGGGCGCCGGAGGCACGCGCGGCTGCGCCCACGCGGGAGTGATCGAGGTGCTGGCCGGGGCGGACATTCCGGTCGACGTCGTGGTCGGCGCCAGCGCCGGATCGATCTTCGGGCTGGGCCTCGCCGCCGGCTGTCCGGTCGAGTACATCGCCGCGGTGGCGCGCGACGCCACTGCCTGGCACATGTTCCGTTTCTACGCCGGACGCCTCCGCGCCGCCGGCCGCTCCAACCCCATCGCCCGCATGCTGCGGGATGCCGGCGAGGGGAAGACATTCGCCGATCTGCCGCGCACCTTCGCGGTACGCGCCACCGATATGGCCACCGGCCGGCCGATCCTGATCGACCACGGGCCGGTGCTGCCGGCGGTCGAGGCGAGTATCGCCCTGCCGATGATCGCGCGGCCCGTCCCGCATGCCGGCAGCTACTGCATGGACGGCGGGCTGTTCGAGACGGCGCCGGTGGAGACGGCTCGCCAGCTGGGCGCCGACATCGTCATCGCCGTCTGTCTGGGCTTCAACTACGTCGCCCCCGGCTTCCTGCGCGCCCGCCCCTGGACCCGGCCGGTGTTGGAGCGCCTCGGCACGCAGCGCACGCCCATCAGGGGCGGTCTGGGCGATCAGCTGCGGTTCGGCTGCCGGCTCTTCGCCGCCAGCTACGGCACGCCGCGTCCGACCGAGGGCGCCGACGTGGCGATCTGGCCGGAGTTCGGCTCGGTCACCCCCAACTCGCTCTTCGGCGCCCGCTTCTGCTTCGAGCAGGGAGTGGCCGCGGCACGCGACGCGCTGCCGCTGATCGACGAGGCGATAGGCCGCTATCGGCCCGGCGCGGACGAGTCCATCCCGGTAGCGTAGGGGGTCACGCGGTCAGGGCACGCAGCAGCGGGCCGGAGGGACCGGCCGAGCACCCCGACGCGGCCAGACGGCGCGAGCGCCGCGTCTACGGGCAGCGTGCGGTCCTCGCGAAAGGACCGGGGCGGATCAGTGGTGATGGCCTCCGCCGCCGCAGCCGCAGCCTCCGCCGTTGGCGGTGTGGATCTGGAAGCCGCGGCCCATCAGCTCGTCGGAGTAGTCGATCTCGGCGTTCTCGAGAAACGGCGCCGAGCCCGGGTCGATGAGCAGCGTCACGCCGTTCACGTCGATCTGGTTATCTCCCTCCGCCGGCTGATCGAAGCCCATCGCAAAGTGGGCCTTGCCGCAGCCGCACTGCGACTGCACCATCACTCGAATCGTATCGGTGGCATTCTGCTGACGGCGCTCGTCGACTGCCTTCCGCAGCTCGTCCGACGCCTTGGGCAACACGGTCACATTCATTCGGTCAAACTCCTTGGCCACGCTGGTGTAGAGATCAGGTCGCTACCTACGGGTTGCGGTGGCGGGTACGAGGCCCGCCCTCCTGAACCTGAAACGCCGATCTAGAGGGGCTTGATCCTGACGATCTCCCAGATCCCCTTTGCCCCCTGCTGTTTGGGCTGATCGAGCACAATCAGGTACCGCTTGCCCTGATATTGCACGGTGATCTGCACCTCTGGCAAGCCCGAGTTGCCGGTGTAGGGGGTGGGGCTGGGCTGCGGCGTCGGCGAGACGATGGTCACGGTGGTGAACCCGTACCTGGGAAGGTTGCGCTGAACCACCTGGAACGGGTTCAGATAGTACGTGTAGCTCGTGTTCCCGCTGTTCGCTCCCTGCTGGATCGTCTGCAGCTGGCTGTCCGGCGGCAGGCTGATGGTACCGGTGGTGAGGGTTGGCGTCGGCGTCGCGGCGGGCGTCGAGGTGGCGGCCGCGGTGGGCGACGGTTTCGGCGTCGCGGTGGGCGGCGCGGCGCCCTTCACCGCGGTGGCAGTCGGGACCGGCGTGCCGGTCGCAGTGGGCGGCGCCGAGGTCGCGGTCGGGGTCGGCGTCGCCTTGTGCGACGACCCGCGGTGAGTCGCGGCGTAGGCGCCTCCCACGATCGCGGCAATGATCAGGACGAGGAGAACCGGCAGCCACCATTTCCCGCCGGGCACGCCGGAGCGCTGTACCGTTGTCTGGCTC
The DNA here is from genome assembly GCA_035295425.1 of Chloroflexota bacterium. Classification (GTDB taxonomy): domain Bacteria; phylum Chloroflexota; class UBA5177; order UBA5177; family UBA5177; genus DATGJB01. Next base: position 33,657 of record DATGJB010000154.1, on the reverse strand, counting down.
ATGGGTCAATGTCTATGCAGGAAGTGTGCCGTCGTGATGCGCGTCGGGTACTCTTAGAGACGTGAGGCGTCTACTGCTGGCGGCACTGAGCGGCGCGCTGCTTTTCAGCCTGGCGGGCTGTGGCGGCAGCTCCGCGCCTTTCGCCGTTTCCTGCGCGGTGCGCAAGATGCCGTGGGGCGCGCTCCAGGCGGCCGTGACCGTCACCAACTCGACCTCCACGCCGGGACAGGCCATCGTGTACGGCCCGGCGCTGTCTCTGCTGCGCTACGTCCACCCGGTGCTCAATCCCACCCAGGTGCTTATCCAGCTCTCGCACGGGCCGGCCGCGACCTACTTCGGCTACGTGGTGCCCAATGTGCAGCCCAATCACCCGGCGCACGTGCTGATGCGCTTCAACCCGCCCCGCAGCGGCCAGCCGTTGAATGTCACGACCTCGCGCACGATCCAGGCCGACGATCTGCACGTGCTCGACAACCCGGACTGCACGATCGGCAGCCGGCCGTGACCGGCCGGGCCGCTCAGCAGGATCGCTCCCCCCTGAGCAGCTGAGAGACGCCGGCCAGCGTACCGACGACGAGCGGTGTGGCCGAGAGCAGCCAGAAGGCAGGATCGCGTACCAGCCGCTCGCTGGAGCGCGGCGCCGTCAGGGTCACGGGACGCTCGCTCCCGCCACCGCTCGTTTCCTGGCCGTGCCCGGGCGCCTCGGCGCCGTCCTTGCGTGGCCTGGTCTCGCGAATCACCTCATGCTGCGGCACGCTGTCCTGGGGCGGCGGACCGACCGACTCTCCGTGCTTGTTGGCGTCGCGAATCGCGAACACTGCCGACACCTCGGCGCCGATCATGGTGATCATCGAGAAGAAGTAGATCCAGGCGGTCAGGACCAGCAGCGGGAAGAGGACGGCGCCGTAGCGGTTGAAGTGCGCAAACCTGGCATAGAGAGGCCAGATGTAGGTGATGATCTCGAAGAGCACCGCGGCCAGCAGCGCTCCCGGCCAGATGTCGTGCCACTTGAAGCGCGGCTGAATGTTGGGGAACGCAAGGTAAATGCTGGAAAAGAGCAGGAACGCCGCGGCCAGGCTGATTGCCGTCCCGATGACGAACTGGAGCACGCCGGGCAGCGGAAAGCCGTGAAAGAGCTGATTGAGGACGGCTCCGGCCGCGGTCGCGACCAGAATCACCAGCATCAGGGCGGTGAAGACGAAGATCATCGCGATGTCGAGGAGCTTCTCCTTGATGAAGTTGCGGCCGGTGGTCTCGAAGATGGCCTGGAAGGCGGTGGACAGGGCGCCGCCGACGTTCGAGCCACCCCACAGCACGCCGAGCAGGCCGATGATGCCGAGCAGGCCGCTGTGCTGGGTCGTGGTCCGCACCAGGTTCTTGATCTCGGCGACGGAGAAGGCGCCCTGCAGCGCCTGAGCCAGGTGGTTGATCACCGTCTGCTGCGCGCTCGGGCTGCGCAGAAACAGGCTGGAGATCGCCACCAGCCCGACCACGATCGGCACCAACGAGGTGAGAATGCTCCAGGAGAGGAACCCGGCGAGCATCCCGATATTGTCCTTCCCGAGCTTCTTCAGGAACGCCTTGAAGCCCGGATGCTCGTTGAGCTCCTGGTTGGCGTCCTTTTGCAGATGTTTCAGTTGGGCAGCCATGAGTCCTCCTTCGCCCGACGGGCTAGCCGTGGCCCTGTAGCACTATCACTTGCAGAAACCGTGCCGGTCATCCGGCTGCACCGAGATGGTTCCCCGATGATGGCGCCGTTGAAGGGAACCGCCACCGGCGCGGGGTCGAGCGCCGGCGGCTTCCGCGGGCCGGGATTCGCCCGCTTCGCCCTCGGCGACACCGCCTGTGCTCCCGCCGGATCTCGCCCTACGTTACACGCTGCGGCGGCGTCTGGCGGGGTGTTCCCCCTCATCCCCAACCCCTTCTCCCTCCGGGGGAGAAGGGGCAAACGGGTAGGTGCGGGAAGGGGTGACGGAGCGGCCGCCGGTGAACGGCGGCACCGGCCTGCCCGGCTGGGTCGGCCGGTGAGACACTCGCCGGAACAGGCGCCTCCCTATCCGTCGGCCTGACGGCGATGGGCCGGCGCCGGGTCGGTGAGCGGACTGGCGAGGCGCATGCCACAGCTCGTACCCGTGGCATGACGCCGGAGCGCCCCGTGGCAGCGGAACCTGTCGTGATCTACCGTGCATCTGCATCGGTGCCGGATGCCGGCCGGCGGCATATGGCCTTTCCACCCACCGAGAACAGGAGGACTTGAACGACGCACGTGCGCGGCCCCGGACATACCATCGATGGTATTATCGGGCCAGTGGTATGGACTGTCCGAAGCTCATGGCGGGCGTTCTACCAGCGCATCGGCGATGACGAAGACATCGCCGCCGTCGGTCCAGAGGCCGCGGCCGATCCGCGCGGCTTCGAGCGCGCCGTGACGGCCGCTCTGACCCGGCTCGAAGAGGTGGAACCATGAAGCTCAGCGACCTGCCCACGCACGACGACATCGTCGCCGCCGACCTCGAGGACCCGGCGTACCGCGCCGAGTGGGAGCGGACGCGCTTTGCTCACGAGGTGGCGAAGCGGGTCATCCAGTACCGCATCGACCACAGCCTTACTCAAGCCGAGCTGGCACGGCAGCTCGGTATGCGCCAGCCGCACGTCGCGCGGCTGGAGGCCGGCGAGCATGAGCCGTCGCTGACGACGCTCCGCCGGCTGGCGCAGCGGCTCGGTGTGTCGTTCCACATCGAAATTACGCCGACGTCTGAGGCCGAGCTCACGGCCTGAGCCCGTCCACGGCTCGCACCCCTGACCTTCTCGCGTCGTACCGCCCCCGGGCTCGCGCGAATCGCAGGATCGATGTGCGCGCCGAGGTTGAGCTTCGCCTCTTCAGGCAGGAGGCCGACACGCGCGGCGTGAGTAGGTCGGGGTTGACCCGAACGGCACTCCGCTACTACGTGATGCCAGGAGTAACAGGTAGCCTCTCCGCCCGTGCGCCGTGCCACCTCCAGGTCACGAGGCGTGTTCCGGTCTCGGCGGCGGAGAGGCCACCCGCGTGGGGGAGGATTGTATCGCTGTCGGCTGGTCATACAGCCCGCAGAGTTCACCCCCACGTGCGTGGGGACGATTGTCGTTCTGCTTGCTGCTCCAGTCGTTCAGGGGGTTCACCCCCACGTGCGTGGGGACGATAGATAGGTTCGCCGCGCCAGTCCCCACACGCTGGGTTCACCCCCACGTGCGTGGGGACGATGTGAACACCGGGTTGGCGCTTGACACCCAGCCGGGTTCACCCCCACGTGCGTGGGGACGATTCCCACGGCTCCAGGCATGGATTGGGGAACGTGGGTTCACCCCCACGTGCGTGGGGACGATAGCTTCGGCAGAATCGTATCCTGTACTGTCGCGGGTTCACCCCCACGTGCGTGGGGACGATTAGCTCAGGTTGAAGTCGGTGATACCGTACAGGGGTTCACCCCCACGTGCGTGGGGACGATCAATCCTGTGGTGCGTTCAGGCCGGTGCGACGGGGTTCACCCCCACGTGCGTGGGGACGATCGCTGACGCGAGTCGCCGATGCGATGGATGAGAGGTTCACCCCCACGTGCGTGGGGACGATTACATCCAGCCGGACCAGGCCGGGAAGCAGAAGGGTTCACCCCCACGTGCGTGGGGACGATCCCTGAACATCCCACCGGGCCGGCTGGAGGACAGGTTCACCCCCACGTGCGTGGGGACGATGTGCTTCAAGCTCGGACATATCGCGCCCCTGTAGGTTCACCCCCACGTGCGTGGGGACGATTGGTGGTAAGTAGCATACTCTGGCTCCATAGCGGGTTCACCCCCACGTGCGTGGGGACGATTCGACTTCGGCCTGGGCGATGGCCACGCGCCCGGGTTCACCCCCACGTGCGTGGGGACGATGGCAAGCTCACGCGGCAGGAGGAGGCTGAGCAAGGTTCACCCCCACGTGCGTGGGGACGATGCCGTCGCCTCCTCACGCTCAAGCGCGGCCATAGGTTCACCCCCACGTGCGTGGGGACGATTGAGTCTCGAGATTCCGGGTCGCGTCCGATATGGGTTCACCCCCACGTGCGTGGGGACGATGTCTCGGCCAGGCGGATGATGTGCTGGGCCATGGGTTCACCCCCACGTGCGTGGGGACGATATCTGCTGCGGGTAAAGCGGCGACGGGATGAAGGGTTCACCCCCACGTGCGTGGGGACGATACATCGGGCGTCCTGATAGAGCTGGCGGGTCTAGGTTCACCCCCACGTGCGTGGGGACGATGGGTGCCGGAAAACGAAGGTTTCGGTCGCCTTGGGTTCACCCCCACGTGCGTGGGGACGATTACTTCAGATGGGCGGCTATTCGGACTTGCGTGGGTTCACCCCCACGTGCGTGGGGACGATGTCGCAACGGCGGCATTGTTGAGGTTGACGGTGGGTTCACCCCCACGTGCGTGGGGACGATATCAAAAACAGCACCGGCAACTACACCGCCGTGGGTTCACCCCCACGTGCGTGGGGACGATCAGGGCGCGGCGAGGAAGTTGGCGTTGTCGACGGGTTCACCCCCACGTGCGTGGGGACGATGCCACCGACTCGGGCAGCGCCCTGACCTACCAGGGTTCACCCCCACGTGCGTGGGGACGATGCCCGCTGCACCGTGTCCACACTGACGCCCATGGGTTCACCCCCACGTGCGTGGGGACGATGCTGGCTAGTAGTATACGGTCCCTCTGTTGACGGGTTCACCCCCACGTGCGTGGGGACGATAGAAGCGCATTCTCAATCGCCAGCGGTGCGAAGGGTTCACCCCCACGTGCGTGGGGACGATGGCCTGGACTGGCTGGTCGGGAAGGCCCCGCTGGGTTCACCCCCACGTGCGTGGGGACGATGGCTTATCCTGCCGCTGTCCGAGGGCGAGCGGAGGTTCACCCCCACGTGCGTGGGGACGATCGCGACTCATCGAGAGGAGGATTGCATGAGCGAGGTTCACCCCCACGTGCGTGGGGACGATGCGGCGGTGTTGCTCGTGCCGATGCCGTGGTAGGGTTCACCCCCACGTGCGTGGGGACGATGTGTGTCACTTCACCCTCGTCAACTGCCGCCCGGGTTCACCCCCACGTGCGTGGGGACGATTCGACGCCGGTCTGAAAGTCGTCGGACCAGGAGGGTTCACCCCCACGTGCGTGGGGACGATGCCGTGACTCTCTCCGTCGTCCAGTCCGCCACGGGTTCACCCCCACGTGCGTGGGGACGATCCGCTCGTCGCGCCAGTGGCCGTGTGAGAGCAGGGTTCACCCCCACGTGCGTGGGGACGATTCGTCCACGATGGCATCCGACTTCGCCTACCCGGGTTCACCCCCACGTGCGTGGGGACGATACTGCCGGATTTGGCGGATTTACGGGGTTCGGACCAGCACGAGCCCCTCGAAGTCCACAAGCTCCCTGGTCGGCTCGCCGTGCGTGCGCAGGGCGAAGCCCTGCTCCGTATCCGCGCTGTGGCACAGGATCGCTCCGCCGGTCCGTGGACTGTCACAGACCTTCTGCCAGAGGCGGTCGCGCACCATCCCGGAGACACGTCCCACGAAAACTCCTGTCTTCGGCTCCAGGAGCCACCTGGTGAGCTCGCCGCGCACGCTTCTTGGCACCTTCTCGAGAATGAAGACCACCACCTACCTGCCCCCTTATCCCGTGTCTCCCCAGTTGACCCCGCTGTGGAGCAGGCCCGCGTCCGGGTCCCAGAGGCTCCCGGGGCCTGCATCGTCCCTGTCCGGGTCGTCGCCGGCGTCCGGCATCGCCTCGCGCACTCCCAGGACGTCCTCAATGTCCTCGACAATGCGGTGCAGGATCCTCTCCCGCCGGAACGCGTCCCGGCATCCCTGCCTCACGCGGGTCTCCAGGCCACCGGTACCCTCGGCCGCAGCTCCGAATGCGAGTGGGATCGTCGTTTCCACCTTGTAGAGGTCGGAAATGTCGTGCACGAAGGAGAGCATGTTGCCGGTGTGGATGAAGCCGAGCGCCGGCGAGTAGCCGGCCGAGATGATCGCGGCATGGCAGACGCCGTACAGGCAGCTGTTGGCAGTTGAAAGGGCGCGATTGACTGCGTCCGTCGACTTCCACTCGTTGCGGTGGTACGAGCGGCCCTGCCACTCCACGCCGGACTCCCGGCTGGCCCGCGCGTACGCCTCCCGGACGCGTACGCCTTCCCGGCCGCGAATCTGTTCCAGCGTCAGGTGCGGTGCGAGCTCCTCTGCAAACCGCTTGGCGTACATGCGGCGGACCACCTCCAGCCGCCTCTGACGGTTCATGCAGAGGTAGGCCTGCCACAGCAGGTTGCGGGCGCTCCGAGTTTCGCCCATCCCCTGGGCGTAGGTTCGCACGCCCTCTTCTCCAGTCCACGCCACGAGACAACCGCTCTCGGCTAGAACCCTGATTGCCGCATGCGTGACGCTCGTGCCCGGCCCCAGCATGAGAAGGGTCAACGATGCACAGGGTACCGCGGTCGTGCCCCTCTCGTCGTGCAGGGCGATCGCCTTCGCCTCCTGATCGACCCTACAGTGCTCGACGTACAGGTAGCTCCAGCTGTCGCGGACTTTGGGAAGCAGATGGAGATCCTTCATCGCTCACGTCGCCGCCACCGACAGCAGGCCGAAGCCGTACGCTTTGCCGGATCCGATGCCGCCGGTGAGCGCGTGCCGAAAGCGGTCGGCATCGGTGACGGAGAGGACGCCGTCGAACTGCACTGAGCCGAACGTGAGGGTGCGGCCATCGCGGTCTCCGCGCGTGCGTGGCCGGGGCGTCGCTTGCACTTGAGGCACGCCGTGCGATGTCTGTACCGAGACGAGTTGGAATCCTCCACCTTCGCCTTTGCGGCCCAGCCAGGCCAGCTGGTCCTCCTCGTTCACCAGATTGACGCGCTTTCCCGCCCAGCACTTCCCCCCACGAGTCTCCTCGCGCAGAACCCGTTTGGTCGGATTGGCTCGGAGGCGGAACCGCAAGCGCTGTCCGTCGTGTATCGCGGCGTATGACGCGTCAATGCGGCGGATCTCCGGCTCTGCGAGTACGTAGGCCCGCGGCAAACTGGACCAGGCGGGGGCGACTGCCGATTGAACCAGGATGTGAAGGGGCGACGGTGGCGCTTCAACGCGGTACAGAACACCGAGTCTGGCGCGCGCCTCGACGCCAGGTAGGTCGGGGAAGCCCGAGAGGAGGGTACTGTGCAGACGCTGGCAGTCCGCGAGGTCGTGCTGCACGCGATGGTAACGCGGGTTGAGAATCAGCCTCGTCAGGTATGTCACGGTATGACCTCCACGGTAACGTGGCGAGGGGTGTAGATCCGTTCACTAAACGACAGTGGCGTGTCGAGCCGCACCTGTGTCCCGGTGGTGGTCGACGACTCGATCACCAGCAGGCGGTCAGTCGCCCGCTCGGAAGCGGGCTCGCTGGCGTCGGACAGAGCCTCATGGAGCGGCAGATCGCGCAGGCCGCGCGGAACCGGCTGCGATGGGACGAACGCCTTCCGGCCAAGGTACAGCTGCCAGCGCGGCCGGCGCAGAGCCGCGTCCAGCTCGCGCAATAGTGCGGGCTCGCCTTCCAGCCCAACCAGGAAGCTGGCGTCGGCCAGGTACGACCGGTGGGCGACCACGACCGCCTCGGTCTTCTTGCCGGTGGGCTTTCCACGCTTGTCGACCTCGGGGTACCCCGCGCCCACGGCCTGATAGTCGCGCGCCAGCGCGCCGGGGCGGTCAACCCTCACGCCCATGCGCAGGGCGGTAAGATCGGAGAGGTCGGCGCTGCGCGGCCGGCCCAGTGCGGCACAGAGCAGTCCAAGAACCCCGCTCTTCGACGGCTCGTAGCCGGTATCGCGGTCCGAGAAGCGGCTCTGCGTGCCCCAGGACTGCATCGGTCCCTCCAGCCGCAAGAGCAGCGTGGTCATGCCGCACCGCCATACGGGCTCGCGGCGAGTACCCGACCGACGAGCGCCTCGGCATTGGGTACCAGTTTGTCCTTCAGCGCTGTTACGCTCTCCGGCTCGGTGGTCGCAACCCAGCTACCCGTCGCCCCGTCGCCATACATCGTCGCCAGCCGGCCATAGCGATCGTCGAGCGCGTGCACGGAGCTTGCCAGCAGCCCCTCGCTCCCGCCCTGCACGGGCTTCGCAAAAGCGTCGGCGAGACTCTGCGGCGCGCCATCTCGATACTCGGCGAGGATCAATGTGGGCCGGCTCTGCGCAGCAAAGGTATTCTGCTTGCCCCCTGGGATGGAGCTGATGAACGCGCGCACGAAGGCCGCGAGGGCCGCCTGTGCGAGCTGTGTATCGCCCTGCAGGTTGCGTGCGAGCTGCCCGAGGTCGACATTGGCGTAGCGGTAGTAGCACGCGGAGTTGAACTCAACGGTGCCCATCATACCCGCGCCCATATCATCGCCCTCGGCGCGCTCCTTCAGGTCGTCCGACGCGGTGAAGAAGTCGAACTCAATGCCCACTTTATGTGCGGAGATGGCGTGGGCTACCTGGGCGGCGGCGTCAACGTTGTGTTCAGGCAGGTCGGCGAGCATGCGGCCGAAGAGAGCGATGTCGGCTGCCTTCCCCCCGTCCAGGGTGCCGCGGAGGCGACGCTCCACCGCGGGAGGGGCTTTGCTACCCTTTTTCTCTGGTTTGAAGGCAAGCAACTCCTCCCAGTACTGCTCGCAAGCGCCGGCGATACTGGTGATCTCCTGCTCTCCCAGGAAGACAAGGTACTGTGTGTCCTCCTGGTTCTTGGAATCGAAGCCCAGGCCCAGCGCGACGACCGCGGACCTCGCAACCTGGCCGGCCTCGTCTTCGGGGCGACCAAGCGCGGTCAGGCGTTCTGCGATCGCCTTCAAGAGGCGCTTGGTCCGCACGCCGCGGTCCTCGGGCGGGAGCAGGCTGTCGGCGGCAAAGGCGGTGCGCATGGCCCGCTTCCACGACTGGCTGGACACTCGAGCCCGGCGAACGCCGCCGAAGTCGGCCTGCTTGGGCGCGTTGGTGTCGTCCCGATTGAGGTTGGAGGGTGCGAAGTTCTGCAGGATGTGCATCTCGAGAAACATGTCTTACTCCTCGTTCTCGCCTTCACGGCGCGGTTGCCAGAATGATGTCGCCCAACGTCGCTGCGTATCACGGCGGGCACTGTCCCACCAGCGCAGGTCATGAAGAAGCTGCGCCCAGTCGACCGCGGCCGGTGGGCGCGCCGCCCCGCAAAGGGCGATGCAGTGGCGGAGCCGGTCGGGTAGCTCGTCCCGACCGCTGTTCAAGAGGGCCGTGAGCGCCGCCTGCACTCCCCCGCTTTCGCGGTTTGCGAGACGAAGCGAGGCGCCCAGGTTACTCGATCGGTCATCACCGCCCCGGTAATCCCAGTTGTCCGGGTGGCTACCGAAGAGACTTGCCACCAGGTAGTACCGGTCGCTATCCCAGCCAGTTCCGCCTGGGTCAAAGGGGCCAACGACGGGGAACATCTCGGCCACGGTACCCGGTGGTTTGCCCAGACCGCGGCGCAGCGCGGCGAGCGCGCCGCGTCCGTCTTGCCGACGCGGATCGGTCAGCGCTACCAGGTGATCGACGAACCGGCGCTCAGCCGGCGTGGGCTGGCTCATGCAGCACCTCCTTCTGCCTCCAAATGGCTGCCAGGCTACGGTCCAAAACTGCCGACGCCTCGACCCCGGCACGGAGGGCGCGCGTGTCGGGATCAAGACTGTCGATAACGGAGCTCAGTGCTTCGCGCGCCGCACGGCTCACGGTCTTCGCCCAGGATCGAACCGGCGCCGGATCGTAGCCGGCCTCCGCCTGCTCCAGGAGATAGTCGATGAAGGGCCGCTCGAGTCGCGGCCAGAAACGCCCCTCGACCCCGAGCTCTTCCCGCATGGCGGTGATCACCTTGCGCTCTGGCTTCCGGCTTCCTGGTTGATCCTGGTCGGGTCCGACAAGCCACGACGCAAGCGCGTCCGCGGCCCCCCACACCGCCCTGCCGGCCTGGTCTGCAACGTCGACGGCGTCTCGTAGTGGCGCTCTCAAGTCGTTGTCGCGGAGGTAGGCGACCGGCAAGGGCAGCAGCTCCTGCCGCCAGAGGGTGACCATCGACTTGTTGCCGGCTATCCCGGAAAGGCTGAGCGGGCGAATTGCGGGGCCCTCCGGGTCGCGACTGGCAAGCTGCCGCAACGTCTGCGGCTGCTGCCCCCCCGCGGACTCGAGCAGCACCAGGCTGTCCCGCCATAGCGCCCGGCCGGTATCGAACCCAATGACCAGGAACGGTGCGTCCTGCAGCTTCGCGTTCTTGTTCACGCGGTAGGCCATCATGGTCTCGTACTCGTTCGGATAGACACGGTTGGGCAGCTGCCATCCCTTCATGGCAATCGCGCGCCGAACTACAACCCGGCCATCCTCCTCAATCGGATGAAGCCGCACACGCCGCGCTTGCCACGTCATCCAATCGAGGTAGCCGAGGGGCCGGCGCTCCTCAGGTCTCGCGACCTGCTCCTGCTCCCACGCGGGTGCGTCAGCCGACCCGGTCGAGGACGGAGTGTACGGAGGGTCGTAGTTGATCGCGTTCAACAAGAGGGTCTCGAACAGATTCGCGCCAAGTACCCTGGCGACAGCGCCGCGATTGAGGGGCGCGGCCCTGCTGTACTTGTCCGGCACCCTTCCCGCCTCGTGCGTCATGAGTCCTCCCGGTGAGAACGCCTGGTATGTAACGAGGTGGCGTGCGGCCTCCGCGGGGGAGAAGGGGTGCTCATCGGGAGCATGCGAGAAGTGACCGGGATTGCCGGCGCCCCATTCCAGGGTCAACAGCAGCGCCGGCCGCTCGTACGGCTCGAACGGAAGCTCCGCGACCTGGTAGAACGGCCGCTGGTCATCAAAGAGGTCGAAGCGATGTCGCCACTCAGCCAGATAGCGATCGACGTCGGGACCGAATGCGCCGTCGTCCCGCAGACCCTCCCAGCGGCCGTCGTCCATCGGCCGGTAGATGCGCTGGACCAGGGCAAGGAGAAGGCGAAACAGCGCCACGGTTGCCGGCGGCGAGAGTCCGGCAAGATCGTCGATCTCGTGTGCGCGGAGCAGGACGTCCCGCAGACCGAGCTCGGTCACCACCCCGCCCGCCTGGACCGGCACCCACGGCTCGTCTATGAGGTTGAACGTAGTCATTTCTCTCCTTTCCACGATTTGATGACGACCCCAAGGTCAGGGTCGAGAGCAATTGACGCTGAGCCGACCCGGATCTCGCCGCCCCTGGGGATGCGCAGGGGACGATGATTGCGCAGCAGAGGCGAACGCTCCCAGCCGGTCGGCACGGGTTTATCGGCCAGTGCGCGGACGCAGAGCGAGCTCGAAATCGTCACCGACTGCCCGAGCAGGGCCCGGGTGAGCGGAGTCGACGCCTGTTTCGCGGGATTGACCGCGGTTCCATCGGGAAGCGCGCCGTTTTCGTCCAGGAGCACAATCGGGACAGATGGTTCGGCCAGACGGGTGAGCGCCTGGTGGGCCGGATGCAGGTCCGGCGACTCTTCAGCGCGAGGGTCCCTGGCGATATCCGCGAGCTGACCGGTGTACGCCGGGTCCCGGATCCGTCGGAGGTGCGCCTGGTACTCTTCCTCTTTGACTGCCGCCTCGTGCTTCTGCCACAGATCCTCAAGCCGTCGCTGGAGCCCGTCGGACACCGCGGGGAAGCCGTCGCCGTCGTACACCGCCTCGACAAGCGCCTGCACATCGCCGGGCACGCTGAGCTCCGACCGCCCCTGCAGCGCGATCCAGGTGCGCAGGAGTATATAGGGCGAGTACACCCAGTGTGCACGGTCCTCGAAGTAGGGGAGGCCGTTGCCGTCCAGCCGCGGCCTGAGGATCCACGCTTCCGCCGTCGACATCGGGCGGTCCGGACGTATGTGGCGGTGCAATCGCCCTATTCGCTGGATCAACAGGTCGACTGGCGCCAGATCCGTGACGAGAAGGTCGAAGTCGATGTCGAGGCTTTGCTCCACGATCTGGGTCGACACCAGGATCATCCGCTCCGGCCTGTCCCCGTCCTTCCCGAACCTCCGCAGTGTCCGCGACTCGCGTCTGGCCCGCTCCTCGTAGGGGTACCGCGCGTGCAGCAGGTCAAGCTGCTCGGGCGGAACGTGTTCCCTCAGCGCCAGATACATGTCCTGGGCCCGCGCCACGCTGTTGCATACAACGGCAGCTACCCCGCCACTGCCAAGCACCCGCAGGAGGTCGGAGATCAGGTCACCTTCCTCGATCCAGCGCAGCTGGATAAAGCGATTGGGCGGCGCCTCAAGGGCGATAGTGTTGGGGACGGCCGCGGTGCCCACCCAGGTGAGCCGCGGGTACGGCGCGGTGCCGAGGTCTGCAGCCTCCCGGCCCATCCCCTCGGCATAGGCCTGTGCAAGTGCGTGACGGCGGGAATCGGGAAGGGTAGCGGAGAGCAGAACAACCGGTGAGCCGAGCGCGGCAAGCCAGCGTAGTAAGGTCTCGAGCAGCGTCGACATGTAGGTGTCGTAGGCGTGAACCTCGTCGATAATGATCGTCTTGCCGGCGATTCCAAATAGCCTGACAAAGTGGTGGCGGGTTTGCAGAATCGCGAGCAGGAGCTGGTCGACGGTGCCGACGCCGAAGGGGGCCAGGAGGCCACGCTTGCGGCGAGTGAACCACTCGGCAGCGAGCACGTCGCCCTCGCCGGCGTCAATGTCCGATGGACAGTGCAGCTCCTCCCGCCGGAGAGCCTCAAGCTCCGCCGAGAGCGACGCGTGGCCGTGGAGTAGCTGTACGTTTACATCCTGGTGCGGGTACCGGCGGCGGAGATAGGCTATCACTCGACCGAACATCTGGTTGCTGGTGGCCTGGGTCGGCAGGGCGACGTAGAAGCCGCGCGTGCCGAGGACACGGCTCCAGCTGTCAGCCAGCCACATGGCCGCCTCGGTTTTTCCCGAGCCGGTCTGTGACTCTACGATGACCAGCCCCTGCTCGGTGGGACGAAGATCCACGACGGCTCGCTGCACTTCGTTTGGCGCGAAGGAGAAGAGGTCGACAAACGTCTCGACACCCACCGATCCCGGCTGCGCCTGCCAGCCGAGCTCACGCAGGGCGGTTTGAGCCCGCCCTGCGCTCAGCGACGGGTACATTCGGTCGAAGGCCGGGACCGTCCCGTCGTCAGCGGCCCACGGGAAAAAGCGTTCGTCGGAGCCGATCCAGTCCGCCACTGAGATGAGCCCCGCTAGCCACGTGGCCATGGCAGCGTCTACGGCTCCTGGTGGATGCTTGGGCAGCTCCAGAAGTACCGCGAGCCTGGTGGCGAGATCCTGGCGCACCTGCGCCCACTCTCCGACGCCGATCGCCGCCCGCGGGATCTCCTTGAGCCTACCGCGGTCGTAGAAGCAGCCGTGGTGCGCGCCGACGATGGCGGCGCAGCGTTCGGCCACTCTGGGGTCCATGCCGAAGGTCGGAAGCAACGACCGCAGTTCGAGCGCTGAGACGGCCCCGTGCGGCGCGTGACTGGAGATTGCCGGTCCGCCGACCATCCCAACGCTATCGAGCCGTGGTAGGGCGGCCGCCACCTGGCGCTCGAAGGCGATCGTCGCCTTGCCGAGATCGTGGACCCCGGCCAGAAACGCGACCCAGGAACGGGCCTCTGCCTCCGTCAGCCCAAGCGCACGGGCAACGCGCCCCCGCGTATACGGGGTGAGCGCGAGGTCCCACAGCGCGAGGGCGACCGAAGCCACGTCGATGAGGTGGTACAGAAGCGGGTGGTAGCCCGGGCGGGTCCCATGCTTCGCCCAGAGGGCCATGAGTCGCTCCGAGGCGACGCCGTACTGCGCTCCAGGTGGTAGGTCAGTCCCCATGCTTGCCTCCCGCGTGCGGGCCACGGCTGATCAGGCGGCTACAAGAGCCTTTCGCTCCCCCACCGGCGTGGGGACAGCTTCCGGTCTCTGGAGGGTTCTACCCTCCTACAGCGGGCCACCCCCACGTGGGTGAGGACGTCCCGATCCGGGCCAGCTGCCGAGCGCGCGTGCGGAGACCAGGAGGCGAATTTCGGCTGGGGTCTTTCCCTCTTACAGATTGAGTATACGACCCTGCTGTTGGAGAGCAAAGCGCTGCGCCAATCGAAGCACGCGACCACCTCCCTCACCGCTCGCGCACAACGTCGAGCACTCTCGCTGCCTCCACCGACACAAGCTGCCGCAGCTGTTCCGGCTCCTCGACGGACGCTTCTCCACCGAAGCTCAAAACCCACCGCACTAACTCGTGCGTCACGGTACAAAAGAATCGCATTGTAATGCCACCGTCCGGCAGCTCCTCGATTTCCTGGCTCGGATGCCGGCGCTCGTCACGGACCCAGGCGGCTCCAAGGGGAGAGAAGCGGAGCACCACGTCCTCCGGCTCGCCGCCCTCGCCGCGCAATACGCCCCACGTGGCGCCGAAATACGACTCCAGGTCGAAATCATCCGGTACGCGGAAATGCTCGCCCGTCAGCCGCGCCTCGTCGATGCGATCGACTTTGAACATCCGCACCGCCTGACGCAGACTGTCGCGTGCGATCACCTGCCAGGAGTCCTGGTACGGCATTAGCCAGTACGGCTCGATCGCACGCTCGCTCCGTGCATTCCCTCGCGACGCGCTAATGTACGCTATCTGCACCGCTCGCTCCTCGAGCATCGCCTGCTTGAGGAGTCTGAGCACCGCGGCACGATCGCGCACCGGGGTAACCAGTGCCTGTGCCCGCTCCGCGGCAGCCCGACGCACGTACGGAACCACACCGGCTGGTAGCGCCGCCTCCAGCTTTCCCAGCACACCGGCGATGGTCGATGGATCCACGCTTCCGGTGTCGCGTGCTTCCTGGGCTGCCAGGGTCAGCGCCAGCACCTCGGGCAAGGTGAGCTGCAGAGGGTGCAACAGCGGCCCGCGCTCAAAGTAGTAGCCGGATCGATCCCGGCACAGCTCGCACCTCAAGGCGTTGCGGATCAGCTGCAGGTCGTTATCTACCATCCGCTCGCTAATCTCGAAGGACTCGGCGAGCCGGGAACGCGACCAGCGCCGCGGCTCGGCCCTGATCCGCTCGACCATCGCCAGCACCCGCCCGATCCGCTTGGTCTCCTCGAGACGTGGCGTCCCACTGCCAGCAAAACGCATGTGGACAGTGTAACGTCAATACGCGAAATACGCTATGCGCGCAAAGGGAAACACCTGCCGCTTCCAGTCGGGGCGCCGGCATTCGGGCTTCCAGCGCAGCCGGGCACAAGAGGCGCCGGCCTACCGGTTTGCGGACGGAGGCGGTTCATCTGGTCGGCATGCGCGCTGCAGACTGGTCGAGTGGCACCGGAATGCCTCCTCGTGCAGGAGGATCACACACCGAGGGCACTCCTCCGCCGGCACGCGGCGGGATGAGTCGGCGGCTGCATGGTGGCAGGCCGTCGAGCTACGATTCTGCATCAGGATGGAAGGCGACGTGCCACACGAGACGAGAATAGCGCGCATGTTATAGGCAACATCACCGCCCTCCACGAAGGTCCTGTTACGATCACTTCCAGGCGATCAGCTAGGGCAGCGGGTTGAGACCAATCTGACCGTGGTGGCCGACGCTGCGGTGTCGGTCGCCCGAAGAGGCCTAACACTTCACACCGGCGTGATCGACGGGACTACGATTGCTGCAGTAGCACTCCAGCCGCACCCGTCGTTCGTCTATCAGAACAAGGAGATAGAAATTGGAGGAGATCGGACGCCTTCGGCGGTTCGAGCTTGGTTATGCCGGAACTCCCCTCCGGCGACAGCTCGTCGCTGCTGTACTGACGGGCGACAAGACTGCAACCGCCAGCCTGCTTAGCGACTACGAGCCCGCGACGGCAGAGCCTCTGCCCCTGGTGGGCGCTCAAGAGGTCATGGTTGGTGACGCCGACGAACCGGTTGCGATCGTCGAAACCACCGACGTGCAAATCGTGGCGGCTGGGGACGTCGACCTGGCGTTTGCGCGCGATGAGGGAGAAGGCTTCGAGACGGTGGCGGACTGGCGGGCTGCCCACGAGCGGTTCTGGGCGGACCAGCTGATCACCGACGAGACGCCGATCGTGTGTCAGCGATTCCGGGTGGTCCGGCGGCTTTAGAGGTTCACCTGGCCTGGGCTTGGCGCTAGGGGCGCTGGATCGATAGAGATCCTGGACCGGCCGCTCTTATTCAGGACCAGGATAGTGCACGCCACTTGCCACCTTCAGCGCGCCAGTCATCTCCCGCATGGTGAACAGCTCGGTGGTCTTGGTCGCCCTCAGATGACCCGGCGTGATGACGGCAAGCACCATCGAGAGCGCGGCCTCGGAGTTGGGAGGTTCAAAGATGACGACTCCGTCGTAGTCCCCAAAGCAGTAGTCGAGTGAGGTAAAGGTCCCTCCCATCTGCTCGACGAGACGACGAAATGCAGCTTCGCGGTCCATCGGGTTCTTGACCAGCGCCTGCCAGGCCTCACGTGTGTATGCAAACTGCGTCAGAAATCGAGGCATGGATCTGGCTCCTTTCCCATACCGTCTACCTCGTACCATACTCTCGTGGATCACAGATAGCAATCTCAGTCCTGACGCGGAAGAGATCGCGTAACTGCGGTGCTTGATGCACGTGACCCATTGAGGGCCTGGATCTACTTCCTTGCTTTCATCCTGGCCCTCGGAGCGTACAGCGCCGTCAGGCCGAGATTCGGGCTTGCTCGGCCGGCAGCTCGTCCTGCCGGCGGCGGGCGTGGAGGGCCGCGCCGCCGGCGGCGAACGACCCAGGCTGCGATAGCGCGCCGGCTGCCGGGGGTCGGCGCCGCGGGTCGCCGGGCCGGTCCTGCGTGACATGAGCGCTGTCGGAGCGCATTGCTCGGTCAGCCGGGCGGCGACCGGTCGGCGTCATTCATCGCCGCGGCCGCTCGCTCGTGCGCCGTCACCTGCCCCTGCAGCTCATGGCGCTCACGCATGCGGCGGAAGCGGCCGGGTGCCGAGACGATCCATCCCAGGAGTGCTCCCAGCAGAGCGGCCACGAACAGGGCCAGCACCATGGGGGCAGAGGGCGCCTTGAACATCAGGAAGTGGAAGGTCACCGCCTGGGTGTTCTGGGCCCCGAACACCACCAGAACAATCGCCACCAGGAGGGCGGCGATCAGCTTCAGCGAGCTCATGAGTGCCCTCCCTACCCTATTATCACGCCTCCGCCGGTCCGGCGCCTGGCCCGTATCGAGGATTCTGCGATGAGGCAGAAGCGGTCCTGCCTTACCGCTTCGTGGTGGCTGGAGAGGCGGAACGTGGAAGCGGGTGCGTACCCGGGACCTGGAATGGCGAAAATCCGGGAGCGGCGCTCTCAGCGCTACAGTGAGGACAAGATGCACACCGCGGGCGGGCCATGACGGGCGCACTCGAACACCCGAGGGCCTTCCTTCACCGCCATCCGATCGTCGGCCGATTTCTGGGCAAGGTGCTGAAGGACAATCTCCCCATGCTGGCCTCGGTGGTGGCCTGGTCGGTGCTCTCGTCCCTGGTGCCGATTGTGGCAGGGCTCCTGGCGATCACCGGGCTGGTGTTGCGCCACGATCCCAGCGCACAGAGCGCGGTCGTCGATCGACTGAGCCAGGGCCTGCAGGGCGTGCTCTCACCGTCCGATCTGCAGGACGTCGTCCGCCTGGCGGTGGAGCGAACGGGAATCCTGGGAATTCTGGGCTTCTTCGGCGCTCTCTGGGGAGGCGCAAACGTGGGTGGCGCCATCTCGACCATCTTCCAGCCCATCTTTCAGGTGCGTGGCCGCGATCTCTGGCAGGAGAAGCTGCTCGACGTCGCCATGATCTTCGTGTTCACTCTGCTTATGGTGATCATCATTATCGGGAGTACCGCAGGCGCCCTGGTAGGGAGCCTGTTCAGGGGTACGGCCGTGAGTGGCGCAGCCGTCTTTGCCATTGGCACGGCCGTCAGCCTGCTGGCCGCCTTGCTGCTCTTCCTCCTCATCTACGCGGTCTTTCCCAACGTCGAGTCGCGCTACAAAGTTGGCCACATCTGGTGGGGAGCGCTGGTCGCGGCCATTCTGTTCCAGCTACTCAGCTACGTCTGGCCGCTCTATGCCCATTTCTTTCGGTTCCGTCGCTACGGTGCGGTCCTGGCGCCGATCGTGGTGTTGGGGGCCTGGATCTACTTCTTTGCTTTCATCCTGGCTCTCGGAGCAGAGATCGTCTCGATTGGCGTGCTCGATGCGGCGCGAAGACAGGGAGAGTCGCCAGGGCCACCACCCGACGGGACCGTACCGCAGCGGATGGACGTCGCGGCCGGAGGATCGGTGGCAAGGACGGTGCCTCGGGATCCCTGACTATTCCGCTTCCCGGCCTGTTCCGGGCGCAAACAGCCCGCCTGCCCGGCCTGACGGAGCGCGCACACGATGACACGGACTGGCCCTGAACGGTGTCCGTGCATTCGCCAGCCGCCGATACAGGTTCTGGCGGTGCCATGGAGCCGTCCCTATACGGTGGGGCCGGCGGCATCCGGTCAGGGATGCAAGAGTGCGCCGTCAGGCCGGGATTCGGGCTTGCACGGCCGGCAGCTCGTCCTGCCGGCGGCGAGCGTACATGGCCGCGCCGCCGGCGGCGATCGCCGAACCCAACGCCATGACCGCTCCGATCAGCACGAACGGCGCCGGCCGGTCGGCGTGGTAGAGCGGCAGGCTGGCCAGGGCGGCGACCGCGCCACCCACCGAGCCCAGCAGACCGCTCAGTCCCTGCGCCCGGCCGCGCGCCGAGGGCGGCGCGGCATCGGCCAGCAGGCTCTGCGCGACCGGCATCTGGAACACGATGACGATCCCCTCGACCACACCGAGCAGCGTGATCACCACCAGGCTCGTCAGGAAGCCGTAGGCGACGTAGATCGCCGCGGCGCCGAGACCCGACACCAGGAGCACGACGGCACGGCCCCAGCGCCGGGCGAGCCGGCCGGCGCTTGCTCCCAGGAAGATCTGCGGCAGCGCGAACACGCTGAACGTGACCCCGATGAAGGCGAAGGAGGCGCCGAGGTCGTGGATCCAGATGGACCAGAGGGAGCCGAGCATGCCCATCACGACCTGCAGCGTGAAGTAGGCGACGTAGGCGGCGGCCAGCGGAATCGAGAACAGGTCGCGCCAGGAGACGCGCTCGCCGTCGTGGACCTCGCGCACCCGCGGCTCCTTGATATGGCCGACGACCAGCGGGATGGCGAGCGCCTCGATCGCGAACGTCGCCAGGAAGGCGACCGTGAAGCCGAAGTACTGGCCGAGCAGACCGCCGAAGAGCGGGCCGATCAGGAGGCCGGCGTTGAGGGTGGCGCCCATCGCCCCGTAGGCCTCGGCACGATGCTCTTCCGGCGTCACGTCGGCGATGTAGGCGCTGATCGAGGGCTGGAAGGCGGCAACCGTCACCCCTTCCAGGAAACGCAGCGCGATGAGCTCCCACGGACTGTTCAGGGGGACGTAGAGCAGGGAAATGATCGGATGGCCGAGGAGGCCGATCATCAGCACCGGGACACGCCCCCAGCGGTCGACCAACCAGCCCAGCGGCAGCTGGAAGAGGAGCGGCGCGATCAGGAAGGAGGCCGCCATGAGCCCGAGCTGCGCCGGGGACGCGTGGTGCGTCTGGGCGTAGAGGAGCCGCAACGGGAAGGTCAGCGATGCGCCCAGGAAGGAGAGGAACATGGCGGCGTACACCAGGCGCAGATCGCGCCGGCTATACGCGTAGCCGCCAACCACCCGGGTCAGAGTCAGGAGCATCGCCGTTCCTTGCGTGAGAATAGAAAGAAAAGGGCTGCGAACAGCCCACCTTGCAGTCTAGGTGGAGTGCGGATCCCATGCCATCCGACCAAAGACGGAGGAGATCTCGGACATGAGGCTGAGCGGCGAGCAGCAAGCGGTCGTGGCGGCTGCCCGGGAGGGCGGTGTGCGCGAGGTGCGCGTCGTCTTCCTCGACTACAACGGCCTGCCACGGGCCCGCAGCGTCATGATCGATCGCCTCCCGCAGGCCTTCGAGCGCGGCATCAACTTCAGCTCTCCAACCGTCGACTTCAACTCCCGCGATCTGTTTCCGCCGGCGGCGGCGTTCGATCTGGCCTCGCCGGACTTCTGGGCGATCCCCGATCCGGCAACCTACCGGCCGGCGCCGGGCGAGACGGGGGTGGGACAGCTCCTGGCCGATCTGGCCGGCGCCGGCGGTGCGCCGTGGGAGGGTTGCCCGCGTACCGCTCTGCGCCGGGCCGCCGAGCGTGCCGCCGGTCGCGGGATCGCGTTCAATGCCGGGTTCGAGCCGGAAGGCTATCTCTTCCGCGATACCGGCGACGGGGTCGAGCTGGTGGGCGCGCCACGCTTTGCCACCGCCGACGGCCTCGAGGTGGCGCCGGCGTTCATGCGCGACCTCCTGACCTACCTCGCCACGGCCGGCGTGCCGGTCGAGCAGTGGTCGGAGGAGTACGGCCCCGGGCAGGTCGAGGTGAATCTGCGATATACCGCGCCGCCGGCCGCCGCCGACGGGCTCGTCATCTACAGGCTGGCCTTTCGGAGCCTGGCGCGGCGCCACGGCCTGCTGGGCAGCTTCATGCCCAAGCCGTTCGAAGACCAGGCGGGAAGCGGCCTGCATGTCCACCTGAGCGCGTCGCCTCCCGACGAGCCGGAGACGAATCTCTTCGACGATCCGGGGGACGAGCTGGGCCTGTCGACACTCGGGCGGCAGGCGCTGGCCGGACTGCTCGCTCACGGCGCGGCGCTCACCGCGCTGGGCGCCTCGACCGTTAATTCCTACCGCCGCTTCCTGCCGGGATCCTGGGCGCCGACCCACATCATGTACGCCTATGCCAGCCGCGCCGCCTTCGTCCGGATTCCGGAACGGGAAACCGCCCGGCGCCTGGAGCTGCGCATCGGCGACGGCGCCTGCAATCCGTATCTCTACCTCACCGGCATCCTGGCGGCGATGGTCGATGGGATTGAGCGCGGGCTGGACCCGGGTCCGCCGCTGCCGGGTGATGTCGGAACCACGGCCGGCGCGGGGGCGGCGCCGGCCGTTCCGCCGACGCTGGACCGGGCGCTCGAGGCGCTGGAGGCGGACCAGGTGATGAGCGATGCGCTGGGATCGGTGATTTTCGAGGAGTACATCAGGGTGAAGCGGTCGGAGTGGGAGGCGTACCGGAAGCACGTCCCCGAATGGGACCGGGAGTGGTACCTGAGACGGTATTAGGGGCGGTGTCCGGGCGCGGGCAGGGGAGGAGGGCGGTACGTGGTGCCGGGGTGCGGGGTTGGTTTGTTCGGCAGCACGGGGATTCACGGGAGTGCGACGATCGCGGCCGGTGGCACCCCCGCACGTCGGGGTCCTGGACGGACCCCTGGTGCTGGTGCGCCTGCTGGCGTGGGGCGGGAGCGCACAGAGGCGCTCCCCTACGGGGCTTGATTTGGCCTTTGGGGTGGCTTGACGGTCGGTGTGGGCGGCTGTAGATTGTTCTTGAGGTGGTCGCCGGCTGGGAGCGGCTTCCAGCCGTTTGCGGTCTGACCTGTCCCATGGAGATCGGGGGCCGGTCCCTGGCTGACCGGCGCCTCCGGTCCAGGCACTGATGGGCGTTCTTATCCAGGCACTGGTAGGCGTTCATATCTCTCTGGGAGAAGGAGGATCAACGGCTCATGAGTACCCACGTATCCGAGACGACAACCGGCCCGGCGCTGACCTCGGAACGGATCGCCGGGGGCATCCTGCCGAAGGTGCTCAACACCTTCGACATGGTGGCAATCTTCGTGGCAATCGTCCTCTTCATCACCAACACCACCGGCTTCTTCGGCAGCGGCCCGGTCTCGATGACCTATCTCGTCCTGGGCTTCGTCACCTTCCTCATCCCGGGGGCGATCGTCACCGGCCAGCTCGGCAAGCTCTTCCCGGGCGAGGGGTCGATCTACCTCTGGACCTACAAGGCGTTCGGCGCCTTTGCCGGCTTCTTCGCCGGCTTTGCCGCCTGGTGGCCGGGCATTCTGGTCATGCTGGCGACGGGAACGGTCGTCGTCCAGTACCTGCAGACCTTGCTCAACACGACGTTCGATCCGTGGGCGCAGGGCCTGATCACCCTGGCCGTGATCGTGGGCTCAGCAGCCCTGGCCAGCCTGCGCTTCCGGCTGACACAGAACATGGTCAATGCTGTCTTCCTCTTGTACAGCTTCGGAATGGGCCTGATGGTGCTGGCCGGCATCATCTGGCTGGCGCAGGGGCATCACTCCTACACCAACTTCAGCCACTTCGACACGTCCACCGGCGGCTGGTTCCAGGGCACGAATCACAATCCGTTCGACTTCAACAGCAGCGTCCAGACCTGGAGCCTCTTCGGCTTTGTCATCCTCGCCCTGCTGGGCATCGAGGTGCCGCTCAACATGGGCGTCGAGGTGGCGGACCAGCGCGCCATCACCCGCTACCTCTTCTGGGGCGGCATCATCGTCATGGTTGCGTATGTCGCGGTCAACTGGGCGTTAATGGTCGCGGCCCCGCCGGCCCAGGGCGGCAACCTGGGGGCGCTGGCCGTCATGGTCAACGACGTGATGGGCGTCTTCTTCGAGTGGGTGGTCGGACTGATCCTCATCGCGTTCTTCCTCTTCATTACCGTCGTCTACAACTACTCGTTCGCCCGCCTGCTGTTCGTTTCCGGCCTCGACAAGCGGCTGCCGCCGGCCGTGAGCAAGTTGAACGCCGCTCGCGTTCCGTACGTCGCCATCATCGTGCAGACGGTGCTGGCCAGCATCTTCGCGATCGGGACGTATATGGTCTACCCGTACGTCACCAGCGGAAAGGCGGCCGAACTGGCAAGCAAGGCGTACTTCGCCTTCCAGGCCGCGGTGACCGTGATCTGGCTGCTCTCCGTGGCATTCCTCTTCATCGACGTGCTGGTGATCATCAGCAAGTACCGGAGCGAGTTCGAGGCACGCAAGCTGGCCCACCCGGCCGTGTTCTGGGTGTGCTCCATCGTCGGTACGGTCGCCTCGGTCTGGGGCGCGATCGTAACCTTCACCAGTCCATGGGTGGGATTGTTCGGCAAGGGCGATTGGTTCAAGGTGGTGCTTCTGTTGAGCGTCGTCTCGCTGGCGGTGGCGCCGATCGTCTACATCGTCGGCTCGGCCTCGGCTCGTGCAGAGCCGCTGCCGCCGGAAGCGGAGGCAGTGGCAGCGAGCACGTAGGGCGTCACTTCCCCTCACCCCCAGCCCCTCTCCCTCCAGGGGAGAGGGGAGATGTGCGGCATGAAACGACATCCCGGTTGACGCCACCTCTCCTTCGGGGGACAGGGGAAGGGTGGGCATCGAACCGCATCCGGTTGATACAACCTCTCCCTCCGGGGAGAGGGGAGAAGACTTGCGATAGCCTGAAGTGGCCGGTCGGCGCTCGGGATTCCCGGCGCCGGCGGGCGTGTGACCGACGCGCGGAGGAGGAACGGCGGTATGGATCTGGCGCAGGCGGAGGCGTTTCTCAAGGACGGCGAGTATCGCACCATCCGGTTCGAGCAGACCGATCTGCACGGGATGAGCCGCAGCAAGACGGTGCCGGTGACGCACTTCCGGGAGTTCGCGGAGGAGGGACTGAACTTCTTCGGCGGACTGCTCGGTCTCGACGCCCAGTCGGGGGTGGCGCCCGGCACCGGCTACATGGACGAGCGGCACTTCCAGGACCACCTCATCCGGCCGGACCTGGCGACAATCGCGCCCGTGCCGTGGCTGCCGGGCATGGCCCGCGTCATCTGCGAGCCGTCATGGTACAGCGGCGAGCCCGCCGCCGCGGCGCCGCGCTATCTCCTCCGCCGCCTGCTGACACGGCTGGCCGACGCCGGCTACGACCTGCGGTCCGGCTTCGAATACGAGCTCTACCTGGTCCGCCGCGCCGATGGCTCGCCGGTGTTTCCGGGCATCCAGATCTTCTGGTCGCCGCGCAACGATTTCGATCCGGCCTTCATGGCCGGGCTGCTCGATCAGCTGCGGGCCGCCGGCATCGACATCATCACCTCGAACGCCGAGTACGGCCCGGGGCAGATGGAGATCAACTACGCGCCGGCGATGGGCGTGGCGGCCGCCGACCAGGCGTATACCTTCAAGAACGCGGTGAAGGAGATCGCTGCCGGGTACCCGCTGGGTGGTGGCTACACGGCGAGCTTCATGACGCGGCCGTACGCCGATCAGAGCGCCAGCGGCGGCCACTACCACCATAGCCTGATCGACCGGAAGACCGGCGCCAACGCCTTCTACGACGAGAACGCGCCGGATGGGCTCTCGACCGTGGCGCGCCACTGGCTCGGCGGCCAGCTGGCCCACGGCGCGGCGCTGAGCGCGCTGGTGTCGCCGACCGTCAACTGCGGGAAGCGTTACCGGCTGTGGAGCTTCGCGCCGATGAACGCCACCTGGGGCTACGAGGACCGTACCGCCGCGCTGCGCGTCAAGGGCGGGAGCGGCGACCGGGCACACCTGGAGAACCGGATGCCGGGTGCGGCCGCGAATCCTTATATAGTGGCGGCGGGGGTTCTGGCGGCCGGACTGGACGGACTGGCGCGTGGTCTCGAGCCGCCCGCCTCCACCGGCGATACCGTCGCCTATGCGATGGAGAACGTACCGCTGCTGCCGACACGGTTGGACAAGGCCCTGGACGCGCTGGAGGCGGATTCCGTCCTGCGCGAGTACCTGGGGGACGAGTTCATCACGCTCTTCCTCGCGGTCAAGCGCTTCGAGTGCCAGAAGGCGCGCGACAGCCTGCCGGAATTCGACACGCCGGAGTGGACAAGTACCGTGACCGACTGGGAACGAGAGAACCTGTTTGAGCAGCTCTAGACCGGACCTGGCGGCGATCCCGTTCGTCGACAATCACGCCCACCCGCTGACCCACGAGCAGCCACACACCGCCGAGGAGCTCCGCCGTCACTTCAGCGAGGCGCATGCCGGCACGCTGGCCGGCGAGTATGTGGATGCTTCGGTGCCGTACCGCTGGGCGCTGCGCCAGCTCGGGGCCGTGCTTGGGGTCGAGCCGGTGCCGGAGGCGATCCTCGCCCGCCGGGACGAGCTGAGGTTCCAGGTCTACGCCCGAGAGCTGGTGGCGGCGGGGAATATCAGCTACGTGCTGCTTGACGAGGGCTATCCGCCGCCCGCGGTGTCTTACTCGTCCGAGAAGATGGCGGAGCTGACGGGGGTGCCGGTGGGCCGCATCCTTCGCCTGGAGACGCTTCTCCAGACGCTGATCGCCGACCATGACACGCTGGATGCGGTGAGCCTCGCCTTCGATGGCGCGCTCGAAGCAGCCCGGCAGAGCAGCTACGTCGCACTGAAGAGCATCGCTGCCTACCGGTCCGGGCTCGCCATCGAGCCGGTCACGGAGGACGCGGCGGCGAGCGCCTTCCGGCGCGTGCGCGACCAGGGAGTGCGGGATGACGCGTTCCGGCTGGCCGACAAGACCCTGATCGACTTCTTTGTCTATCGCGCCCTCCGCTATGCGAGCGCGCATGCCCTGCCGGTCCAGTTCCACACCGGCTACGGCGATCCGGATCTCGACCTGCGGCTGGCCAACCCGCTGCACCTTCGCCCGCTGTTCGAGGATGCGACGCTGGCCGCCGCGCCGATCGTCCTGCTGCACGGCAGCTACCCGTTCACCGCCGAGGCGGCTTATTTGGCGGCCGTCTATCCCAATGCCTACCTTGATATGTCGTTCTCGCTGCCGCCGCTGGGCGGCGACGCCCTGCGCCAGGTCGTGCAGACCGCGCTGGCAGTGGCGCCGGCCGGCAAGCTGCTCACCAGCAGCGATGGGACGTGCATCCCCGAGCACTACTGGCTGGGCGCGACCCGTGCCCGCGAATGCCTGAGCGAGGTGCTGGGAGCGCTGGTCGAGCGCGGAGAGGTCGGCATGGAGGACGCCGTCGCGATCGCCGGCAGGCTGCTGCACGAGAATGCGGCGCGGCTCTACCGCCTCCCCGGGGAGGCCTGAGCGCGCCACGGCCGCGTTGGGTTGCACCCGGCTATTGGCGCGGGCTGGCGAGCGAACGGCAGCGCGGAGCACGGAGCGGACGCGCGCGAGGCTCGCAGCAGGAGAGCCCTCATCCGGGTACGCTATCGTGGAGGGTGAGAGCGCTGGTCCATTCCGTCACGGTCACCGTCGCCATGCTGGCGTCGGTCTCCCCGTGGTTCGCGCCCTCGCCCGCCGGCGCCAGTGTCGCGAGGCACAATGCACGATGGAGCATCGCTCCGGCCATGCCGTCGGTACGGTCCTATCTCGCCGCGGTGGTTGGGCCCGACGGACGGATCTACGCGATCGGAGGCAACGGCCCCACCGGGAAACCGACCAGGACCGTCCAGGCGTATGACATCCACACGAGTATCTGGACGCGTTGCGCATCGATGCTTCTCGCCTCGGCGGGCCCCATCGCCGCGACCGTGGGTGGAAAGATCTATGTGGTGGGAGCGGGCGGCAAAGTCCAGGTCTACGACCCGGCGCGCAATGCGTGGCGACTCGCCGGACCGATGCCGTCCGGCGTGACGGCATCTGCCGTGGCGGCCGGTCCGGGCTCGGAGATCTACGTGATCGGTCAGGCGGACCACACGGCGCTGGAGATGTTCGACACGCGCCGCCACACATGGACGCGTCAGGCGAGCAAGCCGCGAGAGCAGTTCGGCGGTGCGCTGGGCTCCGGAGGGGACGGACGGCTCTATGATGCCGCCGGCGCGACACGCCGGCTGAACCACGTCGTCAGCATTGAAGTCTACGACCCGGGCGCCAACCGGTGGAGCTTCCGGGCTACCATACCGACCGCTCGCTACGGCCCGGCGGCGGCGGCCGGCCCGGACGGATTGATCTATGTGCTGGGCGGGATCCTGGTGGCAGGATCGCCGGTCGGGACCATGGAGGCGTACGATCCACGCGGAAACCGCTGGGTCGTCGAGCCTTCCATGCCGTCACCACGGCCGGATCTCGCCGCGGTCTGGGCCCCGAACGGCAAGCTTTACGCGGTGGGCGGCGCCATCACGCAGTCGCAGCCGAGCGTGCAGGTGTATACGCCGTAAAACCGGTCGTGACTGTGTCCGTCGCCGAGCGGCGTCGCACAACTCGAGTCAGGAGTTGAGCTCGCCGCACGCGAGAGAGGAGGCGCCATGGAAACCGGGATCACCGTCCGGCCCATCGAGGCAACAGACCGTGACTGGGTCGTGCGCTTCCTCCAGCAACACTGGGGCTCAGACCGGGTAGCGGCGCACGGCGAGCTTTTCTACCCGGCCGATCACCCTGGCTTCGTGGCCGTGCAGCAGGGAAACGCGGTGGGATTGGTGACGTATGTACTTGTGGCGGATGCCTGCGAGATCACGCTGATCGACAGCGGCATACCGTTCCTCGGGATCGGGACTACTCTGATCGAGGCAGTCACGAAGGCGGCACGGCAGGCAGGGTGCGCCCGGGTGTGGCTCGTCACCACCAACGACAATCTGGACGCACTGCGGTTCTACCAGCGGCGCGGGTTTGCCCTGGTGGATCTCCACCCGAATGCCATCCAGGCTGCCCGGGCCCTCAAGCCCGAGATCCCGTTGATCGGCCAGTACGGTATCCCCCTGCGGGATGAGCTGTACCTGGAGATGTCGCTGACCGACGAGACCTGGCTTGCCCCCTGGTTCTGCGCTGACCACACCTCGCCGATATGATGCCGTCCATATCCGTGCAGTATCGGTGGCCGCATAAGGCGCCGGCGCCGCTATCAGCGGTGTGATAGACCCTCGTATACGACCACGATGATACGTGTGGGCCTTATAGGTCGAACTCCACGGGCCGGATCATGCGTCCGTGGGGGCGGGTTCCGGCCTCAATCTGCGTGAAGTACTCGCCCAGGGATCCCGGAGCCAGCTCGACCGCCATGGCAGCAGAAAACGGTTCGACCGTCGCCGGCCGAAAGGCGGCCGCGCTGAGCGAGCGGGGATGGATGGGGAGCGTCATAGCCTCTGCAGACGTCTGCCGAGCAAGCGCTCCGGCAACGGCTTGAGCTGATCCGGCGTCGCGCGCCAGGAAGCAGGTGGGTTCGGCGGGCCGGTCTTTATGCTGCCGCACATACCCAAGGACCGCATCACCGTCGCGGAAGACCAGGTTCCGTATCGCTGGGTCCGGGCTGATCCAGTCCGTGAGCGAGGTACCAGGGTCAATGGCAAAGTCCACCCGCGCTTCGTCCACTCGCCACAGCCTGTGGAGAGCAGGGATG
The DNA here is from genome assembly GCA_035295425.1 of Chloroflexota bacterium. Taxonomy (GTDB): domain Bacteria; phylum Chloroflexota; class UBA5177; order UBA5177; family UBA5177; genus DATGJB01. The sequence goes on along the minus strand of DATGJB010000154.1, from coordinate 5,473 downwards.
TCCTCCCAGGTCACTGGAGTGCCTTCAAGTCCGGTGTCGGGGAGCCCCGCCGTTGGGACCAGGACGGTGGCTCTTCCATATGCATTCGTTCGATAACCAAACCGCGGGTAGTAGGTTGGGTGCCCGACCAGGTAGCTGACCGTGCAGCCTTTGGCGGCCGCTACCTGGTGTCCCTCGGCGATAAGCGCCGTACCCACGCCCTGCCGCTGGTGTTCCGGGACAACTGCAATCGGTCCCAGGCTCACGGCGGAGACGTCGGAGTCCATGATGCGGATGAGCCGTGGCGAGAACAATGCATGCCCGACGATCAGTCCGTCGATCTCGGCAACGAGCGAGAGCTCCGGATCGAAGGCAGCGCGGTGCCGGTGCAGGTCAACGAAGATCGCCTCGGCCGCCCTGCCGAACGCGCGCGCAGTAACCTCCGCGATGGCGGCGTAGTCGCCATCCGTCTCCGGTCGAATGATCATGCGACAAGGGTAGCCCATGGGGTCAGGCAACTGCTGCGGAAAGGCCGTGTGGGCATGTGCCTGCTTGCCGGCACGGCCGGCGGGCTTCTGCTCTTCCCCAACAGCGCCGGAGCGCATACCGCGGCGCGGGCGCATGTGGCAAACATCGCCAGAGTGCAACGCGATGGCTTCGCCGGCACGGTGCTGGCGCAGCGACAGGTTTCACAGCGATCGCTCCGTGCGCGCGCCCTGGCCACGGTGCGGCGCAGCCGGACCACCGGCCGTCTCTACGGTACGAATCGTACCTACCGCTACGTCCGGAGCTTCCAGCACGACGTACGCGATGCGGTACACCGGTAGGGGCGCGACAACCCGCTTCCAGTACGGCACTTACTCGACGCGGACGGGCACCAGCGGCACAACGCACAACTGCCCAGGTATGAGCAACCGCACTCGCCGCGGAAAGTAGGAGGAGCTTCCGAGCGCGCCGCTGTGTCTTCCGCGGCGCGCTCATTCCTAATCCGCGATTCGAAGTGAGTCACAGTGCCCAAGCGAGGGCCGCAGCCGGGAGGAGATTGGTCCCGTCGCAAAGGCGAACACGGCGCTTTATGCTGTGGTGTGTCCTTGGTTGTTGCGGGCGTACTCGATGACGGGAGGTGCGTGATGCCAATGATTCGGGTGAGTCCCGAGGCCCATGCCGCGCTCCATGAGCTGGCTGCTCAGGAGAGTGCTTCTATGCAGGAGGTGCTCGGCCGAGCCGTCGAGGCGTACCGACGGGAGCGCCTTATCGAGGCAACGAATGCGGCGTACGCAGTACTCCGCGCCGATCCTGTCGCGTGGGCCGAGTATCAGGATGACATTGCGGGTTTAGATGGGGCGTTAGCAGACGGTCTCGATCCTCCTCGTGCCGCTGCTCCGGCGTCCAGAAGGTGGCGAAGAGGTGCGTCAGGTCGATCGACGGGAGATCGGTGTAGGCGCCCTGCCAGTCCACCAGGTAGGTAATGCCGGCGCCGTCCCGGGGAGAGAGGTACTGGGAGAGGAAGCAGTCGCCGTGCACCAGCGTGAGATTGTTGCCGGTCGTGACGCGCTGTCCCAGGCCGCGCTCCCAGAGCACCGGCAGGCGGTCGAGCGCGTGCGGGTAGAGGCGGCGCAGATCGGGAGGGAGGTCCCGGCCGGGACCCACCAGGACCTCTTCCCACTCGCGCCGGCGCCGCTTGACGTATGCGTCGAAGCGCTGCCGTGTGCCATACCAGCCGGAGACATCCCTGCTGCCGTCGAGGAGCGAGGGATGCTCCCACCAGTGCGCGTGGAGCCGGGCCAGGGCGTCGATCGCGGCGTCAAGCCGGGCGGCGGCCGGGACGCCGCGCAGACCGATGAGGTCCTCCCGCGTTGTCAGCGGCTCGTGCGAGGTGGAGACGTCGAGCAGGAGCAGGTGCGAATCTCCTGTCCGCGGATCGTAAGCCGCCTCGTAGCACGGCACGATCATCGGTAGCTCATCGCGTAGCCCGCTTACCTCGGCGTAGAAGTCCACCTCCGACTTGCCGGCTTCACGGGCCCATGCTTCCGGCAGATTGCGCTTGAGGACGAGGGCACGGGGCGCGTCACCAGGCGCAGCGGAATCGTAGGTGACCCGCAGGTGACAGAGCGCGGAGTTGAAGGCTGGATTGCCCTCGACGGTCACTCCCTGCACCCGTCCGCTCTCGAGCAAACCGGCACGTTGCAGGATCACGGTGAGCCGGCCGGCTGTTATCTCTTCGGCAGCAGTGACGACTTCAGACTCCACGCTCCTCCCTCGAGCCGTATCCATACGTCTCCAGCAGTCTAGGGGGTCGCCACATCGGGTTGTTGCCTCCAATGGGAGTGCGGCCACTCGTGTGCTCCCCGGCGGCACTTACCTGCGTGGCCGCCTCCAGGGCGAGCCTCCGGCGGTCTACGACGAGATTCTCCCCACCTTGAACGAGATGATACGGCAGACCGCGGTCGACCCATCAAGGCCAACCATCGAGTTCTACCGGAGCCGCGACGTGATCGATCTGCTGCTGCCGGTCACATGAGCGCTCCGCGCTCGACCTGAGCGGCGGCCCATTATGATCGCTCCGCTGCGAGCTCATGCGCGAGGACGCTTGCCCAGCCACCGTCTCGCAGCGGACGTACTTTCACCCAGACTCGGTTCTGCCAATGGCTCACCTCCAGCGTGCCCGGACGTCCCGGCATCCGGAGGTGCCAGTGATGGCTGCCGTCGCGACCGGCCAGCCGACGCTCGCTCCGGACGACGAGATCGCGGCGCTGCATCACCCCAAAGGCGTCACCGCGCTCGCTACCGATCGACGTGCGCACGGAGCAGGCAACTGCGTCTCCTCGATTTGCATATCCCGATCGATGTGTATATGCTGATCGAAGCAGTGCGGAGGCCTTCGTGACCGACTCTGAACCGATTGCGTACCGAGAGCTGCGTGATCCACGCGAGATCAAAGCCTTCTCAGATCCACTGCGGCTGCGCATCATCCACCTGCTTCTCGATCGCCCGGCAACGAATCAGCAGATCGCCCACCTGCTCGGGGAGTCACCGTCGAAGGTGTTCCATCATGTGCGGTATCTGGCCGAGGCAGGGCTGATACGGCTCGTGGAGACGCGGATCAGCGGGAAGAACGTCGAGAAGTCCTATCGGGCGGTTGCCCGTACATTTATCCTTCGCCCCGACGCTGCTCTCCTTCCCGAAAGCCGGATTGCTGCGCTCGTTGCCGAGCTGGAGCGCATCCGGCATGACGTTCTGGAGAGCGCAGCGGCGTATGAGAACGATTCTCCACACATTCTCCGGCGAATCGCTCGGCTCGACCCCGACCGGCTGGCGGCGTTCCATGAGCGGCTTGATGCCCTCGTCCGCGCGTATTGGGGGCACGCCGAAGACCATGCGAGTAATGCTTCACGGACAGTCCTCACCGTTGTGACCTACCGGGAGCCGGCCGGCAATCTCGCGGAGTCCGAGGAGACGGGCGGTGGCTAGCACGCTGCCACGGGAGCGCCTGGCCCTGGCGTCGTGCGCCGCGCTCCTGGAGGAGAGCGCTCGCGTCGACGAGCTCTCGGGCGCCGTCCTCATCGCGCGCCACGGCACCCCGCTGCTGGAGTGCGCCTATGGCTACGCCTCGAAGGGGCACGCAGTCCTGAATCACGTCGACACGATGTTCAATATTGGCTCGATGACAAAGATGTTTACAGCCGTCAGTATCATGCAGCTCGTCGAGCAGGGGAGGGTCAGTGTCGACGCCGCCATCGGTCGATACCTGTCCGACTATCCGCCGGGCACCGGGAACAGGGTCACGATCCACCACCTCCTGACGCACACCTCCGGGATGGGGTCGTTCTGGAACGACGCGTTCCAGGCACGCAAGGCCTCACTGTGTACCGTCTCGGAGTACCTGCAGCTGTTCGTGGACGAGCCCCTTCGCTTCGAGCCCGGTGAGCGCTTCAGCTATAGCAATGCCGGATACGTCGTGCTCGGGGCGATCGTCGAACAGGTGTCGGGCATGAGCTACGACGCTTACGTGGCCGAGCACATATGTTCCCGCGCCGGCATGGCACACACCGCCGCCTACCGGCTCGACGAGGATGTGCCGAACCGCGCGCTCGGCTACGTGCGAGAGAACGCTGACGAGGTCCAGGCGAGCGTCTATCCCAGAACGAACCTGCTCCTCTCCCCCGTGAAGGGAAGCCCGGCGGGAGGGACGTACTCAACGGTGCACGACCTTCTGCGTTTTGCGCAGGCGCTACGCAGTCACCAGCTGCTGAGTGCCGCTTCCACCGACACGCTGCTCCAGCCACGCGTGGCCATGGGCATGCGAGGCGACGCCTGCTACGCATACGGGTTTGGTTGTCACACCGTTGGCGGTGTCCACATCGTCGGCCACAACGGAGGCGCGCCCGGCGTCGGCGCGCAGCTCGATATGTACCTGGAGCTCGGCTACACGGTCGTGCTGCTCTCGAACGACGGCGCCGGCGCGCCGACGAAGCTCGTGCGCTCTATCCGGCAGCTCCTCACCGGCGTGGAGCGATCTCGCCACGGCGGCTCTGGCCCTGGCGGCTCGTCGCAGACTTATCCGGAGGCTCTGGGAACCGGCCATCACGCCCCTGCACAGCTTTCTGGGTAGAGCGCCGGTACGCGACCTCAGGCTTCGTGATGAGGAATGGCACACCGAGCCGGGGACCGTGCCTCCCGCCCACACCGCGCCCTGTAGAAAGGAATGGACGCTCCATGCAGACGATCACCACGTTTCTTACCTTCACCGGGCAGGCCGAGGAGGCGATGCGCTTCTACATCTCCCTCTTCGAGGGTTCGGAGGTGCTCAGCATTGAACGGTACGGCCCGGAGGATGGCGAGAACGCCGGAAAGGTGAGACACGCGTCCTTCTCTCTGAGCGGGCAGGAATTTGCGTGCATCGACAGCCCGCCGGTCCACGAGTGGACGTTCACGCCGGCGATCTCGCTCTGGGTGGCGTGCCGGTCAGAAGAGGAGATAGACCGGCTGCATGCGCGTCTGGCAGAGGGCGGCCAGGTGTTCATGCTGCTGGGCCCGTACCCGTTCGCCAGGAGGTTCGCCTGGATCGCCGACCGCTACGGCGTCTCCTGGCAGCTGGCCCTCCGGTAGCCGCTGTGCCGCTATCGGCGGACATACGCGGAGCTACATCTTTCGGAGTGCACCCGGCTGTCGCACCTGCGCGAAGATGTGCATCGGTACCGTCGGATCCTGCCATACGTCGATGATTCGGGCCAGCACGAAACGGCGCGTTGATCTGGGCCCTCGTCTCCGCGGTCGAGCGCCGGGCGGGCGACCACAAGGGATCGCCCCTACGTCCCTGGCGGCTCGTCGGATGCGGGCGGCTCGGCCACAGTCGCCGGTGGCGCGGGGGGTGACTCGGGCGAGGTCCGCGTGACTATCTCCGGCTCGGCGGCGATCACCGTTTCAGGAATTGCACCGTCGCCGGACTCATGGCCGTTGGCCTTCATTCCCTGTACCAGGTCGCGCAGCTTGA
>DATGJB010000153.1:0-17566 GCA_035295425.1 Chloroflexota bacterium | reverse complement strand
TACCAGCTCGCCAATGGGTCGACGATGCGGCTGACCGACCGTCTCTGGCTGACGCCGAAAAAGCGCTCGGTGAACCACGTAGGGTTGACACCCGATATCGCGGTGTCGCCGGCGGCGACGGCGCCCGGTGGGCTCGACGACCCGGATGTGCTGGCCGCCGAGAAGTACCTGCTCAGCCATCCGGGTCCCTGAGCGTGCCACCCTGGCTACTGCTTCTCCTACTTCTTTCGCTGGCGATCGCGCTGGCCTACCAGCTGGTTCGTCGAAGTAGCGGACGCCGGGTAATCGCATACTGGCTCGTCGTTTTTGTCGCCCTACTGGCGTTCGAGGCAGGCACCGAGTCGTTGGGTATAAGCCTCACGCGCTTCGGCGATCTTCGGCTCCTGCCCGACATGGCCGGTGGCGCGCTGGCTGTCGGCATCATGTGGTTTCTCAGGGTGTAACCCGGCAGCCGCGCCTTCCCCAAGCCCTGCTTTATTCAGTCACCAACCGGGCCGCGCACCCGGGTGCCGGCGAAGAACTGTTCCCGGCCGAAGTGGCGCAAGTCGCCGATATGCGAGACGATCAGATCGGGGGGAGGATTGCTCGGGCCGGCCTCGGCATACCTGCCTTGTAGCACGAGAACGGTAGTGAACGTGACCGGACACAACCGTTCCAGCGCCGATACAATGCGCGGCTTGTCGTCGACCGCCACGTAATGTCCGGCCGGATAGCGGGCGAAAACGGCCGGCAGCTCATTCTCCTTGTGGACGAAGATCATGACACGGCCCTCGACCGCGGCAGCCAGGCCGCTCCGCCGAATTTTGAGCGGCTGGAACTCCTGGTCACCGTCGGACAGGATGGCGACGGTTCCCAGCGTCCGTAGGTGCGCGATCGTCTCGAGTGCGTGCGGATACAGGTACTCCGTGAACGGAAGCTGCTCGAGCATGTCGTTGACCTGGCGGCCCAGGATCGGGTTGCCCACCTCCTCTGCCCAGCGCCGCACTGTGGTTGGGTAGTCCACGTAGTCTTCCTCGCTGCGCACTGCTTCGTACATCTGCCAGAAACGCGCGGCGCTGGCGGTCCCAGCCAGCCGCACGATCTCGCGGGCGATGTGGTCCTTCAATCCGTCATTGTCAAGGAGGGTGTTGTCCACGTCGAGGAGGAACGTAATACTGACGGCGTGCGCCGCATCCGGGCCGCTTCCCATCACGGCGTGGAGCTCCGGGCACCGCTCGGCCGCTGGAGAGCATGCCGGCAATGCGCCGTCGTAGCCCAGATCACTTCAACCACCTCGTCGATCGAGTCGGTGACGCGTAGCAGGTCCATGTCCGAGGGCGCGATCTTCCGCTCGGACACCAGGCGATCGCGCAGCCAGCACTCCAGTCCGGTCCAGTAGCTGCGCCCTACCAGGAGTACCGGAAAGTGCTGTAGCTTGCCGGTCTGAATCAGGGTGAGCGCCTCGAAGAGCTCGTCGAGCGTTCCAAACCCGCCCGGGAACGCAACGAATCCTTCGGCGTACTTCACGAACATGGTCTTGCGCGCGAAGAAGTAGTGGAACGAAAGAGATAGGTTGGCGTACCGGTTGAGCTGCTGCTCGAACGGAAGCTGAATATTCAAACCGACCGAGATGCCGCCGGCCTCACTCGCCCCCCGGTTCGCCGCCTCCATGATCCCGGGTCCGCCCCCGGTGATGACGGCGAATCCCAGCTCGGCGAGACGGGCGGCGAGGGTGCGGGCCGCTCCGTAGTATGGGTCGTCGGCGCTGGTGCGCGCCGAACCGAAGATGCTCACTCCCGGAGGGAGCCCGGCGAGCGTCCCGAAGCCGCTCACATACTCGCCCATGATCCGAAGTATCCTCCACGGATCCGTGTCCAGGAACTCCGGCCGCTCGTATTCGCGCTGGAGCAGCGCCTCATCCGCGGACTTCGATCCGGGTGGAAGCGTCGCCTGTTCAACCTCCGCCGTCTGCGGCGTATGTGCGGTGCTCTCGGTACTCATACTCAACCATATCCGTTGCAACCGGCTCGCGACGTCGTGATATACTGCGGCGCAGTCGAAATGTCGACAAGAGGACCGGCCGCCTCGTGCGGAGCGCTATCTGGCGCGGTTCCCGGATGACGAGTGCCCCACAGGCCCCGGTTCGGCGGACTGACCGGCGGGGTGCGGCACTCCGACCTGCGAATCCATCCGCATTGAAGAAGGGCAGAAGGTGAAGGACGCACTCCGTTACGCCGAGCTCATCCTGGCGGTGAGCCTGATCGTCTTGATTCTCATGCAGTCGCGTGGCACCAGCCTGGGAAGCGTCTTTGGTCAGGAAGGAAGCGTCTTCCACACCAGGCGTGGCGCCGAGCGAGTGCTGTTCAACGTGAGCATCGGCGTGGCACTCGCGTTCCTGATCTTCGCGGTTGCCCTGGCGCACGTGAGCGTCTAGCGCAAACGCCGGCTATCCCGTGGCTTGCCGGCTGGTCCACTGAGACCGGATGTTTCACGTACTGTTCGAGCGGCTCCCCAACCTGCTCACCGTCTTCATGGGAATCGTGCTCGAGGCAGGGCCGTTCTTGCTCTTCGGCGTTCTGGTGTCGAGCACGCTGGAGGTTGCGGTCTCGACGGAGCGACTCTCCCGCATCTTTCCACGTAACCGCATGCTTGGTCTCATGTCGGGCGTCGCTCTTGGAGCAGCTGCACCACTCTGCGAATGCGGAACTGTGCCGATCGCGCGGGGCTCAATCTCCCGGGGGCTGCCGGTCGCTTCGGCGGTAGGATTTCTACTCGCCGCGCCGGTGATCAATCCGATTACGGTGGCCGCGACGTACACCGCATTCCACGACAACCTCTCGATGCTCGGACTGCGTGTCGTGTTCGGCGTCCTGGTCGCGATCGCGGTCGGAGGTCTCTTCCTTGCCTGGCCCGGCGACGTACCGGTGCTGCGCCGGTCGGCCGAAGCAGTGCACCATCACGACCACAGCGCGAGCCACCCGTCCTTTCGTGCCCGTGTCGAGGCCGTCCTGGAGCACTCGGGTCATGAGCTGACCTCACTGATGATCTATCTCATGGCGGCGGCCTTCGTCGCGTCGGCCCTGCAGGTCCTGGTCCCTCGTACGGCACTCGTTTCGCTCGGCCAGGGACCGTTGCTGTCGGTGGTCATCATGATGCTTATTGCCGTCATTCTCTCGACCTGCTCGTCGGTTGACGCATTCGTGGCTCTCGCCTTCTCTACCACGTTCGCGCCCGGCGCTATTCTCGCCTTTCTCCTGATCAGTCCTGTTCTGAACCTGAAGAGCGGCGCGCTCGTCATCGGGCTGTTTCGCGCGCGCGCCGTCATCCCGCTGCTTGCAGCGTCAACCGCCACCATACTGGTTGCCGCCCTCGCCGTCAATTACCACCTGCTGTGACGCCGATGCACCCCAACAGAGCGGTTGACGCGCCGGGTGATCCAACGAAAGCGTCGACCGAGGAAGTCGTTCGCCATGAGCATGGCGGCGTGTCGTCGCGGGCCGGCACGCGGGCACCTGGCGAGGCAACGCATGCCGCCAGCCGAATCCCCCCTCGTGTCGCCCAGATTGTTGCCGCCTCGCCATCCCTTCTTCTCGCCCTGCTCGTGGGGAAGCTCTGTCTGACCGGCACGCTCGGCTACTACGTGAACGCGCAAACCGCCTGGATCGTGATGTTCGGCGGAGTCATGTTCGCGGCGGTTGGGCTGGTAAGCCTGCGAAAGGCCTGGCGCCGGCCAGACAGCTGGCGGCTTTCGCGCCGTGCCCTGGTGTTCCTGGTGCCGGTGGTTATCGGTCTGCTCGTCCCGCCGCGTCCTCTCTCCGGGCTGAGCGGGCAGTCGTCTGCGCTGGGTGCGCTCCAGCTGGCGGGACACCTCTCCGCGGGCTCACCGGGTGATGATTTCGGCAGCTGGGTCAATGACCTGGCCACGCATCCTGCCTCGACCTGGTGGTCGGGAAAGCGGGTGACGCTTGTGGGTTTCGCCACCCTTCAGGCGGGAATGCCACGGCGGAGCTTCATCGTGGGTCGCTACATCGTCACCTGCTGCGTCGTCGACGCCACGCTCGTCGGCTTCCCGGTGCAGCTGGATGGGGGCCGCCCGCCGGCTGACGGCTCGTGGGTTCAGGTCTCGGGGACGTTCGGCAACCGTTTCTGGACGGATCCCTCGGGCGAGCAGTATCCCATCATCGAGCGCGCGCGGCTCGGGCCCGTCAACATCCCATCCAGCCCGTACCTCTCGCCCTGAGGTGCTCCCGCTGTGCGTCGGTTCGTGCTCCTGGCCTCCCTCTACTCGCTGGTATGCTGCCTCGTGGCGATAGCGATCGTCCTTCACGGCGACGGCCCGCGACCTCGCATCGTCGCCCTGTACCCGCGCAGCGGCGACCGGTTCTGGCCAGGTGGCATCGCCGAGATCACGTTCAGCCAGCCCATGGATCATGCCAGCGTGCAGCGTGCATTGCAAGTGTCCATTCCAGGCCAGGGGCAGGAAATCTGGTACGGCAATACTCTCAATCTCCAGCCGCTCGGCAACTGGCGTCCCAATGCGATCTACCGGATCCGGTTGGTGGGCAAGGTCACGGACACCGAAGGCCGACCTTTGCGAACCCCGGTGAACTACTGGTTCCGGGTCCACGTCGTGGGGCATCTCGGCTACTGCAGGCTGCGAGGTGTCCGTAACGTCTGCGAGCTTGGATCGTTGGCGGGCCGGGCCATAACCAGCTCGCCGCGTCGGGTGGGAGACTACGCACTGTCGCCGGACGGCACGACCGTGGCGTACACGAGTCCGGACCCACTGGGAGTCTCGCATCTGCACGTCATCCAGACCGACGGAACCGGCGATCTGACGATCACGCGCGGCGAAGCATATTCCGACTCCCGGCCCTTCTGGGCCAGTGGCGACTCGACGAATGTCTCGTACTACCGGCGGAAAGTACTGACGCTGCGCCCCTTCCCCCGGCTGGGTCGCGCCGAGATCTGGAACGTGAACACCGACGGCACGGGCAATGCCCGTGTGGCCGGCTGAGCTGACGGCGTGAAGGCGCCACCCCCGACGGCGGATCAGCGACCAATCTATGCGGGATAGCCCCTCGCTCAGCCGGCGGCTTCGAATGCCTCCAGGCTGAGAGAGAGAAGGCTGGACACACCGTCGGGGTCCATCGTGACGCCGTACAACGCATCGGCAGCCGCCATGGTGGCGCGATTGTGCGTAACGATCAAGATCTGCGTGCGCTCGCCGATGTCCCGGAGCGCGGCGAGGAAGCGATCGACATTGCTTTCGTCGAGCGCGGCGTCGACCTCATCCAGAACGCAGAACGGAGTGGGACGGATCTTCAGCACGCCGAAGAGCAGGCAAGAGGCGACGAGCGTCCGTTCGCCGCCGGAGAACGCGGCGCTAGGCCTTGCCCGCCGTCCCGGCAGCCGGGCCCGAATGACGATGCCTCCATCGTCGGTTTCGTCGAGGTCGGCCTCGCCGCCACGCAGCATTACCTGGAACACCCGCGCGAACTCGCGACTGACGTCCAGCAGCGAGGTCGCGAACCGCTTCTGCATCTCCCGGTCGGCGGACTGCATGATTTCGCGCAGGTCTTCGGCCGCCGCGCGCAAGTCTTCGAGGTGGGTGTGCAGCCGGGTGTACCGCTCGTCCAGCTCCCGGTACTCGGCAACCACCGTGTCGTCGACTGATGCGTACTGAGCAACTCTGGCTCGCAGCCGGCGGATGTCGTCGTCCGAGGGCGCGTCCGGCGCGGCTTCCGGGAGTCCAGAGACGGGCACTCCGAGCTGGCCGGCTATCTCCGATCGAAGCTCAGCGGCTTGCAGCTCAGCGTGCCGATGCGATGCCAGAGCTCGCTCGTGGTCGCCCATGAGCGCAGCCACGCGGCTGCGCAGCGTCTGCATAACTGCCAGGTCGATGGGATCCGCCGTGTTCTCGGCCTCCACCTGCGTCAGGCGGCGCTGTTGTTCCGCCAGGAGGGCGTCCAGATCCACCAGACGCTCGCGGTCTGCCGCCGCGGCAACTTCCTGTCGGGCGATTTCGACATCCAGGGCTCGTTGCTCCTTTGCCAGAAGGGCCTCATCCTGCTCCAGGCGCCGCAGAGCCGACCGCTCCCGCTCGATCTCGGTGGCAATGGCGCTCCGCGCTGCCTCCAGCGCAGCCAGGCGGTCCGAAATGGCCAATCGGTCGCTGACGGCCGCCTCCACCGCGGCGCGCGCTTCTCGCAGCCGGTCGGGCGCGACCTTATCCGCGTCGTGTTCTGTAGCTGCCACATTGAGGTCCTGCAGCTCGCTCTGTAGCCGATCCGCATCGACCGCCAGACCGTCCGCCTGCGAGGCGGCGCTGGCCGCGCTCTCCTGCTCGCGCTCCAAAGCGAGGCTCAGCTGCCAGTGGCGGCGCTCATCCTGCTCCAGAGCGCGCTGCGCCGCGGCGAGGTTCTCCCGGCCCTCCTCGAGCACGGAGGCGGCGCGACATGCCTCCTGCCTCGCCGCCGCCTCCGCCTGGCGGATGGCTGACAGCATGGTTGCCAGGCGCGCGAGCCGCATATCCAGCGCCACCACTCGAAGCTCGATACGGCGTACGTCGCGCCCCAGCCGAAGGTACTGCTCGGTCTGCCCGGTATCGCGCTCCGACTCCATGCCGGCGGCCGACCACACTTCGCCACGGCGCGTCACGATCTGCAGCGGAGGGGAACCAACAAGGTGTGCCGGCAGCGGGGCGAGCGTCCGCCAGAGCCGTACAGCTGTTTCGCGGCCGTCGACGAAGACAGTCGTCAGCAGAGCCCGTCGCAATCGCCACGAGCTGGTTTCGACTACCTGATCGGCCCAGATCACTGCGTCATCGATGTGGCCCGCGACGGTTTCGCGCCAGCCGCGAAGGCTTGCCTCTTCCGCCGCCTGCAAGTCTTCCGGCTCGGGCGCACTCCCGGCCAGCGTTGGAGCGAGCGCCGACGCCAAAGAACGCTCGAGCTCGGGCGGCACACGCAGCCGAGACAGCAACTCATTCGCTCCATCGAGATCATTCCTCGCCAATCGTGCCCGTTCGAGCTGTCGCGCGCACGCCGCCTGTTGCTTCCCGAGCCGGCTCTGGGCGCGCCCGATGCGCTCGAGTAACCGGCGTAGTTCCTCGCCACGCTGGTCAGCTTGCCGCGCGTCCTGGCAAGCCTCGTCGACGACTGCCTGTCTCACCATGCACTCGTGACGACGCTCGCCGACGCGCTTCTCGATCGCGCGTACTTCGGAAAGAAGGGCGCCAGCCGCGTCCCGGTGCTTGAGCGCTCCATCCGCGCATTGCTGCCGTCGCTCCTCGATCGACTCCAGTCGCGCAATCAGCTCGGCCTGGCGGCGCACCCTCTTCTCCCGGAGGTCGGCGCGGGCAGTTTCAGTCCGCTCGATCGTGGCGAGTGCCTGGCGGTGCCGGTCGAGTCGTTGCTCGACGTCGTGCATCTCGGCTCGGACGCTTTCCTCGTCCGCCAGCCGCTGTCGCAGTAGTCCATCGAGCGCGGCGCTGTGCTCTTGCGCCTCCCGGCTCGCGGCGGCCAGGCGCCGCACCCGGCTTTCGACGTCCGCAACGCGGCGCCGGGATTCGGCGAGACGCTCCTCCAGATGCGCCAGCGAGAACCGGGCGGCGTCGTGTTCTCGCTGAGTACCGTGCAGCGCCGCCCGGGCGAGGTCGCGACGCCGGGCCGCAGCGCGCTCCTCTTCCATGAACGCCTCCGCGCGCCGCTCGAATGCCCGAAGCTCTTCCTCGGCCCGGTAGCGAGCCGAGCCGGCATCGACCACCGTGCGCCCCAGCTCTGCAAGGTGGCCTGTCGCCGCATGCCAGCGCGACGCGTACCAGGTCGCGAGCGCCTGCTGCAGATGCTCCGCCAGCTCCGCCCGCTCCTGTACGGCCCGTGCCTGCCGCTTCAACAGCCGGAGCCGTGGCTCCATCTCGGCGAGCACGACCTCGATGGTCTGCAGATTCCCGTCAGTCGTCTCGAGCTTGGCCCGGGCCTCGTCTCGCTGTGCCCGATAGATGGAAAGCCCGGCGGCGTGCTCCAGCAGCGCGCGGCGTTCCTGTGGCGTGGCCGCGAGCAAGCCGTCGGCCATTCCCTGGGTCACGACGATGTGGCGCGCCCCATCTATGCCTATCTGTCGTACCGCGGCTGTAAGGTCTTTGAGGCGCACCCGTTCGCCATTGAGCAGGTAGTCCGAGTCTCCGGAACGGTGCACCCGACGCGCAAGCGACTTCTCCGACCAGACGACGGCGTCCACCGCATCGGAAGCGAAGGTGAGACGAACCTCCGCGGCACCAAGCGCTCGGCGCTGGCCGGCGTAGATCACATCCTCTGCCCGCGACCCACGCAGGTCACGCACGTTCTGTTCGCCGAGGCACCAGCGGATGGCTTCCACCACATTACTCTTGCCGCTGCCGTTTGCTCCAACCAACGCCGTGATACCAGGCGACAATTCGAGCGACACGGGACGCGCGAAGCTCTTGAAGCCCGCGATGTCGATGTTTCGGAGGAACAGGAGGGAAGGCTCCGGGAGAGGAAGTGGTCTATTGTAAAGGTCACCTCCCGGCTTCCGCCCGAACAGCCATTTGGTAAACTGACGCGTCCAAGATTCCAGGTGGGGAGGGCGCACGTTGCCGAGAAGGCCACAACCGAACCGCCGCCGTGGCTTGTTGCGGTCAGGGATCGTCGTTGTGATCCTGGCGGCAATCCTCGTGCTTGTACTTTTCATACTTTCGTCGGCGACGGCGACTGCACCCACTCCAACGCCCCCCGTGGTACCGCCCAGCCCAGGGCCGACCCCGAAGGCGACTGCCCGCGGAACCACCACAACCAGGACTCCGGGGCCGTCGACGAAGCGCACGCCGCCGGCGGCAACTCCGCGCCCGACGACCGGTCACGAGGTCGCCGTGCCGCTCAAGGTCGAGGTCCGCGCTCGTGGGTTGCACGACGCCTCGGCCGCGACGTTCTTCCGCGGCGGTGGCAGCGCATACACCGGCCGGCGCCTCTACCTGCGCGTTGCGGGCCGACCTGATCAGATCGTCGGCCGCGCCGATCCGTACGTCCGGCCGTTGGTGACCGGTGCTCCGCCGCGCGTCTACTTCGTGCAAGTGCGCCGGACCATGGCTTTTCCAGGCGCCGAGTGGACGCTACTGTCGTATGACTCGAGCAGTGGCCGGACCTCCGTGGTCGCGCGGGCAGTCGGCATGGCTCTGCTTCCCCTCGGAGAGTCCGGAAGGAGCTTCCTGTACGCGGTCGCCCGCGAGACCGATACGAGTGTCTTCTCCGCCACCAGGGGCACGTCCCGGTTCGACACGATTCTCGTTACCCAGCCGCTCACCTCGGCCGCGATGTCACCCGACGGTCGGTTCATCGCGTTCACTGTTCCCGCCAGCTGCTGGTACTGCACCCTCGACGTATTCGACACGACCAGCCGGAGGATCTGGACGGGTCCCAGCGGCCTCCCCAGTGAGCGCGCCTTCGCCTGGTCACCCAACTCACAGACGCTTCTGGCGGCGGTCGGGGCACGGCTCGAGGCGATAGGGCCGAACGATCATCCGTCGGTGTTCTACTCATTGCCCGCCGCGCTCCCCGCGGTGTGGCCGGCGTCGCTGCGCCTCAGTAACGTCGGAGCGACGGTACGCCTGACCGATGTTCTCGCGAACCGCGCGTACCTGGCCTACAGACATTAGGACGGCATTCCTTCGCGTTTTGCGCCCCTCCATCCGATTCCCGCTAGCGGTACTCCTGATCTCCACGCTGGTCGCGGCTGCACCGGGCCGGGTCGCTCCGGCACTGGCGTGCGCACAGCCGGCTACTTGGGATGTCGGCGCCGCGTTCCGTCTCGCCGCTAGCGGGCTCTTGCCGTCGAGCTATCCCGAGCTCGCGGTGCGCGGCGGCCCACGCGAGGTACCGGCATCGCTCCTGATGGCGATCGGCTGGGTTGAAAGCGGCTGGCGCCAGCTCGATGCGCATGATAGGCCCTTGCTGAGCTTCGACTTTGGCTACGGCATCATGCAGATCACATCCGGCATGGCCGGCGCATTCGGCGATCCGGCCGGCACCATCGACGCCAGCACGCAGAGCGCCATAGCCAGCGACTACCGCTTCAATATCGCCTACGGTGCGCGCGTCCTCGCCGAGAAGTGGTTGGCGACGCCGAAGATCGGAACGGGAGATCCCGGCGTCATCGAGGACTGGTACTACGCCATCTGGGCCTACAACGGCTGGGGTTGGGTCAATAATCCGAATAATCCACGCTTTTCGCGGGAGGGCACCCCCGCCACCAATCCGGCTGCGTTTCCGTACCAGGAGCGGGTCCTCTACCTCGTCGCTCATCCGCCCCGCGACGTCGACGGGAACCCGCTGTGGAAGGCGATTCCGATCACTCTGCCCGGCCGACGTCAAATCGCCAGACAGCCGTCTTCCTTCAACCCACGACACGTCCACCGGGAAGATCCACCCGCATCCTCCGCCATCTACGAGCCGGCACCGCTGCCCGACGCCCTCCCAGGAACGCTTGTTCCCGTCCGAGTGCGGTTGATCAATACCGGCCTGGCGCCCTGGCTGGCGGGGGGTGCCGGCGCAGCCACGCTGACCTACCACGTGTTCAATGCCGACGGCGATCCGTGGGTGCCGTTCTCACCGTTCTCGCCGGGCGTGATCTCGTACGGGCAGGGGCCCGTCGCCCTTCCACACCCGGTTCTTCCGGGGCATTCGGTCACACTGCACGCTCGGGTTCGAGCGCCTCAACAGCCGGGCAAGTATCTCATCGTGTGGGATCTGCAACAGAGCTCGGGACTCTGGTTGAGCCAGCAGGGCGCGCTGCCCCGTGCCGAGCCCCTGCCGGTTGGAGGGGTCTCGTTCTCGACTCCCACCCCCGTGCCCACTCTGCGACCTGAGCCGCTCGAGGACCTGGCGTACGTCGCGGACACTTCCATTCCGGACGGGTCGGTCCTCGGCAAACACCAGCGCTTCCGAAAGGGCTGGCTGGTATTCAACAACGGGCGGGCCGACTGGGGAGGCGGCTGGCGGCTGGTCGAGGTCTCCGGCCCATTCTTCGGACGTCGCGCCATCGCGGTGCCGGCAACACTCGCCTGCCACAGTACCAACATCCTGGCCGACCTCCGAGCGCCGACACACCCCGGACGCTACTCCGGGGTATGGCGGATGGTCGACACGTCCGGGCACAGGTTCGGCCAGAAACTGACGCTGGTTATCACTGTTTCGGGTGCACCACCGCGGCCGACGCCGACCCCCTCAGCGCAGCCGACGGCGACTCCCACCCCACCCTCGGGACCAACCGCAACGCCGACCCCAGTGGGCTGAATCGGCTCCGGTGCGCCGATTCCGGTGGTATAATTGCCAGGCCCGGCGTCCCGCGGTACGGGCCCGGAGAGCGAGGTGACGAGCCATGTCGGGACATTCAAAGTGGTCTACGATCAAGCGCCAGAAGGGCGCCGCCGATGCAAAGCGGGGCCAGCTGTTCACCAAACTCGGGCGTGAGATCGCGGTCGCGGCTCGCGAGGGTGCTGATCCGACCGCTAACCACCGACTTCGCCTCGCGGTCCAGCGAGCTCGTGAGTCCAACATGCCGCTGGACACGATAGAGCGCGCCATCAAGCGTGGAGCGGGTCTCGAAGAGGGAACCAACTACCAGGAAGTGACTTACGAGGGCTACGGACCTAACGGTGTCGCGGTCCTGGTCCGCGCGCTGACAGATAACCGCAACCGAGCCGCGGCCGAGATCAGGAGCGTCTTCACCCGCAACGGCGGAAACCTGGGTGAGTCTGGTTCGGTACGCTGGCTCTTCGAAGAGAAGGGAATTGTCGTCGCCGAAGCCGGAGGCGCCGACAGCGACGAGGTGGCATTGGTTGCCATCGATGCCGGAGCCGACGACGTGCAGGTCGACGACGGTGTGATCGAGGTGTACACCCAGCCGGAGGCGGTCGAATCGGTGCGCGAGGCGCTCGAGAGCGCCGGAGTGCGCGTCACGAGCAGTGAGGCCACCCTCGCCGCCAATGTCAGCGTGCACCTCGAGGAGAGCGCGGCAGCGCAGACGCTTCGGCTTATCGAGCGGCTGGAAGAGCTGGACGACGTGCAGCAGGTGTACTCGAACGCGGAGATTTCGGACGAGGTAGCGACGGCGCTCGCCGGGTGAGCATGCCGCGGAGCTGTCCGCGATGAACGGATCGCACGAGTCCACACCCTTCCCCGACCGGACGAAGGTCTTCGTCGCCGTCGTGCTCCTCGCGCTCAGTGTGGTGTTTCTACTGCAAGTGCGGTCGATTCTCTCGCCCTTCCTCTGGGCGCTCTTTGCTTCCTACCTGTTTATGCCAATCGTCAACTATCTGAATTACGACGGGAGGATGCCTCGCCTCTGGTGCGTGATGCTGATCTACGCCAGCATCGCGATCTTGCTGCTTGCCGGCTCGCGATTTCTGTACCCCCGCGCGGTCGAGCAAGGTACGCTCTTTCTCGAAGACATTCCTCGTCTTCAAGACGCGCTTATCAGTCGCGTCGGTCCTCGTCCGCTCGGCGTGGATATCGCCCAGGTAATCTCGCAGATTCTGAACACTGCTACCGGCTACACGCACAGCGCGAGCAACACCAGCCACCTTCTCGAAAACGCGCTGGCCACACTCGTCAAGCTGTTCCTCTTCCTGGTTTCGACCTTCTACCTACTCATGGACGGCCCGCGGCTGCGTCAAGCGATTCAGAAGAGCTATCCGCCGATGTACCGGGACGAGCTGATCGCGCTCGGACGCAAGATCAACCTGACGTGGCAGCAGTACATCCGTGGCGAGCTCTTGCTGTTCGGCATCATGGCAACGGTCACGACCATCGGGCTCACCATCCTGGGTGTCCCAGGTGCGATCTTCCTGGGAGTCGTCAGCGGCGTCCTCGAGCTGCTCCCGCTCGTCGGTCCCATTACGGCTGGAGCGATCGCGGTTTCCGTGGCGTACTTCAACCCGTCGATTCCCTGGGGACTGAGCCAGGTGGCCTATGCAGGCATTGTCGCTCTCATGTACTTTGTCCTCCGGCAGGCCGAAGACTATTTTGTTGTTCCGCACGTCATCGGCCGGGCAGTACGGTTGCACCCGCTAGTCGTCCTCTTCGCTCTGACGACCATGGGGGTGTTCGGAGGGATCTTCGGTCTGCTGGTCGCGGTACCATTGGCGGCGAGCGCCAAGGCTATTCTCAGCTACCTGTACGCGAAGCTGCTTGACCAGCCAGTACAATTCGAGCCGGTGCGCACTATCGGTGGAGGCATCATCGAGATCCCGATCTATGTCAGCAATGAGGGTGCAGCCGAAGCTCCAGGACCGGAGTCAGCTAGCCCGGCTCAGCGCGTTGATGCGGGACCGAGGTGACCGGCTGGTTCTGACCAACGGCTGCTTCGACATCCTTCATGTCGGGCACGTTCGTTATCTGCGTGCCGCCCGCGAAATGGGCGACGCTCTGGCCGTGGGGCTGAACGATGATGAGTCAGTCCGGCGTCTGAAGGGCCCGCGCCGTCCGGTCAACACGGCGGCCGATCGAGCCGAGGTCCTCGGCGCTCTGGAGACCGTCGACTACATCGTGCTTTTCGGCGAGGACACGGCGAGCGAGCTCGTGCGGGCAGTTCGCCCCGACGTGTACGTCAAAGGGGGCGACTACAGTGCCGATCCGGCAAGCCCGTGGTTCCCGCCTGAAGGCGCCATTGTGGAAGCGTACGGAGGCAATGTCCGAACTGTGCCGTACGTGCCCGGCTACTCAACCACCAAACTTTTGCGACGCGGCGGCCCGGAATGAGCGGTACCGTCGCTGCGCTAAGCAGGCACGCGATGTGCCTCATCGCAACCTCGGTCGTTCTGGTCTCGGCTGCCGGTTGTGGCGCGACTCACAGTTCCACCGGCGAGGTCGCACTCGTCGCGGGTCAGCCGGTGTACCAGACCCAGCTGCAGACGTACGTGGACTATGCTCTCGCGTATTACGCACAGCCTTCCGGTAGCGCGCCGCGGAGTCCGATCACTTGCGAGCCCGATTCCCACCTGTCCCGGTGCGTCACCGTGCGGCAGCAGGCGTTGCGCCGGCTGCTGGAAGAGCAAGTCGTTCAGCACTACGCGGCCGCCCACCACATCGGCCTCCCTCGACCGCTGGTCCTGGCGCTCGATCGCAAGGCTGTGAATTTTTTGCAGAGCGATGCACGCGTTGGCTCGCTGGTCGCGGAACACCGCATCAGCCGACAGTTCGTGTATGCGCTGTTCCAGAAAGAGGCGCTGATCCAGAGTGTCGAGCAATCGATCACCCACGGCGAAACCGGATCCGGACCCGCCTTCCAGGTCCTGCGCATCTTGTTTCCGTTCGGGTCGAAATCACAGCAGGCTGCCGCCTACCGCTCCGCGCTCACGCTTGCCACGGACGGCAAGCCGATGCCCCGCAGCGCGACGAAGAAGGCGGAGTGGATCGCGCCCTTTCGCCTCGCGAGAACCGCCCGCGCGGCGCTCGCCTCCGCCAGCCCCGGTGGATTCGTCGGTCCATTCCAGCGCGGCAGCACGTATCTCGTCATCAAGCTGCTGGCGAGAGGCCACCACCGCTACGGCCGGCGTGCCCGCGAAGTGGCGGCAGCGCGCCTATTCAAGGCGTGGCTCACCGTCCAGCTGCACCACGCTTCCACCCGCTGCTTCTCACCGGGCGGGTCGAGCGTCGCGTGTCCTCTTACCTGATCGAAGCGCAGCAGCGCGTGCTCAAGGAGCCTGAATGACACTTCACGTTGGCATCCTTACCGTGAGCGACCGGGTTTCGGCGGGTCGGATGGAGGATCGCGGCGGAGCCGCTGTCGAGGAAGCGCTGGGATCGCTCGACATCCGGGTAGTACGCCGGCAGACTGTTCCCGACGACCGCGACCAGATCATCGCGACGTTCGAGGAGTGGGCCGACAGGCAGAGGCTTGACCTGATCTTCAGCACCGGGGGAACCGGGCTCGGACCGCGCGACGTGACCCCCGAGGCGACACTCGCCGCGTGCGACCGGTTGGTGCCAGGAATGGCCGAAACGATGCGGGCAGCCGGTCAGTC
Organism: Chloroflexota bacterium; assembly: GCA_035295425.1. Classification (GTDB taxonomy): domain Bacteria; phylum Chloroflexota; class UBA5177; order UBA5177; family UBA5177; genus DATGJB01. The sequence goes on along the minus strand of DATGJB010000153.1, from coordinate 2,547 downwards.
CCAGACGCCGTACTCGATGCTGTCACGCGGCGTGGTCGGGGTTCGGGGCAGCACTCTAATCATCAATCTTCCCGGGAGCCCGCGCGGCGCCGCGGAGGGCGTCGCGGTCCTCCTGCCCGTGCTGGAACATGCCGTGGCTATTCTGCGCGGCGGCAGCCACGAGTAAGCGGAGAAAGCGGACCCCCTGGAAACCGGGCAGGACAGCCGGCGCACGCATCCATGAAGGCGCCATCACCCGGGACCCGGGCTGATCGCCTGCCGGCGCGCTATGCCGCGGCGCCGAGCAAGGAACGCCGCAGTGCTTTCTCCTGTTCGGATGTGGTAACTGCGACCAGCCGGTCGTCCGCCTCGAAGACGGTATCCGCCTGGACCACAATCGGTCTTCCCGAGCGAATCAAGAGGGGAATCGCGGTATCCGGCGGGAGCGCCACCTCGCCGGCCTGGCACCCTGCCGCCGGAGACTCATCGGTGAGCTGAAGCTCCACGAACTCGATGCCCTCTTCCTGTACTGTCAGGAGGTGCACGAAGGGATGCTTGGGGATGGACTGCTGGATGAATGCCAGAATCACCTGGGTCGCACTCACGGTGGCGTCGATGCCGAGCTTGGCAAAGATGAACTCGTTGCGGGGGTTGTTGATGCGCGCCACAGTGCGGGGAACGTCGAACCGAGCCTTGGCGACCTGGCAGATGATTAGGTTGTCCTCGTCATGACCGGTTACCGCCGCCACCACGTCGGCGCGGTTGAGCCCGGCCTGCTCGAGCGTGTCCACCTCCGCGCCATCGCCCTGCAGCGCGGTGGCGCCCAGAATCCGGGTGATTCGGCTTACTTTCAGGGGGTCCTTCTCGATTACGAGAACCTCCTGCCCCTCGTTCATGAGCGCCTTGGTCAGGTGGAAACCTACTTTCCCTCCACCCACGACGACGATATACACTTTACTCCACCTCTCCGGGCCCGACGATCATGTCGAACAGCCGGCGCGCCCCCGTGACAGTCGGGGATATTGTGCGCAGCCCAAGCTTTCTAAACGCCTCGGCGCGCACGGGATCGTAGACCCGGGCAACAGCCTGGCGCGCCCCCAGTTGAAGCGCCACCTGCGATGCCATCAGGTTCTGGTTATCGGCATCCATCAGCGCGAAGAACATATCGGCCTCGGCGGCGCCCGCCGCCTTCAGCACGTCAACGTCGATGCCGTTGCCGGTCACAGTGCGGCCTGCGAATTCGGGCGCCAGGCGCTGAAATGCCCCGTCCGACCAGTCCACCACCGTCACGCTATGTTGGGGTGAGAGCTCGCTGGCCACCAACGCCCCCACCCGGCCGCAGCCCAAGATCACAATGTCCACCGCGATTCACCAAGCACGATTATAGGGACTGGTCGCGTGGCATTCAGGTCCGGAATAGAATCGCAGGGAAGGGCGCATGACTCTCCGTATCGCCGATTTCGACTTCGATCTGCCACCCCACCTTATCGCGCAGCAGCCTGCCGAGGTACGCGAGCGGTCCCGGCTGATGGTGGTCGATCGGGCTTCCGGCCGAATCGAGCACCGAATCTTCACCGGCATTACAGAGTACCTTCACCCCGGCGACGCAGTAGTCGTCAACCGCAGCCGGGTCATACCGGCCCGGCTGGCCTGTACCAAGCCCACCGGAGGCGCGGTTGAGCTCCTTCTGCTCCGTGAGATCGATCGAGGTCGTTGGCTGGCATTGGGACGGCCGTCGAAGCGACTTCGAGCCGGGGCTGAGCTTGTGATAGCGGCCGCCGACACGAGCTGCCGGCTCGAAGAGGCGCGCGACGGCGGTCAGTGGGTCGTGCGTTTCGATGAGGACATAGACGTTCACCATCTACTGTCGATAGCCGGAAGCGTTCCGCTGCCACGTTACATTCGGAACCCGAACGCGCCCCTGGACCGCTACCAGACGGTCTACGCCGACCGGGATGGCTCGGTGGCGGCGCCGACCGCCGGTCTTCACTTTTCGGAAGGCCTGCTGGCCGCGCTCGGCGCGTCAGGCGTGCGCGTCGAACGTGTCACGCTCCACGTCGGGCTGGGTACGTTTCGGCCGGTGACCGCGGACCTCGTCCAGAACCACCAGTTGCACGCGGAGTGGGGCGAGGTGCCGGCCGGCGTGGCGCGCGAGCTCAATCGCGTGAGGGAAGCGGGCGGAAGGATCGTCGTGGTGGGAACCACCACTACCCGCCTCCTCGAGTCCGCAGCGGACAGCGGCGGGACGCTGCTGCCCTTCGCGGGCGAGACGGATAAATTCATCTTTCCAGGCTATCGATTCCGCTGCGTTGATTCGCTGGTGACGAATTTTCACCTACCGCGCTCTTCTCTCCTGCTGCTCGTCAGCGCCTTCGCCGGCCGGGAGCTGGTGCTGCACGCATACCACGAAGCAATCGCGCGGGAGTATCGGTTCTACAGCTTCGGCGACGCGATGCTGATTTTGTAGCCATGACTGTCGACCGCGCGCTGCTGGAAGCGCTAACTCGCAACCTGTTCCCCATCGTTCCGGACTCTGACCTGCAGCTCGCAGCCGCCGAGCGCGAGCTG
>DATGJB010000152.1:0-20228 GCA_035295425.1 Chloroflexota bacterium | reverse complement strand
GGCGAAGAAGGCCACGGCTCCCTGACCGAAGGCGAGCGCCGGCACTGCGATGAAGGTATAGGCCGTGTAAAGGTCCCCACCGACCAGGAACCAGGTGACCACCGTGCCGAAGCGCCGCCCGGCAAGTCCCCACTCGTGCAGCAGGTCCAGGTCTCCCTTGCGCCAGCGCGCAGCGGCGAAGCCCATCCAGGTGATGAAGCCGAACAGCAGCACGAAGATGATCAGTGCCACCCACTTCACGTCTTGCATGTCACACCCTCGATGTTGTCTTGTTGGCGGGCGGAGCCGTCAGACGATTACTTCTCGGTGATCACGTAGATGAGCGCGGTGAGCACGGCGGCGAGCACGACGCACGCCAGCTGGTACCAGTAAAAGAAGGGCAGCCCGATCAGGGTCGGTTCCACCTTGTTGTAGAACGGCGGCCAGAGGACCGCGACGAACTGGATGAGGAACAGCAGGTACCACCAGCTCCAGGTGCTGCGGTCGCCGCGCTCTTTGACGGTGTTCATTGCGCGTCTCTCCTCGGATTTGCAGGTTCAGCACTACCGGACGTGTCGATCCTTGGTTTCCGGCAGGAACAGGAAGCCGATCACCACGGTCATCAGCGAGATGATGATCGGGTAGCGCAGGCCGTAGTACATGTTGCCGGTCAGCGCCACGAGGGCGAAGGAGATCGCGGGCAGGAAGCCGCCGAACCAGCCGTTGCCGATGTGATAGGGAAGTGACATCGAGGTATAGCGGATCTTCGCGGGGAAGAGCTCCACCAGCCACGCGGCGATCGGTCCGTAGACCATCGTCACGTAGACCACCAGGATCACCAGCAGCAGCAGCACCATCGGAAAATTGATCTGCGCGGGGTCGGCCTTCGTGGGATAGCCCGCCTCCTTCAGTTTGCCGCTCAGAGCCTTGTTGAAAGCCCCGCTCGCCTCCTTGAACGCGGCCGCGGGCATTCCCACACCCTCGACGGAGGAGACTTCATTGGCGCCGACCCTGACGCGCGCCAGGGTTCCGGCCGGAGCTGCCTCGTTCGAATACGGCACGCCCGACTTGGCGAGCGCCGCCTTGGCCACGTCGCAGGACGTCACGAAGGTCTTCTTGCCCACCGGGTCGAACTGGAAGCTGCAGGCATTGGGATCGGCGACGATGGTCACGGGTGCCGACGCCACGGCGCTTTCGATCGCGGGGTTGGCGTAGTGCGTGATCCCCTCGAAGATCGGCACATAGGTCACGGCCGCAAGCAGGCAGCCCGCGAGAACGATCTTCTTGCGCCCTATGCGGTCCGACAGCCATCCGAAGAGAATGAAGCAGGGTGTCCCGATCAGAAGCGACGCCGCGATCAGATAACTCGCGGTCTTCACATCGATTTTGAGGACCTGCTGCAGGAAGAAGAGGGCGTAGAACTGGCCCCCGTACCACACCACCGCCTGGCCGGCGGTCGCCCCGAGCAGCGCCAGAATCACGACCTTGAGATTGTCCCAGCGAGCGAAGGACTCCGTCAGCGGCGCCTTGGAGAGCGTGGCCTCCTCCTTCATCTCGAGGAACACTGGCGACTCCTGCAGCTGCAGCCGGATGTACACCGACACGACGAGCAGAACCGCCGAGGCGAGGAACGGAATGCGCCATCCCCAGGTGTCGAAGTCCGCTCCGAGGATCATCCGGGTGAAGAGAATCACCAGGAGGCTCAGGAACAGGCCGAGGGTCGCCGTGGTCTGGATCCAGCTCGTGTAGAGGCCGCGCCTGCCGAAGGGCGCGTGCTCCGCCACATAAGTCGCAGCGCCGCCGTACTCGCCCCCGAGCGCGAGCCCCTGCAGCAGCCGCAGCGCGATGAGCAGCACCGGCGCAAGCAGTCCCGCGGACGCGTAGCTCGGCAGCACGCCGATGAGGAAAGTGCCCATACCCATGATCACGATCGTGATGAGAAACGTGTACTTACGGCCCACCATGTCGCCGATGCGCCCGAACAGCAGTGCGCCGAAGGGGCGCACGAAGAAGCCTGCGGCAAAGGCCAGCAGCGCGAAGATGAACCCCGTGGTCTCGTTCACGCCGGAGAAGAACTGCTTGGTCATGATCGCGGCGAGCGAGCCGTAGAGATAGAAGTCGTACCACTCGAACACCGTTCCGAGGCTCGAGGCAAAGATGACGCGCCGGTGCGCCTTATCGATCCCGGACTCGGCCGGCAGGTGCGGAAGGTTAGTGGCGACCACGGAGGCTCCTTGTGCTGGTTATGGACTCTTCGGGCGTCCAGTTATCGTTATTCGGACCGGAACCATGCAGCAAAGCGCCGGCAGTATTCCATACGTGGCTGCCGTCACGGAAGTCTCGGAGGGAAAAGGCGCCCTTCGGGGGGCCGACGGGCCCCGGAGGGGCGGGGCCGGGAAGGGTCAGCGGACTCCCACGGCCTCAGCGGCGGGATTGCCCGAGCGCCGCCAGCTTGCTGTGGGTGCGCACGGACTCGTCCTCGGCAAGCTCGGGCTGATTGGCAAGCGACTGGCGCACCAGGGCGATGAACTTGTCCGCACTCAGTGCCGGGCTGAAGAAAAACCCCTGGTACTGGTCGCAGCCGAGCTCGGCGAGCAGCGCCAGCTGCTCGGAGGATTCCACGCCCTCGGCGATCACCTTCAGGTGCAGGCTGTGGGCGAGCGAGATGATCGCGCGCACGATGGAGGCATCCTCGGGGCGGCGCGCCATCTCCTCCACGAAGCAGCGGTCGATCTTCAGCTTGTCGATCGGAAAGCGCCGCAGGTAACTCATACTGGAGTAGCCGGTGCCGAAATCATCGACCGAGACCAGCACGCCCATGCTGCTGATCGCCTCGAGGATCAGGATCGACTCCTCGGCATCGCTCATCACCGCGCTTTCGGTGAGCTCGACCTCGAGCAGCTGCGGATCGAGAGCCGCCGCATCGAGTGCCCGGCGGATCTGGTCCACGAGGTTCGTAAGCCGAAACTGTGAGGGCGCGAGATTGACGGCCACCCGCATCCGCGGCAGGCCCGCATCCTGCCAGGCCTTGGCCTGGCGGCAGGCCTCGTGCAGCACCCATTCGCCGATGTCATCGAGCAAGCCGCAGTCATCGGCAATGCCGATGAAGTCCGCCGGCGGCAGCAACCCGCGCTCCGGATGGCGCCAGCGGATCAGGGCCTCGGCGCTGTTGATGCGGCCACTGGCGGTGTCGACCTTGGGCTGATAGTGCAGCTCGAACTGCCCGCCACGCAGCGCCGCATGCAGCTCACTCTCGAGTCGTATGCGGTCCTGGGTACCGGCGCTCATGCCCTCGGCGTAGCACTGCACGTTGTTGCGGCCGCGCTCCTTGGCGGAATACATGGCCGCATCGGCGTGCGCCAGGAGTGTATCGACGCTGCGCCCGTCGCGCGGATAGAACGCAACGCCGATACTCGGGGTGATGTGCACATCGATCCCCAGCAGCCGCAGCGTCGGCTCCATGAGCTGAATGACCCGCCGTGCCACCGCCAGCGCCTCCGAGTGCGTGGTGGGGGGCCCGAGCAGTATCACGAATTCATCGCCCCCGAGGCGGGCGGTGGTGTCCACCGAGCGGATTGCGGTCTTGAGGCGCTGCGCGACTTCGCGCAGCAGCTCGTCCCCGGCACGGTGGCCGAGTGAGTCGTTGATCACCTTGAAGCGGTCGAGGTCGATCACCAGGACCGCAAATTCATGGCCCTGGCGGTCGGCCTGGGCGATCGTCTGCGTGATGCGGTCATCGAGCAGCAGGCGGTTGGGCAAACCCGTCAGCACGTCGTGGGAGGCGAGGTGGCGGAGCTTGCGATTGGCCGCCTCCAGTCCCCGCGTGCGGTCGTTCACCACCAGCTCGAGACTCTCCACGTGCTGCTTGAGCGCGCGGGCGTTGGCCCACTTGCGGCTGAGGGCACTCGCACACTGCAGGATCTCGATGGGCTCGAACGGCTTCTTGACGACGATGAGCTTGTCGGAGTGCCCGAGGCGCGAGAGCAGCTCCAGCCAGTCGTAATCGGTGTAGGCGCTGCACACCACCACCTGCACGTCCGGATCGATGGCCCACAGATGCTGGATCGTCTCGAGCCCGTCCCAGCCGGGCGGCATGCGCATGTCGACGAAAGCGACCGAGTAGGGACGTCCTTCAGCGAGTGCCTGACGGGCTCGCTCGACGCCATCGCGGCCCTGCATCGCGGAATCGACATCGAACGTCGGGCGCTCGAAAGAAGGCTGTTCCTGGCCGAAGAGCGCCGCCTCCGCGGCCGACATCTTTCCGGCTTCCTGACCGGCGAGAATCTTGCGGTAGTCGTCGTGGATCGAGGGGTTGTCGTCGATCACCAGTATGCGGTGGGTGAGGATGTCGGAGTCGCCGCTCACGAGGGCTGCTCCGGCGCCGCGAGCGGCAGGGAAAGCGTGAAGGTTGCGCCCATGCCGGGGCCGGGACTTTCGGCGCGCAGAGTTCCGCCGAGCTCGCGCGCGGCGAGGGCGCTGCTGTGGAGCCCGAAGCCGTGGCCTTCGGAACGCGTCGTAAAGCCGTAGCCGAAGATGCGCTCGAGGTTTTCGCGGGGGATCCCCACCCCGGTGTCGATGACGGAGATCTGCACGGCGCCGTTGGCGGCGCGCACCCGCACCGTCACGCGCCGCTCGCCGTCGCCCCTGGCCTCGGAGCAGGCGTACTTGGCGTTGCGGATCACGTTCACGAGGATCTGCAGAACCTTGTGCTTGTCGACGCGGATCGGGGGCACGTCCTCGAACTCGCGCACGATCGTCACGCCATGGCGGCTGAAGGCCCCCTCGTTCATCCGCAGGCTGTCATCGACCAGGCCGCGCACGTCGACCGTGTCCGTGATGCCGCCGAGGCGGGCGTAGCCCTGCTGCATCGCCACGATCTCTTTGATGTGCTCGACATTGCTGCGCAGCGCCGTGAGCTCCGCGACCGCCGCGTCCCGTTCGGCGAGCAGCTCGCCGGCGAGCTCGGTGAGATAGGCCGGCAGGTGCTTGCCCTGCGGCCCGCTCACGAAGGCGGCGAGGTCGGCCGCGTGCTGGTCGAAGAGGGCAGCCACGCGACCGAGCCCCTGGCACTTCGATCGCTTGATGCGCTCGGCCACCATGCTGGCGGAGACGTTGACGCTGTTGAGTACGTTGCCGACGTTGTGCAGCACGTTGGTGGCCACCTCGGCCATGCCTGCCTGGCGCGAAGCGGTGAGCAGCTGCTTGTGTACGCGCTCGAGCTCTTCCTCGGCCCGTCGCCGCTCGGTGATGTCCTGCTGGACTGCCAGCGCGCCGAGCGGCTGCCCCTCCGGACCGACCAGCCGCATCGAGGTCGCCAGCACGATGCGCACCGAGCCATCGGGGAGCACCACGACATACTCGACGTCCTTACAGACGTCGCCGCGCAGCGCACGCGCCAGCGGGCGCTCCTCGCGCGGCACCGGCGTCTTGCCGTCGGCCTGAAAAACCTGCGAGGAGACAGGGTAGGGGTTACGCGGCCCCGCCTCGCTCTGGGCGCTGATTCCGCACAGCTTCATCGCCTCGCGGTTGTAGTGGGTCAGCTGGCCGCGCACGTCGCAGGAGAGGAGCGCGACGGGCAGCTCGCCCACCACGGTCGCAAGCAGCGTCTGGTTCTGCAGCAGCGCGGCTGCCATCTCTTTGCGCGCCGATATGTCGCGCAGGAATTCGACTGCGCATTCCGCCTCCGGACCGCCGACACCGACCAGGGAGGTCGTGACCCGCACCCACAGCGGCGTGCCGTTCTTGCGCATGTAGCGCTTCTCGACGTCGAGGTGCGCGACCTCCTTGCGCCACAGCCGCTCGAGGCTGGCACGGGTCGAGTTGGCATCCTCGCCATGGGTGAGGCTGGCGATGGATTCCCCCCGCAGCTCATCCACCGTGTAGCCCAACATGGCGCAGAAGGCGCGATTGGCGTGCCGAAAGCTGCCGTCGCGGTTGGAAAAGGCGATGCCGACCGGGGCGTGCTCAACGGTATTGCGAAAAAGGCTTTCGACCGGTCCGCGGTTGACCGGCACGCGGAACAGCCCCGTGGTCCCCGAGTCCTCGGGTGACATGTGTGCGTCTTCCCCCAGTTTCATGGGCATCTGCGGCCCCCCTGGCACGCAATAGCGAAACGCTGTGACACCCTGGGCATAGTGAAGCCCGCCACTCCCAAGCGGCGACTTAACAAAACGGGCGGAATTGCATCATGCGCAGCCCATCCGGACAGCGAACCATGTCGCCATCGGCACCGCAGCATTCGTGAACGCGGTCGCGCTTCCGGCGCGGCAGGTGCGCCGGGGCAGCCCTACGCCCGCCCGCAAGCCTTCTCAGGCACGCCGGCCTCGCAGGCAGCGGGTTCCAGGGCCTCTGAAACCTCCACACAATCGCGGCCGCGGCGCTTGGCCCGGTAGAGTGCCTCGTCTGCCGCTCTCAACAGGGACTCCGGGCCCGCATCTCCCGCCGGCGCGGCGAGGGCGACACCGACGCTGACGGTGACGACGCCGCTCGGTGACTTCGGGTGCTCGATGCCGCGCTCGCGCACCGCGCGACGCACGAGCTCCGACAGCCTGCGTGTTTGCTGCAGGTCGCTCTCCGGAACGATCAGCACGAACTCTTCGCCACCGTAGCGGGCCACGAAGTCGCTGCCACGACGCGCATGGCCCGCGAGCTCGGCGCCGACCGTGCGCAGACAGGTGTCACCGGCGAGGTGGCCGTAGTGATCGTTGTAGCGCTTGAACCAGTCGACATCGACCAGGATGAGTGCCAGCGTGTGTCCGAAGCGTTTGCAGCGCGACCACTCGTGGGCCAGCATCGCATCGAACCGACGGCGATTCGCCAGCCCGGTCAGCGAGTCGGTCGACGACAGGGCCTCCAGCTGCTGATTGACCTGCAGCAGCTTTTCCTGCGCGGCGCGCAGTACCGTGACGTCCCGCAGGTGCCACAGGCGACCGTAGCGTGCGGCGCCATATTCAAGAGGAATGAGGTCCAGCAGGAACGTACGGCCGTTGCGAAGCGTCGCTTCGACCCCGAGACAGGGTTCGCGACGGTCGATCATCTCCCGCATGCGTGTCAGCGCCTTCTCGGGGTCGTTGAACACCGAGAGGTTCCTGCGTACGAATTCCTCAGCGCCGAGCCCCATCAGCGTCTCAGGAGCCTCGGTGATCGAATACGCCTCGCAGAATGCCTGGTTGGCATACTGAATGCGCCCGTCGTCCCCGACGAGCAGGATGGCATCGTTCAGGCCCGACAGCAGCAGCCGCAGGCGTCGCTCCGATGCGAGCAGCTGGGTTTGCAGCTTGAGCTCGATCTCCCTGACTTGCCTCACGCTCGTCAGCATGGCCCGGGTAGTGACGACGGCGAGGATCAAGGCGGCGATCCAGGTGGCTGCGAACTGATCGGGCCCACGCAAGGGGTGTGCGAGGGTCCACCAGCCCTGCGATTCGGCCGTCGCCATGCCGGCCACCAGGATGCAGAAGATCGCGGCCAGGATCACCATCGCCCGCCGGCCGAACAACCATCCGGCCAGCGTGACGAGCAGTGGCGCGATTGCCAGAGAGGGTGTGCGCGCCCCATTCATCACGATCGGCAGCACACCGAATGCGCCGCATAGCGGCAGCAGGATGGCCCATCGGGCCAGCCGATCCCTGCCTGCCCATAAGAGCGCTCGTGAGGCCAGGCCCGCGAGGGGGGCAATGGGGGCCATGTAGGCCCGCGGTGTGCCGGTGTACAGCACATACAGCCACATACCCAGGGACAGCAGAATCCAGGAGTCCACGAAACTCCTGAGAACCACGGTTTTGACATCGAAGGCTCTCTGGCGAGCCTCAACCCGAACGTCGTGCATGTTCCGTATGCCGCCCGCAGATGGACGCAGGATCGCTCCTACGGACTCCATCACGGCGCGCCGCGCGAGACCTGTAGCCGTACCAACGGGAACTGTGACCGCCCGCGCACTCGCTGCGCGCAGCGCGCTTGTGGAAGCAGGGGGCCGGGCGAGAGCTCGGCCCGGCTCAAGGACTGCGGTCCCTCCGGAGGGAGGCAATCCCGGGATATCAATGCAATATTACATAATATACATTATGCGAATAAGGCGGTACCCCGGGGCCCGGAAGCCGTCCGCCACCGACCAGGCGCATTCAGGGGCGGACTTACTCAGTAGGAGTGAATGCCACCGGGGCGCGTCCCATCTCGCTGATGTCCCCGACCAGCAGGATCATCTCGTGGGGCACCCAGAGGTCCATCGGTGCGGCTCCCTCCTCGAGATTGATGGTCAGCTTTGCGTAGATGCGATGGCTCAGATCGACCCGTACGCACGCGAGTACGAGTCGGCCATCACTGGGCGGGTTGCCGGACGGCGGCTTCTTCGCAAAGGAGCGGAACTCGCTCGCCACCTGTGCTGACAGGTCCGGGCGCAGGCGGACGAAGTAGCTATTTACCGGTGCGGCCATTGGCTGATGCTACTCCCAATTGGCGCGAGGCATACTCAGGCGCCACAGCGCGCGACTGCGCGTAGGAATCCACTGAACGCCCCTCCACCCGCCTCGCGCCCGAAGCAGGCGGCCGCTGACTGTGCTTTCGCTCTCGGGCTGGTAAACCTGCCTGCCTTGGTAAAGGAATCGGCAGGAAGCAAAAGGAGAGCCGCCATGGCCTACGAATCCACTGGTCCGAACGTCGGCAGAACGACGCCCGGCTCGAGCTCCCCCGGTGACGAATCCGGCATCGGGCAGACAGCCGAGTCAACGGCATCGGCGCTTGGCCGCACCGCCGCGAGCAAAGCCAACCAGGCGCGAACTCGCGCGGCCGCGGGGCTCGAAAGTGCGGCGCAGTCGGTGCACGCGGGAGCCGATCAGGTCGCAAGCGCGGGTCATAGCGCCGGCGATGCGCTCTCGAGCAGCGCACGGTACGTGCGCGATAACGATGTCAGCAGCATGATGGACGATGTTCTGGACCTGGTGAGAGACAATCCGGGTTACGCGCTGCTCGGCGCTGCGGCGCTCGGTTTCCTGGTCGGACGCGCCATCACCCGATAAGGGACGTCCGATGGACGTGCGCCGCGCGGAGCGGTCCTTCACCGAGGTGGTGGCGGACATCTTCAATAATGTGCAGGACATCCTGCGCTCTGAGCTGCGCCTGGCTCAGTCGGAAGTGCGCGACGACATCGTGCGCGCACGACCGGCGGCCATCCTGGTGGCCACCGCGATCGCCGCGGCATTCCTGAGCGCCTTTTTCGCTCTGCTGGCGATATCGCACGCCCTGAGGCTGGTCATGCCTGCGTGGGCTGCGGCGCTGTGCATCGCGGTTGCGTTGGCGCTGGTGTCTTCCATTGCGCTGGCCTCCGGGCTGAAGCGATTTCGATCGCTGTCGCGCGTGACCGGCAGAGGCCTCGAGGAGAGCGTGGAATGGGTGAAAGAACAGACCAGATAGAGAGCCACATCAAAGAGGAGCGGGATGAGCTGCGCGCGAATCTTGGCGAGCTGCGCGCGCGGGTGAGGTCGGCTACCGATTGGCGGCGTCAGTTCCGCGATAACACCCTGCTGGGGGTCGGCCTCGCCTTCGGCGTGGGGCTCCTGCTCGGCAGCGTGCGTCGGGACAGCGAGCGGGAGGCTTCGCCGCGCTGGTCAGGTCGATCCGCATCCGGCCGCGGACAGTTGTCCAAGACCTGGGAAGCGATTGAAAGCGCTTTCATCGGACTCGCCGCCAACCGGATCACCGGCTTTCTGGCCGATATCGTCCCCGGCTTGCGCGAGCACCTTACGGGGGCGCCACACGTCTCCCAGTCCCACCGCTCTGGAAACGGCCACGGCGCGTGGGGCGAAGGTAACTACGAGGCAGCGCGGCGCTACCGCGCGGGAGCCGAGCGGTATGCCCGTACGGCTGACGTCGAGCGGGCCGCACGCGCAGCCGAGCCACGCAGCGAATCGGAGGCTGAGGAGCTCGAAGCGGCTGAGGACCTGGGACGCTCGCGCGCGAAGGATTCCTGAGCCACCCCGCAACCGCGGCGGGACGCTCCTTGCCGCAGTTATCCGGCCGCCGGCTTGACGTTCGCATTCAGGCGGAACAGATTCCCGGGGTCATAGCGCTTCTTGAGCTGCGCCAGGCGCGGATAGTTATCTCCGTACGCGGCGTGCACGCGCGCCTCGCGATCGTCGGTGGCGGCGAGATTCACGTACTGACCATGCGTCTGCGGCTCGATATCCTTCCAGGCGCTGCGCACCCATTCGGTCCTGCGTGCCGTGTCCTGGGCAGGCATCGTCCAGGCCTCGAACACCCCGACGTTGTGGCTGGCGCCACGGTTGAAGTAGGCGGTCTCTTGCGGGCGCACACGGCTGATCGCACCGCCCTGCTGCTGCAGCCACATGAGCAGATTGTCGAAGGGAGCCGCTTCGGCGAATCCCACCATCGTGTCGATGAGCTTCGGTGTAATGCCGTCGACCAGACCCCCCTTGCCGTAGCCGCCGAGCGGACTGAGGCCGCGCAGGTCGCCGCTTCCCTGGAGCTCGGTGTAGAGAGCCGGCTTCAGGGCATCTTTGAGTGGCTTGCCGAGCTTGCGCAGCGGCGCGACCACGCGCTCGGCGTCCTTCACCGGGCCGCTGTAGCAGACGCTGAAGGCCAGGAAACGCTGATTCGGCGTATCGCCGGTACCGAGCACCGTATCCACATACAGCTCATCGGGCGCGCCGGCGTTGAAGTCGGCAAAGCTGCGCAGCACCTGCCGTGCGCCGTCCATGGGGAATACCACGGTGCCTCCGTACATCTGCTGCGCGACCTCGTGCAGCCTGAAGGTGAACTCGGTAACGACACCGAAATTGCCTCCACCGCCGCGCAGCGCCCAGAAGAGATCCGCGTTCTCGCTGTAACTCGCCCGCGTCCAGCGGCCATCCGCGGTTACGAGCTCCAGGGCCGTCAGGTTGTCGCAGCTCAGTCCGAAGCGCCGGGCGAGACGCCCTACTCCGCCACCCAGCGTCAGTCCGGCTACCCCGGTGTCGGCGACCGTCCCAACCGGTATCGCGAGTCCGAACGCCAGGGCCTCGCGGTCGAGTTGGCCGAGCAGGGCTCCGCCTTCCACGCGCGCGCGTCGTGCAAGAGGATCGACCTCGACCGCCCGCATGGGTGAGAGATCGATGACGAGGCCGCCATCGCAGCCGGACTGGCCCGACACGCTATGCCCGCCGCCGCGCACCGCGGTCAAAAGTCCCCGAGCCGCGGCGAAATTGACGGCGCTGCGCACGTCGGCCGCTCCGACGCAGCGGACGATGAGAGCCGGTTTGCGATCGAATGCCGGGTTCCACAGACGGCGTGCCGTGTCATAGTTGGGATGGTCGGCGGTGATCAGCTCGCCGCGCAGGCTGGAACGCAGGTCATCGATGTCTGCCGCCTTGAGAGTGAGCTGGCGCCCATCGAGGCCGACCGCGGCGGTTTCGGCGGCGGTCTCCCCCGCGAGCAGGCGACGATATGGAACAGCCGCCGAGGCGAGCGCAGCAAGGCTCGCTGCGCAGAAAGCTCTTCTTTTCATTGCCGCACCCCCTGGAAGTCTTTGGGCGAGGCTAGCACAGCCGGGATATGAGGTACCGCGGGCTTAGCTACTGCGTCGCCGCATACAGCTGACGCGTGATATCGGCAATGAGCGCGTAGCTCTGCTTCTGCTCGGAAATTCCTCTCGTCAGGATGACGAGCACGAACGGTCGCGGTGCGTACACGATGGCGCCATCGTGCTGGATGCGCGTGATGTCGCCGGTCTTGTGTGCGACGCGGGTGCCAGGCGGGAGCCCGGCGGGGATTCCGTCGTTGAAGGTTTGCCGCTCGAGAATCTCGCGCATCTGCCGCGAAGACCCGGAGTCGACCGCCTCCCCCCGCGCGATCGCCTGCATCAGTCTCCACAAGCCTCGCGCCGTGGTCGTGTTGTTGATACCTTGCTCAAACGCCTTGGAATCCTCGAGCCGTCGCCGCACCTGCATTCCGTCGGCACCGAGCGCGTGCACCGTATTGCGGATGTTGCCGACGCCGAGCTTGCCGATGAGGAGGTTGGCTGCGAAATTGCTGCTCACCGTGATCATGAGGTCGCTGAGCTGCGCGAGTGTGCGGCGGCTGCCGATCGCGGCGTAAAGAGAGGCTTCCGAGTCGTCTGCCGCGTTGAGGCTGAATGGGGAGCCATCGACCAGGCTCGGGAACTCGTTCTTCAGAACCAGGGTGTCATCGAGGCGCAGCTTCCCTGCGTGCACCTGGCGGTAGAGCTCGATGAGCACCGGCACCTTCATGGTGCTGGCGGCATGGAACGGCTCATCGGCGCGCATGAATAAGCTCGAGCGCCCATCCAGGGTCTCGAAAGCAATGCCGACTTCCGCGCCGCTTTGGCGCACGGTCGTCTCTATCGATGGGATTGCGGCGGCGAGTCGCGCATCCTCTGCGGCCTGCACCGAGCCCCAAAGGCAGGCCATGAGACACGCGCGGAGCAGAATCGTCTGCGGGAGGGCCATTGAAGAAATTCTACGCGAACTGAGCCTGTGCCTCGCACGAGGAGGCGCGCTCGCAGCCGCCAGGCTCCGGTGCTAAGGTTCTCCCATGCGGGTATGCCTGCTCACGCTCCTGGTACTCGGGTCCGCCCTTCTCCCTGCTCTCGCGGACGAGCCTGCCGCAACCGCCCCTCCCCGCCAGACCGTCTATCTCGAAGGACCGCGCGACCTGGCCCGCCTTCGCCAGATCAATCCCGCCCACTACGCGCGGGCGCAGCGCGTGCTGGCGGCCGCCGATCACCTCTGCCGGCCCCTTGCCGCGCGACTGCAACCCATTGCGGGCTCGCGGGACGTGCGCTGCGAAGGCCGACTTCTCTTCACGAGCAATCCGCCACAGTGGCAGATGACATTCACGCTGGATGACACCCGCTACGTCGCGATGGTGGTGATCCACGACGACCCCCCTCGCCTCGTGCCGGCGCGCTAGCCTCCTGGCGGGCGTTATGTGCACTGAGGGCGACCACCTGTAGCCCTGCCTGAACCGTCTGTCGGACCGCAGGTCCGATGTGACGCAGTACCCCATTTCAGGGGCTTCTTCTCCATTAAATTGCCGCCCCATGAAGCGGCAAGCTGGTTTCACACTCACCGAGCTACTCGTGGTGTCCTCGATCGTCGCCATTCTTCTGGCGATCGGGGTGCCCTCTTACCGCTACGTGACGAACTCCTCGCGGATGTCCTCGGAGATCAACGGGCTCCTCGGCGACGTGCAGTACGCGCGCGCAGAGGCCATCAAGGAAGGCCAGCCGGTGTCGCTGTGCGTCTCCTCGGACGGGGTCACCTGCTCCGGCTCGACCAACTGGCAGAACGGCTGGATCGTATTTCCCGACCCCAACCAGACCGTCACGCCGGCGGCCGGCTCAGTCATCCGCCAGCAGTCGCCGTTCACGGGCACGACCCCCGACACGCTCGTCGCGGACACGGCGGTGAGCGCGATCAGCTTCAACCGCGATGGTTTTGCGCAGTCGGCGGGCGGAGCCGCTTTTCCGGCGACGATCCTGACGCTGCATGACAACACCGCGAATTCGGTCTGGACCCGCTGTCTGGCGATCTCGGTCGTCGGGCTCGCCCAGACGGAGAACCACATCAACCCCCCTTTCCCCCCCTGCACATGAGCCGCGCAACCCATCGCAACTTCCCCGCAAGCCACGCGCGAGCGCGTGGGTTCAGCCTGGTCGAGGTCATGGTGGCCCTGGTGGTCATCTGCGTAGGTCTCCTGGGCATCGCCAAGATGCAGGGGCTCGCCGTTTCGAGCACCAACATCGCGAGGCAGCGATCGATGGCGGCATTCCTGGCGGCAAGCCTCGCTTCGGCGATGAACTCCAATCGCATCTACTGGGCCAATGCGACGGCGGTGGCCGCCTCCAACCCCACTCCGATCACCATCAACAGCGCCACCGGAACGATCATCCCGGGTTCACTCGCCGGCGTGAGCGGAACGGCTTGCAACGGTGCCGCCAACGTCGTCCCGGTGTGCCCGGGCACGGCGGGCGCGCAGACGCTGGCGGCCTCCGACCTCACGCGCTGGAGCACCAACGTGGGCCTGCTTCTGCCGAATGCGGTGACGACGATCACCTGCCAGGGGGCGACTCCGCCCAACAGCTGCATCATCCAGATGAGCTGGACGGAGCAGGTGACCAACAGCGCCACGGGCGCCAACAACACCAACACCGTTGCGTTCGAGAATCCGACTTACACGCTGTACGTGGAACCATGAGCGCCTCCTCACAACGATCCGCACGCCTCTCCCCGGCGCGACGTGCGCGCGGCTTCACGCTGGTCGAGCTGATGGTGACCGTGGCGATCGCGCTCTTCCTGCTCGGCGGCCTGGTGACGGTGCTCGAGAACACTCGCATCACCTACGGCAATCAGCAGGCCCTCGCGCAGTTCCAGGATCAGCAACGATTCGCGATGGCGGTGCTCGGCTCGGTCGTAGAGGCGGGCGGGTACTTCCCGAATCCGACGGCCGAGACGCAGATCAGTGCCCTGCCGGCGGTGGCCCCGAACTTCGGGTCGGGCCAGGCGTTCTATGGAACCGGCACCGCGGGCGCCGCGCCCGGCGACAAGCTTGACGTGCGCTTCAGAACTGCATCCGGCGACGGGGTCATCAATTGCAGTGGCGGGGCGAATACCACCGGGGCCGAGCACTCCTACACCAACGAGTTCAGCATCGTGGCCGGACAGCTCTCGTGCGCCCTCGGGGTCGACGGGGGTGCGCTCGGCGTTCCGGTGCCGCTGGTCTCCGGCGTCACCAACCTGCAGGTCTACTACGGTGTGAAGCGGCTGACGCCCTTCTCCGACTACAACGTCGACACCTATGTTCCCGCCGCCAGCATGAACGGCAGCGATTGGAGCCAGGTGAGCGCAGTGCGGGTCATCCTCACTTTCACCAACCCCCTGGCCGGCGGCGCGCCTGTGCAATTCGAGCGCGTCATCGAGGTCATGGCACGGGCGGGAGATCACACGTGATCAGGGGAGCACAGAGACTGACCCGCTGTCGGCCGCTGCGCGGCCAGCGCGGCATCGCGCTCATCTCCTCGCTCCTGCTGCTGCTCGTCATCACCATTCTCGGTCTCAGCATGTTCCGCAGCTTCCCCACGCAGGAAAAGATTGCCGGCAACGTGCGTGAGAAGGAGCGCGCGCTGCACGCCGCGACCAGTGCGCAGCAGTTCGCCGAATGGTGGTTGATCAACAACGTCGCCACGGGCGACACCGTGTGCGCCGCGCAGACCTCACCGGTGAATGCCAATCTCAATGCGGGTGGGATCCCGATCTGCTCCAACCAGCTTTACCAGTTGCTGGGCCTCGCCAACCCCGGCCAGGTGGGGACGGCGGTGCCCTGGGGCGCCGGACAGATCGGCGTGCAGTACGCCCCCATCGGCATGACCGTCGGCACCGGCAATGCGATCCTGACTGCGGGTGACGCGGCCTACGCCCAGACCCCCATGTTCTATATCGCGGACCTCGGCGCTGCGGGCGATGCCCAGGGCGAGGCCTACCAGATTGACGCCTACGCGTACGGCGGCTCGACCAGCACGGTCGCAGTCGTCGAGAGCGTGTACGAACTGCAACAGGGCGTCGTTAACCGTACGGGTGAGTAAATGAACCGTAATACCTTCCTTGTCGTCCTTGCCGCAGTCGCGGCGCTGTCGCTGCCCATGGCGGCGAGCGCGCAAACGACGGTGAGCGAGGATTTCACCGGGACCAGCACCACCAACAGCTGGTACTTCTTCAACGGTGCGTGTCTCACCGCCGGCCAGTCCAGGGGCGTCGAGCCCACTGGCGCGAATGGCGGCCAGGTCCCCGGCTGCGTGACGATCTACGCCGGGGGCGCGGGTCCCCTGGTCTACAACGAAAACCTGGTGGGCGGGTACAACGGCGTCGCCGGGTCTTCGACCGCGCAGCTTCCGGACCCCGTGGGCCACGGTGCCTTGCGCTTTACCAACGGAAACCTCGCCGGCAACGGCTCCCCGGGGAGCGCCGGCGGCCTGCATCAGAACGGCGCCATCGTATCCGCGACGCCCTTCCCGACGGGCCAGGGCATCTCGGTCACGTTCAAGACCGTCACCTACCGCGGCGACTCCGGCGGCGGCGCCCACGACGGCGCCGACGGCATGAGCTTCTTCCTCATGGATGCCAGCCAGCTCAACACTTCGACGATCACCGGCGTCGCCAGCGGCAACGGCAATGGCCTCGGCGCCTGGGGCGGCAGCCTCGGTTACTCCTGCTCCAATTCGAACGGTCCGCAGTACATCAACGGGCTCGTGCTCGGCGGTTACAACGGCCTCATCGGCGGCTACATCGGTCTCGGTATCGACGAGTACGGCAACTTCCTCAACGGCACGAGCAACACACTCGGCGAAACCGGCACCACGGCGAGCGGTGACAACACCGCGAGCGGCGGCGGCTACCAGCCTGGCCGCATCGGCATGCGCGGCGCAGGCAACATCGCCTGGGCCGCACTCACCGGCGCCTACGGCACTGCCCCCAGCAATCCCGCCGGTCCCTACTACCCGGCATCGCTCGCACAGAGCTGCGTGCACGACGGCGGCATCTTCAACTCCACCACCGGTGCGTGCGAAATCTGCGGCTCGGGCACGACCTACAACCCGGCCGCCAACAAGTGCGAGAGCTGCAGCTCCGGAAGTTACCTGCTGGCCACCAATAACTGTACGGCCTGCCCCTCGGGTCAGACGTACGACGCCACCACCAACACCTGCCAGAGCTGCTCGAGCGGCTCGTACGACCCCGTCACCAACAACTGCACCAGCTGCCCCGCGGGTCAGACTTACGACTCGACGACGCAGACCTGCCAGAGCTGCCCG
The DNA here is from genome assembly GCA_035295425.1 of Chloroflexota bacterium. GTDB lineage: Bacteria > Chloroflexota > UBA5177 > UBA5177 > UBA5177 > DATGJB01. The sequence goes on along the minus strand of DATGJB010000152.1, from coordinate 3,436 downwards.
AGCGGCCAAACCTACAATTCGAGCACCAACCAGTGCGAGGTGTGCTCGAGCGGCAGCTATGTCTCCAGCACCGGCACCTGCTCGGCCTGCGCGAACGGGGGCTACTGGAATTCCAGCTCCAATCAGTGCGAGACCTGCGCCAGCGGCAGTTACAACTCCGGCACCAACACCTGCTACGGATCGTGCGCGAGCGGCACGACCTGGAACGGCAATACCGACAAATGCCAGAGCTGCTCGGGCTCGGGCCACTACGACACCACTCTCAATGCGAATGGCGCCTGCTACACGTGCAGCGGCAGCAAGGTCTGGGTGGGCGTCGTCGGAGGTACCGAATCCTGCTGCCCGGCCGGAAACACCTACAACGCGGTGACCGGCAAGTGCAGTGGCGGTACGACCCCGACGAGCGCCGGGGCCGGCACCCTCGTCAATGCCAACCCGACCACCGCCAGTGGTAGCGCCGGCATCACCCCGAGCACTGCCACACCCAACTCCAACGCCTCGAATGCATCGACCACGAACCCGCCGCTGGCACCCAGCGCCGGCAACCCCGGCGTTGGCTACCCGGACAACTATTACGCCGTGCAGAACACCTGCAAGACCGGCAACCTCTTCAACTACGGCAGCTACAGCTCCCTCAATACCACGCCGGTTTCCGCCGGCGCGGCGAGCCTCTCCAATTCGCTGAACATCGGGCTCCCCTCTTCCGGTATCGGGCCGATCCTCGACTATGGCGCGATCCCGACCGCGTACACCGTGCTCCCCTCGGGCACATTGATCGCGAACGAGAGCGCCATGAGCCGTGGTGCGGCGACCCCGATCATCTACAGCCTGAAGATCACGCAGAACGGCCTGCTGAGCTTGTCCTACAGCATCAACGGCGGCGCCTACCAGCAGGTCATCAAGTCGCAGAGCATCACGGCCTCGAACGGCCCGCTGCCGGCCAACTTCCTGTTCGGCTTTGCCGGCTCGACCGGCGGCAGCAGCAACGTTCACGAGATCCTGTGCTTCAAGGCGACACCCGCGACGACGGCGGCCAGCGGTGCCGGCGCGAGCGAGCGCCAGTCGGCGAAGCTCGAGACCGGCGCGCAGGCCTTCTTCGCCTACTACAACCCGAGCGACTGGACGGGCCGCGTCACCGCCAGCAGCCTCTTCATCGACCAGTACGGCAACGTCGCCATCGCCAACACGCCGAGCTGGGACGCCTCCTGCGTGCTCTCGGGTGTCAGGAGCGCCTCGACCTGCGCCACCACCGGAGTCGCCGGCCCGACTGCTGCCGAGGCCCCCACCAGCCGGGTGATCCTCACCTGGAATGGCACGCAGGGTATCCCGTTCGAGTACGGCAACCTTTCTGCCTCACAGCAGTCCCTGATCGATGCGGGGGACTTGTCGACCAGCATCTGCAACTCGACGACTGCCTACGCGACCAACGATCGCGTGAGCTACCTGCGCGGCGACCGCAGCTGCGAGATCAACTCGTCCGGCGTCGGGCTCTTCCGCAAGCGCGACTACGTGCTCGCCGACGTCATCGACTCGAGCCCGGCCTGGATCGGGCCTCCCGTGGCGCCCTATCCGGCCGTCTGGAACGATCGCCTGTACTCGACCGCCACCAATGCCGAGGACGCAACCGGCGCCCAGACCTATGTGCAGTACACCGCGGCGAACGAGACGCGTCTCAACATGGTGTATGTCGGAGCCAATGACGGTTTCGTCCATGGCTTCCGCGCCGGCTCGTACAGCGCCAGCGGCACCTTCTGCTCGACCACGACCGCGGCCAACTGCAGCGGCAGCGTGACCCCCAACGACGGCGAGGAAATGCTCGCCTACATGCCGAACGCGGTCCTGCAGGCCATCCATAGCACGACCAACACGGCTGTCGACTATTCCAACAGCCAGTATGGCCACCAGTTCTTCGTCGACGCGACCCCGGGGACGGGCGACCTCTTCTACAACAACGCCTGGCACACCTGGGTGGTCGGCGGGCTTGGGCCGGGCGGCGCGGCGATCTACGCGCTGGATGTCACCAACCCGGCGAACTTCGCCGAGTCCCAGGCGCAGAGCCTCGTCATGGGTGAGTGGACCCCCACGTCGATCTCCTGTGCCGGCACCACCGGGACGAACAGCGGCGCGAACTGCGGGCACAACATGGGTAGCACCTATGGAACGCCCTCGATCCGCCGCCTGCATAACGGCAACTGGGCGGTGATTTTCGGCAACGGCATCGGCAGCGCGAGCGGCGATGCCGGCATCTACGTCATGACGGTCAACCCCACTTCGACCGCCACGACCTTCTACTACCTGAGCACCGGCAAGGGCAGCACCACGAGCCAGAATGGCATCGCCTTCGCTTCTCCCGTCGACCTCGATGGCGATCACATCACCGACTACGTGTACGCGGGCGACTTGCAGGGCAACATCTGGCGCTTCGACCTGACGAGCAGCAATCCGTCGCAGTGGGCCGTCACTCCGGGGCCGCTCTTTACCGCGCCCTCGGGTCAGCCGATCACCACCGCCATCGTAGCGGCCTCGGGCTCACCCTACCCCGGTATGTCGCAGTACCTGATGCTGCTGTTCGGCACCGGCGAGAAGTTCCCGCTGACCAACGTCAATCCGGCGACCTATGCCGGCGGCAGCCAGTCGCTCTACGGCGTGTGGGACTGGAACATGACGGGCTGGAACTCCCTGTCATCCAGCGCTCAGTACGCATCGCTCACGGCGAGTGCGACCGGGCTCACCGGCGCCAACAACACGATGTCGGCCTCGAACCTGCAGGCGCAGACCGTGACCATCAATGCCGCCACGGGCAACCGCGACATCATGACCAACGCGCAGGTCTGCTGGAAGGGCACGACGACCTGCGGCGGCAGCAACAACTCCTTCGGCTGGTATATCAATCTGCCCGGCAGTGGCGAGCAGATCGTCTACAGCCCGGAGCTCGTCCAGCAGGCGCTCACCGTCAACTCCATCGTGCCGGCGGCCAATGACCCGACCTCGTGTGCGCTGCCGCTCGATACCGGCTTCACCTACGTGCTGTCGGCCATGACCGGTGCCGCATTCAACCAGGTGTTCCTGCCGCCGAGCGAGATCGCGGCCGGCCTCAACACCAACCCCGCGTATGCGGACGCCAATGCCATCGCGATGCAGACGAATGCGACCGGCAGCTCGTTCATCACGGGCAACAGCTCGGGCACGATGTACCTCGTCTACGAGACGAACCAGGTGCAAAGCGGGGGCACAGGCTCGATCCAGGGCGGCACCCTGGGTCTGAATCTCCCGCCGAACACGACCGGACGGCGCATCAGCTGGGTCGAGCGCCGCTAAGAAATACACCGAGGTACTCATGGAACTGCGAGGACAAAGCGACGGATTCACCCTGATCGAGCTCATGATCGTGGTGGTGATCGCGACCATTCTGCTGTCGATCGCGATCCCCTCCTAC
>DATGJB010000151.1:0-6072 GCA_035295425.1 Chloroflexota bacterium | reverse complement strand
TATCTTCGGGACCAATGGCGGATCGATGTGTCCGCCGGCGGGTGTGGGCGCCACTCCGACCGGATGGTGAACCGGGAGCGGCGGGAGGCGGAGAACTTTCGGCGGGCGGGAGACTGCCGGCTACCAGGGGAGCCAATCACGCCGGCGCGTCTGGTTCCCGGAGTCGGACTCCCTGTGAGCTTCTCGAACCCGGCAGATCCGATCTGGCGGTATGCTGTGGCGAAGGTTGTCACAGGGAGGGACCATGTCGCTACTGCCGTTGACGCCGGATGATGTGCTGGCGACCACCCGCGCCGTCCGCCGCCGGCTCGATTTCGACCGGCCGGTCGAGCGCGCGCTGATCGAAGAGTGCCTGAGCCTGGCGCAACAGGCGCCCCGCGCCTCGAACGTGGAGCGGCGGGCCTTCGTGGTTGTGACGGACGCGGAGAAGCGAGGCGCGCTTGCCGAGATCTGGCGGCGGGGCATGGAGCGCTACCTGGGCCATGTCGCGGCCGGGGTCTCGCTCGAGGGGGAGCCGCGAACGTCGCAGGAGCGGATCTTCTCGGGTGTGCGCTACCTCGGTGAGCACCTGCAGGAGGTGCCGGTCCACGTTATCCCCTGCGTGCGCGGGCGGCTCGACGGCCGCACGACGCTGGCGCAGTCCGGACTGTGGGGAAGCATCGGTCCGGCGACCTGGAGCTTCATGCTGGCGGCGCGCGCCCGCGGCCTCGGCACGTGCTGGACTACCTTCCACCTGATCCACGAGGAGGAAGCGGCGGAGATACTGGAAATCCCGTATCACGAGGTCAGCCAGATCGCATTGATCCCGGTCGCCTACACGCGAGGCACGGAGTTCAGGCCGGCGCCGCGCGAGCCGCTCGAGACGGTGGTGCACTGGGACGGATGGTAGAGGTGTGCCGGGACGGTAGCTGGTGCACTGATCGCGCAGCGCGCGTCGTTGCGACGTTCGGGCCGGGCGACGAATGGACACGCTGCCTGGCTGGTCAGGCCCCCATGACGGGACGCCTACTCCGCGAAGGGGTTCTCGATCGAGAGGCCCTCGATTCTGCGGCCGATCTGGAAATCCTCTGACAGGAGCCGATTCGCGCCGACGTGCGAGGCGGCGACGATGATAAGGGCGTCCCAGAAGGAAAGCTGGTGTTCCTCCTCCAGCTCGGCGGCACGGACGATGTCCATGGTCCCGGGCGCGTATACCTGCCAGGTGCTGTATCTGGAGATGATTCTTCGGGCCGTGGCCCGCTCGAGCGGCTCTGGAAGCTTGCGTGTCACCGTCACGTAGAACTCCTGAAGGACTTGAACGCTCAGCACGCCGCTGTGCGACCTCCAGAGCGAGGTGAGGAGATCCCGCGCGATGCCATGTTTTCGACCGGCATCAGCATCGTACGCGTACACAAGCACGTTCGTGTCGACGAATGATCGAACGTCAGCGCTCATGTAACTCCGCGCGTTCGGGCAGGACCCCACCGCCGAGGTGAAACCCGGTGTGGAGCTCCTCGAGCGCCGCGGCCCGGGCCGACTGGTAGCGCTCCTCACCATCCACAAGTCGCTCGATCTGATCGGCCACGAGGCGGCTGATGGAGGTCGATCGCTCGACGGCAAGCAGTCGTGCCTTACGGATGATCTCCTTATCGAGCTGGATAGTTAGATTCTGCTTCGCCACGCCTCACCCCAGTTACACGTAGCACACGTGGTGCACGTATTATACGTGAGGTTCAGGGCGACCGTGAGTGGGGCGAAGCCAGTCCGTCGTGGTATCGAACTGACCGGGAGCAGGGCCCACTGCTCTGACAAAGAGCCAGAACGGACATGCGATGAAGGAGGCGCCCGCCAAGCTGGTGCGCTACCTGGAAGACGGATCCGGCGTAGTGATCGGTGCGCTGAGTCGGCTCCAGACGGCCGTGGAATCGGCGCCGGAGAACGGCGTTACGCGCCGCGCCGGCGACGCATCAGCGTGCTGACGGCAGGTTCGCGATCCGCCGCCACATGGAATCGACGAAAGGACGGACTTGGCTCTCGAGAGTGCGTTGATCGCCCGGTGTGTCCTGCCCGAGATAGTGCCTCAATGCGGCGCGGACCGTGTCAGCCAGCTGACGCTCCAGTACCTCGAGCGCCCATCCGGCGGCGCCGGCTTTGGAGATGACGACGTCTCGGCTATGGAAGCTGTACAGGATGCGCGTGGCGTTGAGGACCGCGTAGGCGGGAGCCTCCACGAGGTGTTCGTCGACGAAGCGGATCTCGCCGAAGAGGGCGGTGCGCAGGTCCGGCCAGGAGGGAGTCGGGTAGATGTCGGTAGGATCGGAGCCGAACAGCGTGATCACGCGGCCGGAACGAATGTGGGCGCAGTGCAAGGCCCAGGCCCCGTCGCTCGGAACGCGCGAGAGCGGCCAGAGCTGGTGGCGCGGCGGGCTGGTGGATTGCAGGTCGGAGTCGAGGACGACATACCCATCCAGCTCGCCGGCCAGCGGCCCAAGCTCGCGGGCCAGATCGGGCCGGATGCGGTGAATCGCCTGCCGCCGCTCATCGCCGAGCGGCTCGTGGACCACGACGTGGAAGTCGATGTCCTGGGACAGGTCGCGCGAATCGGTGAAGGTGAGCGAGCCGTACAGGTAGATGCCGAAGAGGGAATTGCCGAGCACGGACTGGACGCGCTCGCCAAAGGCCCCGACGACGGCTGCTATGTCGGGCGAGAGCGTACCTGATCCGGCGCTATCGGCCAAGGCCGCGAAGGATGTACACGTTGGTGGCGACGCCCCGATAAAGATCGTCGATGCGGATGTTCTCGTTCGGGGCGTGGCCACGCGAGCCCCAATAGGTGACGTTGGTGGGCGCGCTCAGCCCCGATGCGCCGACGAGACGCATCAGCGTCGCGAGCAGCGGGAGGCTGCCGGCGATCAGCGGCTCGATGGATGGCTCGGAACCGCTGAAGGAAGCGGCGAGGGCCCGAACGCGCTGGACGAGTGGGTCGTCGATCGGCGTGAGAGTCGGGTCGCAGGCGCCGAGGACTGCGATCCGGATGTCTCCGAAGCCACGGACGAGGAGGTGGCGCCGCAAGGCGTGCTCGACGCCGGCCGCGGTCTGGTTGGGAACCAGACGAAAGTCCATCTTGGCGAGGGCCGCGGCCGGAAGCACGGTTTTGATGCCCTCACCGCCGTAGCCGGCGATCAGGCCGGCGATGTTGCAGGTTGGGGCGAAGGCCCGGCGCTCGCGGAGCGCAATGCCGGTGAGATCGTCGACGAAACTGTCGATACCGTAGACCTCGCGCATCTCTGCTTCCATGCCGATCTGGCCGGCCAGCGCCTCGCGCTCGCCCGGCGTGGGCGGCCGTACCGCCTCGTAGAAACCGGGTATCTGTACCCGGCCGTCCGGGCCGTGGATAGCCTCCAGCGCCTGGACCAGCCGCCAGGGAGCGCTCGGCAGAATTCCAGCAGTTCCCGAGTGCGCGTCGGTGGACATGCAGCGCACCGCCAGCTCGACGTAGAGCATGCCCTTGGCGCCCAGGCCGAGTACCGGCCGATTGTCCGGATCGTAGCTCCCACCCTCCCAGAAGCAGGCATCGGCCTGGAGAAGAGCAGCGTGCGGTTGGACGATCTCCTCGAAGTGCGCGCTGCCGATCTCCTCGGCGCCTTCGATGATCCAGCGGATGGTAATCGGCAGTTCACCGTCCTGGTCCCTCAGGGCGTGAATCGCGGCCAGGCGTGCCGCGATCTCCCCCTTGTTGTCGGCCACACCTCGGGCGTAGAGCTTGCCGTCGCGCACCTCCGGTTCAAAGGGTGGGGACTCCCAGAGCTCGATCGGCTCCGGCGGCTGCACGTCGTAGTGGTTGTAGAGCAGTAGGGTGAACGGGCTTCGCCCGCGCTGCTCGCCATAGACGATGGGCGGAGCGTCCCCAGCGGTCAGGCGGCGAGTTTCGAATCCGGCGTCGCGCAGGAGCTGTTCCACCAGCGACGCGGTCTCCGCGATTCCCTGGTGCTGGGCGGCGATACTGGGGTGGCGGCAGAGCTCGATCAGGAGATCGTGGGCGCGGTCGCAGTACGGCTGGAGCGATCCGTCCATCAGCCGGCACCCCCAGCGGCGACATTCCCCGGCTCGGTCATCGCTTCGGGATCGAGGATGCGGTCCAGATCCTCGTCCGAGAGATCGGTTTCCTCGCGCGCCACCTCGCGGATGGTACGCCCGGTCCGGGCTGCCTCCTTGGCCAGCGCCGCCGCTTTCTCGTAGCCGATGACCGGGGCCAGGGCGGTGCCGAGCATCAAGCCCTTCTCCACCATTTCCGGTCCCCGCTCGGTCGCTTCGATTCCGTCGATGCATTGTCTCGCGAAGTTTCCGGCGCTGGTCGCCAGAATGTGGATCGACTGCAGCAGGTTGTAGGCGATGACCGGCATCATGACGTTCAGCTCGAAATTGCCGGATTGCCCACCGATCGTGATCGTTGCGTCGTTGCCGATCACCTGGGCCGCCACCATCGCGACCGACTCGGCGATCACCGGATTGACCTTGCCCGGCATGATAGAGCTGCCCGGCTGCACGGCGGGCAGGCTGATCTCGCCGATGCCGGCCCGCGGCCCCGAGCCCATCCATCGGACATCGTTGGCGATCTTCATCAGGCTGACGGCGATGGTCTTCAGCTCGCCGGATGCGGCCACGACATTGTCAAGTGTGCTCTGCGCCTGGAAATGATTGCTGGTTTCCTCCAGCGGCAGACCGGTCTCCTCGGCGAGCCGGGCGATGACCCTCGCCGCGAAGCCAATCGGGGAATTGACCCCGGTGCCCACTGCCGTGCCCCCCAGCGCCAGCTCACAGAGCTCGGCCTCTGCCACCCGCGCCCGGTCGGCGCCGCGCTCGATCTGGCCGGCGAACCCTTCGAATTCCTGGCCGAGCCGGATCGGTGTGGCGTCCTGCAGGTGGGTGCGTCCGGTCTTGACGACCGGCCAGAGCTCCTTCGCCCTGGCGCGCAGCGAGACATCCAGCGACTGGAGTGCCGGGATCAGCTCTTCCTTTATGGCGAGGGCGGCGGAGAGATGGATGGCGGTCGGAATGACGTCATTGGACGACTGGCTCATGTTGACGTCGTCGTTGGGATGGAAACGGCTTTTCTCTCCAAGCGTCCCGCCCAGCAGCTCGTGAGCCCGGTTGGCGATGACCTCATTGGCGTTCATGTTGGTCGAGGTGCCGGAGCCGGTCTGGAAGATGTCGAGCGGGAAATGGGCGTCGAGCGTGCCCTCGGCTACCTCGCGGGCGGCACGCACGATGGCGTCCCCCTTCTCTCGATCCAGCAGGCCGAGCTCCATATTGACCTCGGCGCCGGCCGCCTTGATCAGGCCGATCGCCTGGATGAAGCGGCGCGGAAACCGAAGATCGCTGATCGGGAAGTTCAGCTCGGCGCGACGCGTCTGGGCGCCGTAATGGGCCTCGGCTGGAACCTCCATCTCGCCCATCGTGTCGCGCTCGGTTCGAGTGCGTTCCTGGATCGTCATGACTGGCCTCTTCAAGCGGTTGAGCGGTGGGTCGTGTACGGTAGCGGCGTGCCGGTGGGCGGCCCCTGCCGATTCTAAGCCAGGCAGGAAGTCGCCAACGTGCGCTGGTCCGATTGAGCGGATAATCAGCGCTCACAGGGTACCGGGCACGGCGTCAGCGCCCCTGGAAATACCGGTTGATCGCGTCGACGAATGCGCCGGCCAGCGCCTGCTGGCCGGCGGCACTCTCGATGAGCGTCGCCTCTCCGGGGTCGGTCAGGAACAGCGGCTCGCAGAGCGCGCCAGGCATCTCGCTGGGGTGATCGAACCAGCCCGGTTTGGCCGGTCCGAGCAGCAGCAGGTGGCCGTATGCCGCGCCCTGGCTGGTGAGCGCCGGCGTGCCGGCGCTGGTGTCGGATTGCACGCCGCGATCCGGCACCTGCCACCCATGGGCGGCGAATGACGCGAGTACCGAGCTCTGCACCAGCTGCGCGAAGCGGAGATTCGCGGCGCTGAACGGCCGCGACGGGTCGTAGAGTGTCTCGACGCCGCCGACCGAGGGATCGTCGAAAGCGTCGAAGTGGATCGAGAGGAGGAGCTGCGCCCCGGCGGCGTTGGC
>DATGJB010000150.1:0-6220 GCA_035295425.1 Chloroflexota bacterium | reverse complement strand
CGTGCTCGCTGGAGATCCTGGAAGCGCGGCCGGACCTCGACGTGCTGATCGTCCCGATCGGCGGCGGCAGCGGTGCGGCCGCGGCCTGCGTGACGGTGAAGGCAATCAACCCCGCCGTGCGGATCATCGGAGTCCAATCGGAGGCGGCGCCGGCCGCCTATCGATCGTGGCAGGCTCGGGCGCTGGTCGAGGATGGCATGGCAACGTTTGCGGAAGGCCTCGCCACCCGAACCGCCTTCGAGCTCCCGCAGCGCATCCTGTGGGAGCGCCTCGACGACTTTGTGCTGGTGAGCGAGGAGGAGCTTCGCCGTGCGGTGGTGACCATGATCGAGAAGACGCGCAATCTCGTGGAAGGAGCCGGGGCCGCCCCGCTCGCCGCGGCACTGCGCCTGAGCGAGCAATTGGCCGGCACGCGAACCGCCATTGTGTGCAGCGGCGGCAACCTCAGTCTCGAGCACCTTCGTGAAACTCTGGGACTCTTCAAGCTCTCCTGACACAGTACTAGCAGGTTTGGTGGGTGGACCCTGCCCGTTTCGCGGAGGGCGGTATGGCGCGCGATCCTGTAGAGTCGGGATGATGAAGGAGGCCAGCCATGAACAGGCGACTTCACCCCGCTGATCGCGATCGGCTGTGCTTCGGATCAGAGCGAGGAGAAGAGTGACTCGTCATCATGAGGCCGACGTCATTGTGGTCGGTGGCGGACCGGCCGGGCTCTCGGCCTCGGTCTATCTCGCACGCTACGGGCGTAGCGTCGCCCTCTTTGACCTCGGCCACGGCCGCTCGACCCATCATCAGGTCAACCACAACTACCTTGGGTTTCCCGGCGGCGTTCGCGCCGTCGAGCTGCGCCAGCGCGGGTTGGAGCAGCTCATGGCCTACGATCACGTGCGCGTGGAGCATCACAAGGTCGAGCACCTGGAGCAGTCCGACGAAGGATTCGTCGCTCGCGGCCAGTTCGGCGACACCACCGGCCGGTCAGTCATTCTCTGTATGGGGGTGCTCGACCACTATCCGCACTTCCACGGCTGGGAGCCGTACGTCGGCGTCTCGATGTTCTGGTGCATCACCTGCGACGGCTACGAGAACCGCGGCAAGAAGATCGTGGTCGCCGGGCATACCAACGCCGCCGCTGGTGAGGCGATGCAGATGAGCCGTCTCTCCGACGATGTGACGCTCATCACCAATAGCCACGTGAATGAGATCGACGACAAGTTCAACGCCCGTCTTGCCGCGGCGGGAATCCCGGTCCTGCACGACCGGATCCAGCGAGCAGTGGGAACCGACGGCCATCTCCAGATGCTCGAGACCTCCGAAGGGATCGAGGTGCCGGTCGAGGCGTTCTTCGTGGTGCAGGGAGCGACACCGGAGACCGGCCTCGCGCAGATGCTGGGTGTGCAGCTGGCCCAGAACGGGTACATCCTGGTGGATACCGAGCAGAAGACGAGCGTGGAAGGTGTCTACGCGGCGGGGGACATCACCCAGCTCCACTCCCATCAGGTGAGCGCAGCTGTCCACGAGGGGGCGCAGGCCGCGTCGGCCGCCAACTACTTCCTGTATCCACCGGAGCTGAAGGCGGACTGAGCCACGTGCCACAGAGAAGCAGACCTCGGGCGCAACGCCTGGAGCCGCTCGTCCGGCCACCAAGAGACCGGGCTACGGTCATGAACTGAGGAGAAAGGTTCACCGGCTTGGAGTCAACGACCTTTGCCCTCTCGATTTCGCGCGAGAAGATCGCGGCGGTGCGCGGCTTCGTCGCCGAGCTGCTTGGTGCCCGCCGAGCGGAATTCGAGCGATCCTGGCAGGACAAGGGCATCACCCGCGAGTCGGCCTGGCTGCAGCAGATCCCGGATGGAGCGCTGGTGCTCGTCCGCTTCGAGGCCCACGATCTCGAACGCGCCTTCGGCGCCCTCGCAGCCTCCGGAGCACCGTTCGACCGCTGGTACCGCGAGCGGGTGCTGGAAATCTACGGTGTCGATCTGACCAACCCGAGCGGGCCCAACGAGCTCCTTGCCGACTGGCAGGCGCCCTGAGGGCAGGTGTGCTGGCGTGACCGAGGGGCCGCCCGAGCGGCCGCGGCAGGTGGGGCTGGGTACCAGCCGGCTGGAGACGCTGACCGATGGCATCTTCGCCATCGCCATGACGTTGCTGGTGCTGAATCTTCAGGTACCCCAGATTCCGGCGGCACTGGTCACCGGCCGGTTGCCGCACGCCCTACTCGACCTCTGGCCGAAGCTGCTGAGCTACGCCCTCAGCTTTGTCGTGGTGGGCGTCTACTGGGTAGGGCACCACAATCAGTTTCACTACATCCGGCGGGCGGACCGTCCCTTCATCTGGATGAACATCCTCTTCCTCATGTGCATCGCCTTTATTCCGTTCTCGGCGGCCCTGCTCGGCGCCTATGTCCACGCGAGGATAGCGGTTGGCATTTACGGGCTCAACCTCGTCGTGGTCGGAGCCGCGCTCTACCTGATCTGGTGGTACGCCACGGCGGATCATCGTCTGGTGGACCCTGATCTTGCTCCGACGGTGGTGCAGGCCGGCGGGCGGCGGGTTCTGGTGGGCGTCGTGGTGTATCTGCTGGCGGTCCTTCTCTCGCTGCTGAGTACCGTGCTGAGCGTGGCCCTCTATATCGCCGTCCCCATCCTCTATATCCTGCCCGGCCGGATCGACCGCCACGTCATGGGCCGGCTGACACCCGGCGCGCCGGATGGCGAGCGGATTCCGCCAGGCACGGCCTCGTCGCAAGAGTAAGAGTGCCTCTCGAATCCCGCGGGCTGCGGCTCGGTGCCCGGCTCCGGAGGCTTTCGAACGCTTCACTGCGCATTGGACAGGACGAAGCAGCCAGGTGAGGAGGAGTGGAGTGTCCCAGCGGCGGGTGACGTTTGACCGGTACCGCACGCTGACCGACTGGGAGAGCGGCGTCTTCTAACGCAGAGAGTTACGCTTCTACGCCGCAGCAGTGGCTCCAGCAGCTGCCTGCGCCATCCGCTCGCAGTGCGCTTGCACCGCCTCGATGAAGGTGCACATCGCGGGGGTGCGGTAACGGTCACGATGCCACGCAAGGGCGATCCGGCGCGGCGGCAGCTGGGCGGCGAGGTCGATCACGGCAATGCTGGGATCGCCAGGCTCGATCGCCAGACGTGGGATAAACGCCACTCCCATGCCGGTGGCGACCAGCGCCTGAACCGTGCCGTTGTCGTCGGAACGGAAGATGGGGTCCAGCGTCAGTCCCTGCTCGCGCAGTCGCTCCTCCACGATCTCCAGGCTGCGGCACTGTCGAAACCCGATCAGGGGCAGGTCCACGAGCTCGCGCAGGTCGGGCGTCCGGCCGGCGAGTGGCGAATCGGCCGGGACGATGAGCGCGTACGGGTCACTGAGCAGCTCGACCGACGCGAATGGACCCTCAGGGAGCGGTAGTAGCGAGAACGTGAGATCGAGCTCGCCGCGCTCGACCAGTGGCAGCAGCTCTCGATCGGTCGCCGACTCGACCAGCCGGATCTCGAGCTGCGGCCACGTGGTCGCGAGCTGACGCATGAGCGCCGGCAGGATGCGCCGCCCCACGCTCTGGTAGGTGCCGACCCGCAGACAGCCGGCAGTTCCGGCGGCGAGCGCGCTCAGGTCGGCTTCGGCCGCATGGAGGCGTGCCAGAATGGCGTCGGCGTGGCGCAACAGCAGCCGGCCGGCCTCGGTGAGCGAGATTGGCCGTGGACCGCCCGGGCGGTGGATGAGGCGGGTGCCGACGATGCGCTCCAGGCCGGCGATCTGCTGGCTCACTGCCGACTGGGTGTACCCCAGCTGCTCGGCGGCACGGTGGAATGAGCCGGCATTTGCGATCGTCCGCAGGGCGGTCAGTTGCCGGAGATCGAGGTCAAGCCAACGATCAGAATCGGTAATCATATCCGATGCTAATACGACTTGAGCTAATGTTTCAAAGCTGTCAGTATGGAGGCATGGAAGTAATAGGCATTCTTCTCTTTCTCCTCCTCGTCGGTCCGCTGGCGCTCCGCTTTGGAGCCGACTCGCGGATGTGGGACGATCGTGGCTGGTGGCCTGGCGCGCCGCGGGCTGCCGGGACAGATAGCCTCGGCACCGGCTCGCGTCGTCGACAGGCAGTAGTGACCGCGGACGCGGCATGCGAGGTGGGACCCGGGGCTGCGGCCGTGGCCGGTTGGAGCGGATCATCCGCGAGCACTGATCGCATTGTTGCCTGAAGTCTGCCTGCTCACGGCAGTCGGAACATGGAGTTCTCCACGCCCATCCGCTCGAAGATCTCCGTGCCCTCGTCTGTCGACGGCGGGTTGATCACGTTCTCTTGCGCGAACTCCGGGGCGCCGCGAGGACCGATGCTCTCTCAGCGTGCGTGCTATGATCGCGGAGGCTGGCGGTACGGCTGAGAGCGGAGCGATGAGCAGGATCAACGACGTGGGCGGGATGCAGGGCTTTGGCCCGGTGCCGGCCGATCTCGATGGACCGCCGTTCCACGCCGACTGGGAGTCGCACGTCTTCGCCCTGAACCGGGCCCTGATCCGACGCGGCATCTACAATCTCGACGAGTTCCGCGATGCCATCGAACGGATGCCGCCCGCCGACTACCTGGCCGCGTCGTACTATGAGCGCTGGCTGGCCGCGATCACGACATTGCTGGACGAAAAGGGTGTGGTCGGCGATGCGGAGCTGGCCGGTGTCTGAGCACTTCCGCGCCGGCGATCGAGTCCGGGTCCGTACCGGCGACCCACCTGGCCACACCCGTGTCCCGCGGTACGTGCGCGGAGCGGTTGGGACCGTTGTCGAGTCGCAGGGCCGTTACCCTCTAGCCGATGAGCGCGCCCGCGGTCGCGCCGCCGTACCGCCCGAGCCGGTCTACACGGTCCGTTTTGCCGCCTGCGATCTCTGGGGCAGCGGCGACCACAGCGTGACCGTCGATCTCTGGGAAACGTACCTTACGGGAGATGCCGATGACCGCTGACCATCATGTGGATGCCACCGTGTCGCAGCGCGTGCGCCGGCTCGAGTCGCTGCTCGAGGAGCGCGGCATCATCACGGCCGGCGAGCTAGAGGACGCGATCGAGACTTTTCTCGCCTCGAGTACACCGCTCAATGGCGCGCGGATCGTCGCTCGGGCCTGGGTAGACGAGGGCTTCAAATCCCGCCTGCTGGCCGATGCCAACGAGGCGATCCGTGAGCTTGGCCTGAGCATGGGAGGCGGTCTCCAGGAGCAGCGGCTCAAGGTCGTCGAGAACACCGCTTCGACCCACAACGTGATCGTCTGTACGCTCTGCTCGTGCTACCCGATCGCATTGCTGGGACCATCACCCGGCTGGTACAAAAGCGAGGCGTACCGATCGCGGGTGGTGCGGGACCCGCGAGGCGTGCTGGGTGAATTCGGCCTGGAGTTAGGAGACGACGTTGCTGTCACCGTCTGGGACGCCAGTGCCGAGTCGCGATACATGGTTTTGCCGCGACGTCCGGCGGGCACCGAGGGGCTTGCCGAGAGCGAGCTGTTGGGAGTGGTTACCCGCAACGGGTTGATTGGGACCGCGGCGGTGTAGCCCCGGGCGTACCGTTTGATGATGCTTCCGACCGATCATCTGCTCGCCTTCACCCTGACCGCCTTCGCGCTGATCGTCGTTCCCGGCCCGAGCGTACTGTTCGTGATCAGCCGGGCTGTGACACTGGGGCGTGGGGCCGGTCTGGCGACGGTGGTCGGGAACGCCAGCGGCATCTACGTCCAGGTAGTGGCGGTGGCGGTTGGCCTGGGCGCCATTGTGGAGCGCTCGATCGCCGTGTTCACTATCGTCAAGCTTGCTGGAGCCGCGTATCTCATCTATCTGGGTATCCAGTCGCTGCGTCACCGTGCCTCGCTAAGCGCGGCGCTGAGCGCCGCGGTGCGGCCGAGAACCACCCGGCGAATCCTGCAGGATGGATTCATGGTCGGTATCTCGAACCCGAAGGGAATCATCTTCTTTGCCGCCGTTCTGCCACAGTTCGTCGATCGGGCGGCCGGCCATGTCCCGCTGCAACTGCTGCTACTGGGAACGATCTTCATCGCAATTGCCCTCGTCTCCGACGGCGCATGGGCGCTGGCGGCCGGCACCGCCCGCTCCTGGCTCGTCCGGTCGCCGCGCCGCCTCGAGCTGGTGGGGGGAGCCGGCGGGCTGGTGATGATCGGCCTCGGCGCCCGCCTCGCCTTCGCCGGTCGCAACGACTAATCGATTACGCT